>WRLR01000044.1 GCA_009777515.1 Oscillospiraceae bacterium | reverse complement strand
CGCTGTTCCGCCCTCCTTTTTCTCTCGGTGGCGCGCGCCGCCGGATCGGACTGCCAAACCTGTTACAAAGTAAAAATATCCATATATTCTATTATTCTATATTACAACTATTTACTCC
This sequence comes from Oscillospiraceae bacterium, assembly GCA_009777515.1. Classification (GTDB taxonomy): domain Bacteria; phylum Bacillota; class Clostridia; order WRLR01; family WRLR01; genus WRLR01. The sequence continues at coordinate 30,217 of WRLR01000044.1, read as the reverse complement.
TTTTTTCAAATACTAATTTTCGTTCGAAAAACGCAAATATATTGCGCTTCGCGTATTTTGCCGCCGTAGCTCGCGCCCGGGCGGGGCGGCGGCCGCTAAAAGTCGAGGTGACAGGATTTGAACCTGCGACATCCTGGTCCCAAACCAGGCGCTCTACCATGCTGAGCCACACCTCGTAAATATCCTATATTCTTATATTAGACAACCGTGAAAGTCGCGGACGAACACTGTTCGTCCCCACATATCCCTACATATTATATAATGCATATTAAAAATATGTCTATTGAGCCTACGCTATGGAGGCGTTCAGGCGCCGGTACAGGCCATCGGCGACCATCAACTGTTCGTGCGATCCGCGCTGCACAATCTCGCCGTTTTCTATTACAAGGATCATGTCAGCTTTCCTGATTGTCGAGAGCCTGTGCGCGATGGCTATGATAGTGCGTGTGCCGGCTAAATCGTTAATCGCCTGCTGTATATGCGCCTCCGTCTCTATATCGACCGAAGCCGTCGCCTCGTCCAAAATGAGTATCGGCGCCTGCCGCAGAACCGCGCGCGCAATGGCGATGCGCTGCTTCTGCCCGCCGGAGAGCTTCGCGCCGCGCTCGCCGACCTGGGTATCGTATTCGTCTGGCATTTCCAATATATTGTCGTGTATCCTGGCGATCTTCGCCGCCTCGATGATTTCGTCCATCGTCGCCTCAGGCTTTGCGTAGCCGATGTTCTCCGCGATGGTCCCCGTGAAAAGGAACGTGTCCTGCAGCACCAGCGCTATGTTTTGCCGGAGGCTGTCCAAGGTGACGTCTTTTATATCGCTACCGTCGATGAGCACCCTCCCCGAGTCCGGCTCGTAAAAGCGCGACACGAGCTGAATCGCCGTCGTCTTCCCCACCCCGGTCGGGCCCACCAGCGCTATCATCTGCCCCGGCTTCGCCATGAAGGATATGTCGTTCAGCACAGGGGCGTTCGGGTCGTATGAGAAGCTGACATGGTCAAATGCGATCTCGCCCGCCACGGGCCCTATGGGTTTCGCACCAGGCAGATCGATGATGCCCGATGGGGTATCTAAAATTTCGATCACGCGCTCGGCGCCCGCCAGCGCATGGGAAAAATCTTCCAAAAGGCGCGCCACCCCGGCAATGGGCCCATAAAACAGTGCGAGGTAGAGCATAAAGCCCAGTATGTCCGCCACTTCCAGTGAACCCATGTAAGCCAGGTAGCCGCCGAACCCGGCGACAATCACCGTGCCGAGCGACGTCATGAACTCGACGCCGGGATGGAACTTTGCGCTGATGTTGAGCGCAGAGAGCATATTGTTCGTGAACGCGGAAAGCCGGCTCGTCACGTGGCGGGACTCGCGCTCCTGCTGCCCGAACGCCTGGATCTCTATAATACCGTTGAAATTGTCGTGGAGGCGCGAGTTAAGGTCTGCGAGCGACCTCTGCATCGCGCGGAACTTGGGCTGCACCTTTTTTGTAAAAAACCAGCCCGACACTAAGATGAACGGGATCGGTATGCATGTCAGCAGCGCGAGTCGAACGTTAAGCAGCATCAGCATGGTAACGACCCCGGCGATCGTGACGAAGTTGGTTATCATCTCCGGGATTATATGGGCGTACAGGGCCTCGAACGTCGCCGTGTCGTTGGTGACCCGGCTCATCAGATCGCCCGTCTGCTGGTTGTAAAAATAGCCCATGGAGAAACTCTGTATGTGGTCGTAAACGCGCTGGCGCAGCTCCTGCACTAGGTGCCAAGCCGCCTTGTGCGCCATAAAGTTGCTCAAATAACGGAACAATATGCGAAAAAGGTACAGCACGAGCAGGACGGCGGTATAGCGGGCAATCATGTCCAGCGCCCCGTCCGTTCGCACATTGGTCACCAGGCGCGTGATTTCGGTCAAAATGCGCGGCGCGGCGAGGTTGACCCCCGTGAGCATAAATGTGCTTGTCACGGCGATTGCCAACAGCCTGGAATAGCGCTTGGCTTCTTTTGCTATTCGCCACATCAGTTTCATCGGTATCCCCCTTGTTGCGGGCGAGCGACGCGCGCCCATACGCAAATGATCAAATATGTCACCTGATATTTTACCATATAACGGCACATAACATGTAATTGATTTTTTAGCAGAGTTTCCATATAATGAAAACGATGTTTCATGTGCATGTTTTACATAAATTAAGAAGACCAACCGTTATACCAACAACGGATAGACACAAACGCACCGATTGGTGCAAACACGTTGATAGGCGCAGGTGGCTGATAGGCACAAATGCGCCGATCAGCGCAGGTATGCTGATAGATGCTGGCGGCTGATAGGCGCAAACGCGCCGATCGGTGTAAACGCGTTGATTGGCGCAGGTACGCTGATTGGTGCAGGCGCGGAGGGGACTATATTATATGAATAAACTGCCTCGGGTGTTGATCGTCATGGGGAGCGATTCGGACTATCCGATTATCGAGCCCTGTGTCAAACTGCTGAACGAGTTCGCTGTTATAACGGAAGTCCGGATTTGCTCGGCGCACAGGACGCCCGACATAGCGGCGGAGCTGGCAAGGAGCGCGGAGGCTGTCGGCGTCGACGTGATCATCGCCGCCGCCGGGAAAGCGGCCGCGCTGCCCGGCGTGCTGGCGGCGCACACCCCGCTGCCCGTCATCGGGATACCCATAATGTCGGACGCGCTCGGCGGGCTCGATGCGCTCCTCTCCATTGTACAGATGCCGCCCGGCGTGCCCGTCGCGGCTGTCGCGTTGAACGGTGCGGAGAACGCGGCGCTGCTGGCCGTCCAGATCATTGCGGTCAGGGACGGCGTCATGCGTGCGAAAATGAAGGAATACAAGGCTGGTCTAGTGAGGAAAATCGAACAAAAGGACACGGCGCTGCAGGAAAATTTACGTAAATTGTACCCGCTGGCGTAGGGGCGATCAATATGATGAACATCGGCGTGCTTGTATCTGGCGGTGGGACGAATCTGCAGATTATAATTGATAGGGTCGCAGACGGCTATCTTGCGGATTGCCGCGTCGCGGTCGTTATCGCCAGCAGGCCGAAGGCCTACGCCATTGAACGGGCAAGAGCCGCCGGTATCCCCTGCCTGTGCGTGGAGCGTAAAAAATTTACCGATCCGGACGCGTTCGACAGAGCGCTGATATCTGCGCTGACGGAGCATGGCGTAAACCTGGTCGTGACCGCAGGGTACCTGACCATATTTGGCAAAGCGGTAGTCGACGCGTTCCCGAACCGCATAGTAAATGTGCACCCAGCGCTGATCCCGTCTTTTTGCGGGAAAGGCTTTTACGGGCTGGCGCCGCACAGAGGGGTCCTTGAATACGGCGTCAAAATAACCGGCGCGACCACGCACATCGTGTGGCCGGAGGTCGACTCGGGCCCCATAATCATGCAGAAAGCCATACCCGTGGAGGATGGCGACACGCCGGAGAGCCTGCAGCGACGCGTCATGGTTGAAGCGGAGCAGGTCATCCTCCCGAAAACGATACGCCTGTTCGCGCAGAACCGCATTAGCGTAGAGGGCAGGATAGTCAAAATAAAAGACCTTGGCGCTCCATAAACAAAAATAATTTCATAGAGATAGATGGGTTGATATTTATAGATTGATATTTATAGATTGATATTTTAAGAAAAATAGATAAATATATATATATAGACAGATAGACAGATAGACAACAAAATAGATGCATGGATGGATGGATGGATGGATGGATAGATAGATAAAGTATGGTTATAAGATTAATAAGATTGATTGATTGATTGTTTGATTGTTTTATTTATTGATTGAAAGAATGTGCGAAAGGGCGGATTACATTAATGATAAAAAGGGCGCTGATCAGCGTATCTGACAAAACCGGCATCGTGGAGTTCGCGAAAGCGCTCGCCGCGCTGGGCGTGGACATTGTATCGACCGGCGGAACGGCTGCCGCCCTCAACGGGGCCGGCGTGCCCACGACGGAAGTGCAGGACTTGACGGGCTTCCCCGAATGCCTTGACGGGCGCGTCAAGACGCTGCACCCGAAAATCCACGGGGGGTTGCTGGCAGTGCGCTCGAACGAGGGCCATATGGAGCAGATGCGGGCAAACGGCGTGGGCATGATCGATCTCGTCGTCGTCAACCTGTACCCTTTCAAAAAGACGATTGAAAGACCGGGCGCGACGCTGGCCGAAGCGATAGAAAACATCGACATCGGCGGCCCGGCGATGCTGCGCTCGGCGGCGAAGAACTATCAGGACGTGATGGTCATTGTGGATCCAGGCGACTACGCGCAAGCGCTGGACGCGATTGCGCGCATGGCGGGCGGCGGGGCGGATGACGCCTGCCCAGCAAGTGGCGTTACGGACGGCGGCTGCTCAACGAGTGGCGGTGCGGATGGCGGCAGCTTGGCAGGCGGCGTGAATGTCGGCTGCTCAACGAGCGGCGGCGCGGATAACGGTAGCACAGCAACTAAAACCGCTGCGCCCGAATCCTTGAACTTCAGGCTGGCCGTCAAAGCTTTTGAACACACAGCCAGCTACGACGCGTTAATTGCGAGCCACCTGGGCGCAGCAATGCAAAGAGAGGCCTATTTCCCCGACAAGCTGACGCTGACGTTTGAAAAAAAGCAGCAAATGCGCTACGGGGAAAACCCCCACCAGGGCGCTGCGTTCTATGCAGACCCCATTCCACAGCGCGGCTCGCTTGCAACATATACGCAATTACACGGCAAGGAGCTGTCCTACAACAACATCGGTGATCTGGACGGCGCGCTGTCGCTGCTTGCCGAGTTCGACCGGCCGGCGGTCGTCGCGGTCAAACATGCTAACCCCTGCGGCGCCGCAGTCGCAGACGATATATACAGCGCCTGGACCGGGGCGTACGAATCTGACAAGATGTCGATCTATGGCGGCATCATTGCGGCCAACAGGACGATCGACGCGCGCGTCGCGGCTGAAATCCGCAAGATATTTATCGAAATTGTCGCGGCGCCGGGGTTCGACGACGAAGCGTTGAAGATTTTATCGAGAAAGAAAAATATCCGGCTGCTGGCCATTGATCCGCCCGCAGCGCCGCTCGCAGCACCACCCACAGCGCCACCCGCGGCGCCACCCGCAGCACCGCGCGGAGCAGCCGATAGGGCTGTCGGCGGGGCGGGCAGCGAGGTAGCCAACGGTGCAGCCGACGGTGCAGCCGGCGGGCCAACCAGCGGGCCAACCAGCGGGGCAACCAACGTGTCGACCGGCGGGCCGATGTACATGAAAAAAGTCGGCGGAGGATTATTATTGCAAACTAACGACAACATTGTTGCGGATATGTATAATATAAAAGTGGTAACTGAAAAGAAACCGACAGATATTGAACTAGCGGACATGAGTTTTGCTATGGCGGTGGTCAAGCATACGAAATCCAACGCAATCGTGCTGGCGAAGGGCAATGCCACAACGGGCGTCGGGCCCGGGCAGAACTCGCGCATAATGGCGGCAAAGATAGCCATCGAAGTGGCCGGCGACCGGGCGAAATCCTCCGTCGCTGCCTCGGACGCGTTCTTCCCTATGGACGACTGCGTCGAGGCGTTCGCCGCGGCCGGCGTCACGGCGATTATCCAGCCAGGCGGATCGGTGAACGACGCGGAATCCATCGAGGCATGCAACCGCCACGGCATAGCCATGGTTTTCACAGGCATCCGCCATTTCAGGCACTAACGGCGGACAGCGCAGCGAAATCGGGAATCGACTATGAATATTTTAGTAGTAGGCGGCGGTGGGCGCGAACACGCCATTATTTGGAAGCTCGCACAAAGCCCCAGGGCCAAAAAAATCTATTGCGCGCCGGGCAACGGGGGCATAGCCCACCTGGCCGAATGCGTAGACATCGGCGCGACGGACATTGACAGCATTTTGTCTTTCGCGAAAAACGCGCATGTCGACCTGGTTGTCATCGGGCCGGACGACCCGCTGGCACTGGGGCTAGCGGACGCGTGCGAAGCCGCAGGCATCCGTGCGTTCGGCCCCGTCAAGGCGGCGGCTCGCCTCGAGTGGAGCAAGAGCTACGCGAAGGACCTGATGAGGAAATACGGTATCCCGACGGCGGGCTACCAGGTTTTCGAAAACGCGGCTGACGCCATCGCGGCGATCGCTTCCGCCGATGCCCGCACGCCGTTTGTCGTGAAGACTGACGGCCTCGCGCTAGGCAAAGGCGTCGTCGTCACGGAGGATCGGGCGGAGGCCGAGGCCGCAGTGCGTTCCATCATGCTCGACAAAATCTATGGCGACTCGGGCGCTCGAATCGTCCTGGAGGAGTACTTGACCGGGCCGGAAATGACGGTGCTTGCGTTCACGGACGGGCATACAATAAAACCGATGCCCTGTTCGCAGGACCACAAACGGGCATTCGACGGCGACCAGGGCCCAAACACGGGCGGGATGGGTGCTTTCGCGCCGTCGCCCATCTATACGGAAGCGGTCGCGCGCGAGTGTTGGGAGCGCATCTACGCCCCCACCCTGGGCATGATGAGAGCCGAAGGCATACGCTACCGGGGCATCTTGTATTTCGGTCTTATGTTGACGGAGGGCGGCGTCAAGGTCATCGAATACAACGCGCGGTTCGGCGATCCGGAGACGCAGGTCGTACTGCCACTGCTAAAGAGCGATTTACTAGAAATAATCGACGCAGTGATAGACGAGCGGCTTGACAGCGTCGAACCGGAGTGGGAGAGCGGCTTCGCCGCATGCGTCATAGCCGCTTCGGGCGGGTACCCGGGCCCGTATAAAACCGGTTACGAGGTAAGCATAGCGCGATCCCTCGATCCTGACATTTGCCCCACCGACGGCGGCGTGATGGTGTTCCATGCCGGAACGCGTGAGGAAGGCGGCAGGTTGGTCACATCGGGGGGGCGCGTGCTTGGCGTTACAGCGCTCGGGGGGAACCTCGGCGACGCGCTGGAAAGAGCGTACGGCGGTATTTTGCATGTGTCTTTCAATGAAATGCGCTACAGGAAAGACATCGGGGGCTACAGGCAAGCTTAGCGGGGCCATCAGGCTATCCACTGGGGCGCGCAGGCGCGGGTCAACGGGGGATCGTTCGTTGGATAACACATTACGAATATGGCGGGGTTAAAAATGGGCAATCTAGATTTCCTTACGGACAATGTGGGCGCTTATATATGCTTGAATAATGAAATCATCGAGGCCCGGCGCTACGCAGATGAGGTCGACGACATTGGTCTTTGGGGCGGCGGCATCGCGTATGAGGTCGTCAGGGTCATACAGGGCGTGCCCATGTTTTTCGAGGATCACTGCGCGCGCCTCAACGAGTCGTTGCAAAAGTTGAATATGGAGGCCGGCGCCGGGCCTGGAGGCGGAATCGGGAGCGGGGTCGGGGCCGGGGCCGGAGCAGGAAGCGGAATCGGCGAAGATTTCAGCTACGGTAAGGAAACCGGTGCAGTAACTTTGGCCGAGGTTCCCCCCGAAGCCAGCATATATGAGCTGCTGCAGCCGATAGTCGCGCTGCTGCGCGCGAACGGCGTCAGCGATTGCAATGTGAAGCTGTGGGCTTCGCATAACGATCCGGGCGCGCAGAACACACAGAACGCTCAGGGCGTTCAGAACGCGCAGAACGCGCAAAACGCTCCGGGCGTTCAGAACACGCAAAACGCTCCGGGTGCGCAGAACGTATATAATGTACATAACATGCAAAACATACAGAACGTGCAAAACATGCAGAACGTACAAAGCGTTCCAAGTGCGCATGGCACGTACGGTGCGCACGGAGCGCACAGCGCGAAGAACGCGCATAAAAAAATCAACCTCTTCTGCAACATCAACCGCAGTTTCTACCCGCCGCCGGAATACTATGCGGACGGCGTGCCGACCGGGCTATACGCCTACACGCGCGACAACCCCAATGTCAAGCAGGTGGTTTCGGGGTTCAAGGAGCAAGTGGAGGCGTTGATCCAGAGCGGCGGGGTGTTTGAGCTTCTGCTCTACGACAATACGAACAGCCTGACGGAGGGCAGCCGTTCAAACCTGTTCTTTTCGCGCGGGGAGCAGTTGTTTACCGCGCCGGATCGCGCTATATTGAAAGGGACCATACGCAAATATGTCTTCATCGCGGCGCAGCGCGCCGGCATCGAGATTGTCGAGCGGCCCGTCATCCTGGAGGAGATCGGCCTATCGCCCGGCAGCCTTGACAGGCGGCGCGCGCACGGCAGGGCCGTCGCGAACCGGTTTAAGCCGGAGAGCCCAAGGGGGCGGCTGCACAAACCGCGCAGGACGCTGACGTTCCCCACGCCGGGCCCCTGGCCCGGTTCGGCGCCGGAGCCTGCGTTGCCCGTGCTAGCCGTCAACGGCGCCTTCCTCACGGGGACGTCCATCGGCGTGCTGCCTATCGCGCGGATAGGCGGGGTGAAGCTTAACTCGACGAGCGACCACATGATACGGCGCATCATGGCGGAATACGATAAAATAGCCCGCGACTACATCAACGCGCGCCTGTAATATTATATTAATGTTAGTAATTTAAATAATAAAGATATATAGATAATAAAAAAGACTTACGACAGGGGGCGTAACGTAAATGGCTACCGAAAGCGGCAATGTATCCATCAACACAGAAAATATTTTTCCGATAATCAAAAAATGGCTCTATTCGGAAAAAGATATTTTCATCAGGGAACTCGTATCAAACTGCAGCGACGCCATAAACAAACACAAAAAGCTCGCCACCATCGGGGAGGCGGCGCCGTTTGATCCGGGCGGGTACGTGATGGCGGTCATTATCGAAAAAAGCGATAAGCGCCTCTCGTTCGTCGACAACGGCATCGGCATGACGGCGGACGAGATAAAAAAATACATCAACCAAATCGCATTTTCGGGCGCACAGGATTTTTTGGAGAAATACAAAGACAAAATCAATGAAGAGGAGCAAATAATCGGGCATTTTGGGCTCGGTTTCTATTCGTCGTTCATGGCTGCGGACAGCGTGTCCATTGACACCCTCTCATATCTCGACGGGGCCGAGGCTGTCCAATGGACGAGCGTCGGCGGTATGGATTATGAAATGGGCCCGTCGGGGCGCGTGGAGCGTGGCACGACGGTCACGCTGACAATGGCGGACGACAGCCTTGAGTATCTGGACGCGTTCAAGATCAGGGAGGTTTTGCGCAAGTACTGCGCGTTCATGCCATATCCGATCATAGTTGCGGACAGGGACCAGGAGGCGCAGGAAGCGGAAGAAGCGGAAAAGAAGGCCAGCGAGCAAAAAGAAAAGGCCGGCGCGGACGCGGTGGATATGAAAGCTACCGAGGCGGACGATGATACTGATGCCGACGATATTGACGGCGAAGCATTAGATGCAGATGACGGAGGCGACGGCGAGGCATTAGATGCCGACGATATTGACGACGAAGCTTTCGATGCAGACGATATTGAAGGCGAAGCATTAGAAGCAGGCGACGGCGCGGCAAGCAAGAAGGTCGTATATGGGGGCCGCGAGTACGAACCGGTCAACGACGTATCGCCGCTGTGGCAAAAAACACCGAGGGACTGTACGGACGACGAATACAAGGCGTTCTACCGCAGCGTGTTCATGGACTTTGAGGACCCGCTGTTCTGGATCCACCTCAACATGGACTACCCGTTCAACCTCAAAGGCATCCTGTACTTCCCGAAGCTGCGGCACGAGTTCGAGACGATGGAGGGCCAGATAAAGCTGTATTACAACCAGGTCTTCGTAGCGGACAATATAAAGGAAGTCATCCCGGAATTTCTGCTGCTGCTAAAGGGCTGCCTCGACTGCCCGGACCTCCCTCTCAACGTTTCGCGCAGCTTCCTGCAGAACGACAGCTACGTCAAGCGCATTTCGACGCACATCACAAAAAAGGTCGGCGACAAGCTCACGTCGCTGTTCGAAACGGCCCGGGACGACTACGAAAAATATTGGGACGATATAAACCCATTCATAAAATACGGGTGCATACGCGAGGACAACCTGTATGAGCGCGTAAAAGACATCATTATATATAAGAACCTCGACAATAAATATCTGACGCTCAAGACTTACCTCGAAAACGCCAAAAGCAAGCACGAGAACACCGTGTTCTATGTGACGGACGAGAAGCAGCAGGCGCAGTACATCAAAATATTCCGCGACAACGAGATGGACGCCGTCGAGCTAAAGACCATGCTCGACACGCATTTTATTCAGTTCCTGGAGTCGAAGGACCGTTCCGTCAAGATGCAGCGGATCGATTCGGACATATCCGACAGCCTGAAGGCGCAGGACGACGGGCTGTCGAAGGACGACGCCGATAAAATGGAGAAGGCGCTGGACGAGGCGTTCAAGAGGGCGGCAGGCAACGATCAGCTAAAAATAAAGCTTGAGGCGCTAAAAACGCAGTCTGTGCCCGGGGTGATCCTTTTGTCGGAGTACTCGCGCAGGATGCGCGACATGAGCCGCGCGTACGGGGCTGGCGGCGGCATGGACATGTCGGCGATGTTCCCCAGGGACGAGACGCTGGTGCTCAACCGCAGCAGCAAGCTAATCCAGTCGGTGGCAAAGCTTTTGGGCGATGGCGCAAAGACCGAAGAGGTCGACCTCATTTGCAAGCACGTGTACGATATGGCGGTTCTGGGCAACCAGCAGTTGGAACCGTCGGCCATGACGGAATTTCTCGAGCGGAGCGGGCAGTTGCTCGAAAAGCTGATAGGCTAAGGGCCGTGGCGCGCCTCATTAATGGAGCAGACGACGGCAAAAGGCGGCCATTCACGGCGGGCGACGCGGTTTTGATTGCCTGCGTGCTGCTCTTTGCGATCGCCGTCGCGATATACCCCAGGCTCACCGGCGAAAGCGCAAGCGGCGTCACAATAAAAGTCGACGGGGCCGTGTGGCGCGAGGCGAGCCTATCCGCTGACGCGAGGCTGGAATACAGTTCCGGCGGGCGCCGCAACGTCATCGCCATAGAGGGCGGCCAGGTGCGTATGGCGGACGCCAACTGCCCGGACATGCTGTGCGTCAGGCAGGGCGCCATCGACAGCACGCCGGCTACGCAGTCGGTCATCGTATGCGTGCCCAACAGGATGACAATACGCCTCGCAAACAACGGAAACGGCGAGACGGGCGCGGGCAAAAACATAGACATAATCGTAGGTGCTGTTGGAAAATCGCACCAGCCTATGCAGGAAAATTAAGCGCATCAATTTACCATATATGCAATTCCAATAATAATGCAGTGCCAATAAAAAATAAATTTGATATTTAATATGCATATATGATGAAAAAGGACGGCAGAGACAACCAAATGGCCGGCAGAGACAATCATAAGGCTGACAGGGACAACCAAAAAGTCGGTAGGGACAATCAAATGGCCGGCAGGGCGCAGACAGTCGCCCTGCTGGTCGCTTCGGGCTTTTTGTGGAGCCTCGGCGGCGTCTTCATCAAGACGACCGACGCGCACCCGATGGTCATCTCATACGCCAGATCCCTCACGGCATCGTTGTGCATGCTGGCATACCTGCGCGGGAGGCCGCACTTCGTGTTCACGCGCGCGCAGTGCCTCGGCGCGTTATGCTACGCAGCCACTGTCACCTCGTTCGTCACAGCGACGAAGCTGACGACATCCGCCAACGCCATATTGTTGCAATACTCCTCCCCGGTCTTTGCCGTGATACTCGGCTATCTGCTGCTAAAAGACTCACTATATTGGTACGACTATCTGTCGATGGGCGGGGTGTCCGTCGGGCTGGTATTTCTCTTTTCCGGCTCCATCGGGTTCGGCTCTATGGCCGGGAACGTCGTCGCCGTTTTCAGCGGGTTGTTTTTCGGCTCGTTCATGGTTTTTCTGAAAATGCACAAGACCGGCTCGCAGGTGGAGACGATCATACTGGGCAACCTGGTCGCCGTCGTAATAGGCATCCCGTTCGCTGTCCTGTACCCGGTCGAGCTGTCGGCGCTCCCCCCGGTGATCTTTTTGGGGGCATTCCAAATCGCGCTGCCGTATATACTGTTCGCAAAGGCGTCGGTCCGCGCCTCGACCCTCGATCTGGCGCTCATACCGATAATCGAGCCGCTTCTGAACCCCGTATGGGTATATTTAGCAACGGGTGAAAGGCCGGCGCCGCTGACATATGTGGGCGGCGCGGTGCTGCTTGGGGTCATTTCGTTCAGGTCCGTTATAATGTTGAGGGCCTCGGGCAACGCAGCGCCCGAGTGCGAAAAATAATGCGGAAGCTATGCGAATTGTTTACAAATGAGTAAAAACTCTGTCATTTTTCTTCGATATAATAGTAATGAACAATGTAATCAATCGCATATCAATCGATATTTTTGGAGGTAAATGGATGGACAGCCAGTCTCAATATAATGATAACGGGAACGAGCAGCGGCAGAACCCGGAAACTATAAATAACATGAGCGCCGGGCAAAACGCGGGCGTAATAAATAACATGGATGCCGGACAGGTTGAAGACGCCGCGCAGGGCTATGTAGGCGGGCAGGGGATAGAAGCCGCACAAGGCATGGAAGCTGCGCAGTATTTTGATGCTGGGCAAACTGCCGCGCCCGAACTGCATGAAGCGGCCGAAATCCAATCTGCGGAAGGGCTGCCGGCAGCAGCCGGGCAGCAGCCGGTAGCCGAACAGCAGCCGGCAGAAAAGCTGCTGTCAGCAGAAGGGCTGCACGAAGCCGCAGGGCTACACGATGCGACAGGGCAGCATGATGCGGCCGGGCTGCACGAAGCGGCAGGGCAGCATGATGCGGCGGGACAGCACGATGCAGCGGGACAGCACGATGCAGCCGTACAGCACGATGCAACCGGCGCCCCACCGCAGTCCAGGGAGGAATGGGAACGCCAGCAAAGAGAGATACAAGATCGGGAGTGGCACAATCGCCAGCTTTCATATAACAGGCAGTTGTCCGAGCAGCGCACGACACAGGCAGCCGAGCAGGGCGGCTTCGAGCAGGGCGGCTACACGCAAAGCGGCTACGCGCAGAACGCATACGCGCAGGGCGCATACGCATCGCAGGAGCATAATTGGCCCGGGCGGCAGCAAAACGCATATCAGGGCCCATATGACGGCCCTGCCCAACAAAACCAATATGGCAGCCAATACAGCGGCCAATATGGCGAGCCTGCTTTCCAAAACCAATATGATGCGCAAAATTACCAGCGGGACGGCGGCCGGCAGCAGTACAGCCCGCAGTACGCGCCCCCAAGGCAGCCGGCATACCATCAACCCAACCAGACCAGCCAAACCGGCCAGACCGGCGCCCCCCAGCAATTTCAGGACGCGTCATATTATTACGGCGCGCGACAGCAGCAATATATACCCCCCGCCCAGCCGGCCAGGCAGGATGCACAGCGTTCCAAGCGCAAGACGCGCCTCCGCATTATGGCGGCTGCACTGGCGGGCGCGTTGCTCCTGACAGGCATATTCGCTGCGGGCTATCTTGTTGGCAACAATAATATAAACTTCTTGTCCGGCAACTCGAATGTATCGCAGGTCTCGGCAGACGCCAGTTCAAACACAGGCGGCGGGCAGGCGCAACAGGCCGACCCGGGCGGGAACCGCCAAAATTCCGGCGGCTTGTTCGGGAACCAACAGGACAGGCCTTCGCTGCTGCCGCCACAGGAACGGCAGAACGAGGAGGCGGACGCCAACTCTCCAGAAGGGGCAGACGCCGCAGCAGGCCCGGAATCTGATACAGGCGCTGCGGATGACGCAGGCGCCGCATCGGGCGCGGACGGCGCACAAGGTGACGGCGGCGGTCGGGCGCAAAATAGGCAGCAGGGCCAGCAGCCGGGCCAGCAATCAGGACAGCAGCCGGGCCAACCGGGCCAATCGCTGCCCCAGACGCAGGCAGGCGCCGCCGCTTCGGGCATATCGTCGCTGACGCTGAACCCCCCTCACGAGGGCGAGATGACCGTGCCGGAAATATACCAGAAAGTGTACCCGTCCATCGTGGGCATCCGCATCACGTTCTCGTCGCAGGCATACCGCTTCGGGGGCATATTGATGCCAGGGCAGGAGCGTTCGGGCGAAGGCTCGGGCATTATCATACGCGAAGACGGATATATAATGACAAACCACCATGTTGTATCCGAGGTCATTGACGCCAATACGAGGAACCAACTCGAAGGCACAAAAATTGAGATATTTTTGCCGGACGACTCAACCACGGGGTACCCCGCGACCATAGTCGGCTACGATCAGAGCACGGATCTGTGTGTATTAAAAATCGAATCGAATAACCTACCCGCCGCCGAGCTGGGCGACGCGGACAAACTGGTCGTCGGCGAATTCGTGGTGGCGATCGGCAACCCGGGCGGCATGGAATATATGAGTTCGGTCACGTTCGGCGTGATCAGCGGTCTGAACCGCTCCATCCAGACGGAGGGCTACCGGAACATACAACTGATCCAGACGGACGCGGCCATCAATCCCGGCAACAGCGGCGGCGCGCTCATAAATAAAAACGGGCAGGTCATCGGCGTCAACTCCATCAAAATCGCCGACAGGGCGTACGAAGGGCTGGGGTTTGCCATCCCCATCAACGCGGCCGTCAAGATATGCGAAGACTTGATGAACTATACATATGTGACCGGCCGGCCATATATCGGCATAACGGCGTACAGCCAATACACTGAGCAACTGGCGGACCAGTACAACATGCCGAGGGGCGTCTACGTGTACGAAGTGGACGAAAGCGGGCCGTCGGAGTCCATAATACACAGAAATGACATCATCGTAAAATTCAACGCGGTCGATGTCGAAAACTTCGACTCGCTCGAAAACGAAAAGAACAAATGCAAGCCGGGCGACTGGGTGAGCATTACAGTCTACCGCGACTGGAGCACAAACGACTATGCCAGCGGCAGTTTCGTAGACCTGACAATCGAGTTGGGCGAAAAGCGAAACTAGTATTTTAACGTGTTTGCAATGAAATGATCCATCAAGGTGTGCCCCGGATCAATTAAAAGCCCCGTTCGCGCCGCTTGCACCTCGTCATACCCGGCGGCGGACGGGGCGTCTTTGTGCGCCGAGGACGTGTACAGCGCGAACGGCACGGGGTCCCGCGCATGCGTCCGCAATGACAGCGGCGTGGGGTGATCCGGCAGCACGAGGATAGAAAATTCGTCGCCTATCTGCCGCAGCCGTTCCAGCAGCACGGAAACGACGTGCTCGTCGATATATTCAATGGATTTGACTTTGTTGTCGATCTCGTTGCGGTGGCCGCATTCGTCCGGCGCCTCAATGTGGACGTACACGAAGTCGCAGCCGCCCCCTTCGAGAGCCGCGAGCGCGGCCTCCGCCTTGCCCCTGTAGTTTGTGTTCAGCGTCCCCGTGGCGCCATCGACGTCGATGGACCGCAGGCCGGCGCTGATGCCAATCCCTTTGACCAGATCGACGGCGGAGATTACCGCGCCCGAAACCTTGTATTTATCGTAGAAAGAGGACAGCGTCAGCCGCCCGCCCTGCCCCCACAGCCACAGCGAGTTCGCGGGGAGCAGGCCCCGCCTGACCCTGTCCTTGTTGACCTCGTGTTCGGACAGGAACGCGTAGCTCTCTTTCATCAGTTTATTTAATATATGCGCGTCGCCGCTGCCGTCGGCGTCCGCCGGCAGATACTCCCCTATCCTGCGCGTGAGTATGTCGTGCGGCGGCACGCACACGGGGCCCGCGCCCCTGCCGTTCCATATCATGCAGTGCCTGTAGCTAATGCCTGGGTAAAAATGAGCGGATTCCGACAAATTGCCGCAAGGACTGCCGCCCTGCGCGACCTGTGCGTCCTGAGCGCTACCGAGATCGATTATGTCTCCGCTTATTAACCGTGCGGGCTGGCTGGGCAAGAGCTGTTCGTTCACCGCGCCGATCAGCGTGGCCGCCTCGTCCGACGGTATCTCGTCCGAGCTGTAATCGAGCATCAGCTTGTCCTCATACCGCTCCGCGTCCGAAAGCGTGACAAGGTTGCATCGGTATGCGATGTCGTCGTCCCCGACTTCCACGCCCATGCTGACCGCCTCAATGGGCGATCGGCCGGTGTAATATACTTCCGGGTCGAACCCCATCACCGATAAATTGGCCGTATCACTGGCAGGCTGGACGCTTTCCGGTACGGTACGGACAAGCCCCATTACCCCGTGGCGGGCGATAAAATCCATGCACGGCTTTTTCGCCGCCTGCAGCGGGGTCCTGCCCCCGAGTTCGGGCACCGCGTAATCCGACATGCCGTCCCCAAGCACTACTATATACTTCATAGCCCCTCCGTTTGATGTTAGACTCGAAAATATTATATCACATAATGCATATGCGGGTCGCTCATGTGGGTCGCTTGCGTGTTCGGGACAAGCGCGCGGGACGGGTTGACAAGAATACAAATAGGTGTTATTTTATAGGTATTAGCACTCGCTGAGTTTGAGTGCTAACAAAGGTGATGATGACTAATGCGGCTTGACTACAGGAAGCGCCGGATATTGCAGGCTATCATCGATGAGTACATCGACACAGCCGAACCGGTGGGGTCGCGTTCCATAGCAAAAAACCATGAACTTAATTTAAGCTCGGCGACTATACGCAACGAAATGGCCGATTTGGAAGATATGGGCCTTATTGCGCAGCCGCACACGTCCGCAGGGAGGGTGCCTTCCGACAAAGGCTACAGGCTGTACGTCGACAGCCTGATGGAGCTGCGGGACCTGACGCTGGACGAAATTAATGCGGTCACGAGCGAGCTTAACATAAAAATCAATGAGCTCGGGGCGGTAATCCGGAACGCGTCCGCCATTATATCCAAGCTCACAAAATACACAGCCGTGTCCCTGACGCCAATACAGGACGATTCGGAGATTACAGCTGTGGAGGCGGTCGGCATTGACCAGCACAAGATTTGCATCATAGTCGTTTCCAAGTCGGGGACTGTCAAAAGCAGCGTCGTTTCGCTTCCCTCCCGATATACCGAACGCGATTTGGCTTCGTTCGCGCACATTTGCAAAAGGCGCCTGTGCGGCGTCCCGCCGGAGCATATAAATAATGCTGCGCCGGGAATCATCCGCGCAGAGGCCATAGCGCGGGGCATCGGCGAGGCGGCGGCGAACATGATGCTGGAGGCTGTTTTCGAATGCATCGCGCAGATGTGCAACACGGAGATATACCTTAACGGTACGACCAATATCATGAATTTCCCCGAGTTCCGGAACGTCGAGCGCGCGCGCGAGTTTTTGGAAATCCTGGAGGAAAAAAAGTCCATAGGCAACCTGCTGATTGAGTTAGCCAGGGACGAACGCGTTAAAATGCTGATTGGCAATGAAAACCCTATTGAAGAGATAAAGGACTGCAGCATCGTCGGGGCGACATACAGCGCTGGCAACACGGTTTTCGGCACCATAGGCGTAATAGGGCCTAAGCGCATGGAATACGCGAAAGTCGTCTCCATAATCGAGTACATCAACGGCGTCATTTCGCGCGAAATCAAACGGTTCAGCGAGGAGCCGCGCAATTTATGATGTGAACGCAACGATAAAAAATGGTATTAACGTATAAAGTTTAAAAGTGTATAGGTAATGACAATTAACATAAATGACGTTTATATAAATGACGTTTAATATATTTAATATGGTTGTAGGGCGCGCAGTCCTCTGCGCGCCGAAAGCATAATAACCAAACGGCTAATATCATATAGCCAAGGGGGCATGTAATAACGTGAAGAGAAGAAATAAGAAAACGGATGTCGAAGCGGCCGGAGCAGCCGGCGCGGACGCCGGCAGTTCGGGCGACGAAGGGCTTATCTTGGAGGCCGAGCAGGTGGGCGAGGGCGCGGCGGGCGGCGGCGTAACTGGCGGCGATGCTGCTGGCGGCAATGGCGGCGGTGCTGACGATAGCACAGGCCACGGCGCCGGCGGCAATGCAAGCGACGGCGCCGGCGGGAACGCAAGCGATGACGGCGCCAATGTGAGCGGCGCGGCCGGCAATGGCGCAGCCGCAGGCGAGAGCGGCGCCAATAACGGCGGCGGCTCGGCGGAGGTCGAAACAGAGTCGGGCAGTCTGCCCAAGGACGAAAACGCCATCGCACTGCTTGCCGTGAAGCTCGCCGAGGCGGAAAAACAGAGCCGCGAGTATCTGGATCGCTGGCAGCGCAGCGCGGCCGAATTCGAGAATTATAAAAGGCGGACCCAAAACGAAATGGATCGCCTGTATACAACGAGCGCAGCAGACGTCATCGCCGCGTTCCTGCCGGTGGCGGACAGCATCGAACGGGCGGTCGGCGCCGGCGGCGAAGGCGGAGAAGGCAGCGAAGGCGGCGAAAGCAGCAAAAATGGCGGGGACGGCGGGCGCAGCGAGCGCGGTGGAGCCGATGGTGGCGGAGCCGAAGGCAGCAAAGCCGAGAGCGGCGGGGCCGATGGCGGCGGAGCCGAAAGCATCGAGGTTTTAAGTAACACAGCCGACTGCAATAACGCCGAATGCGGCGCCGGCGGGCCCGACCCATATAAAGAGGGGCTGGTACTTATCGAACGGCAGCTTAGCGACGTCCTCCGAAAACTGGGCGTGGCGCCGCTGCCCGGCGTCGGCGAGCAGTTCGATCCCAACCTGCACGAAGCCGTCATGCACGTCAAGGACGAAGCCCTCGGCCAAAATGTCATTTGCGAGGAATTCCAAAAGGGGTATATGTACAAAGACAGGGTCGTGCGCCACAGCATCGTCAAAGTGGCAAATTAATAAAATAAAAGTGGCTAATTAGCAAATCTAATTGGCTAATTAATAAATCAAAGCAGCGAATTAATAAATCAAAGTGGCTAATTAGTATATCTAAGTGTCGAATTAATACATCGATACTATCATTATAAGTATAACGGGAGGTTAACATATGGCAAAGGTAATCGGCATAGATTTGGGGACCACCAATTCCTGCGTGGCCGTGATGGAAGGCGGCGAGCCCGTCGTGATGCAGAGCGCCGAGGGCAGCCGCACGACACCGTCCGTCGTCGCGTTCACGAAGACCGGCGAGCGCCTGTGCGGCCAGGTGGCGAAGCGCCAGGCTATCACAAATCCCGAACGCACCGTGACGTCTATAAAAAGAGATATGGGGACAGACCGCAGGGTCAAGATTGACGACAAAACATACACGCCGCAGGAAATATCGGCGATGGTTTTGCAGAAGCTCAAAACAGACGCAGAGGGCTATCTGGGGGAAACCGTGACGCAGGCGGTCATAACCGTCCCGGCATACTTTTCCGACGCCCAGCGCCAGGCGACGAAGGACGCCGGCAAGATTGCGGGTCTCGAGGTGCTGCGCATCGTCAACGAGCCCACGGCGGCGGCGCTCGCGTACGGCCTGGACAAGGAGCACGATCAGAAGATAATGGTCTACGATCTCGGCGGCGGGACATTCGACGTCTCCATCCTGGAGATCGGGGACGGCGTATTCGAGGTGCTCGCGACTAACGGCAACAACCGGCTCGGCGGCGACGATTTCGACGACCGGATCGTCGACTATTTAACGCAGACGTTCCGCCAGGAGAGCGGCATTGACCTAAAACAGGACAAAATGGCACTGCAGAGGCTCAAAGAGGCGGCGGAAAAGGCCAAGATCGAGCTGTCCGGGCTGTCGACATCCAATGTGAACCTGCCGTTCATTACAGCGGACGCCTCCGGGCCGAAGCATTTGGACATAACGCTGACAAAGGCGAAGTTTGACGAGCTGACGGCGGATTTGGTGGAAAAGACGATGGGCCCGCTGCGCCAGGCGATGAGCGACGCGAGTCTGTCGCCCGACAATATCGACAGGGTCCTGCTGGTCGGTGGTTCCACAAGGATCCCAGCCGTACAGGACGCCGTGAAAAAATATCTGGGCAAAGAGCCGTTCAAGGGCATTAACCCGGACGAGTGCGTGGCGATTGGCGCCGCGATACAAGCGGGCGTGCTGACGGGTGACGTTAAAGACCTGCTGCTGCTCGATGTGACCCCGCTGTCGTTGGGCATCGAGACGATGGGCGGCGTGTTCACAAAGCTCATCGACCGGAACACTACGATCCCGACGAAAAAGAGCCAGGTATTCTCAACTGCGGCGGACGGCCAGACCAGCGTGGATGTGCATGTGCTGCAGGGCGAGCGCGAAATGGCGGCCTACAACAAAACAATCGGCAACTTCCGCTTGGGCGGCATCCCGCCCGCGCCCAGGGGCGTGCCGCAGATAGAGGTGACGTTTGACATCGACGCAAACGGCATCGTGCATGTCTCGGCCAAGGACCTGGGCACGGGCAACGAGCAAAAAATTACCATCACGGCAAGCTCGAACCTTTCAGAGGCGGACATCGAGAAGGCGGTGAAAGAGGCCGAGCAGTTCGCGGACGAGGACAAGAAGAAAAGAGAGGAAGTCGACACGCGCAACAACGCCGACGGGCTCGTCTACCAGTGCGAGAAGACGATGACGGATCTTGGCGACAAGCTGGAAGCCGACGACAAGTCTGCAATCGAGTCCAAGCTCAACGCATTGAAGGATCTGCTCAAAAACAACGCGCCATTGGACGATATCAAGAACGCGACCGACGAGCTGCAGAAGGCATTTTTCGACGTGTCGCAGAAGATATATCAGCAAAACCCCGAAGCCGGCGGGCCGGGCGGGCCAGGAAGCCCCGGCGCCCCGTTCGGCGACGGCGACGCGCCGTTCGGCACGGGCGGCGGCCAGGACGATGGCGACAATGTCTTTGACGCCGAGTTTAAATCGGTCGACGACGACGACAGCGGCGAGTAGCCCGGCTTAGTTTCTGGCGCGGTAGCGGGCGCGGTAGCGGGTGCAGTCGCGGCATGCAATGACTTTGTATAGTAACGGGTGCGATCGCGGCTTGTCGTAGCTTTGTATTGTAGCAGGTGCGGTCGCGGCATGCGGCGACCAGGCATAACGGTGGCGAATAATTATCATAACGGCGATGGCGGCTGCAGGGTTCCCCGGCGCGACCACCGCCGTGGAGCAGGGCTATATAATGGCTGATAAACGAGATTTCTATGACGTGCTCGGCGTAAATAAAGACGCTTCGGACAACGATCTAAAAAAAGCTTTCCGTCAGATGGCAAAAAAATATCACCCGGACGTCAACCCGGGTGATAAAACTGCCGAAGCCAGGTTCAAAGAAGTCAACGAGGCGTACGACATCCTGAGCGACTCGCAAAAACGCGCGCGCTACGACCAGTTCGGCCATGCGGGCGTCGATCCCAACGCCTCTGCGGGCCCGTTCGGGGGGTTTGGCGGCGCCGACTTCGACCTCGGCGACATATTCGACTCCTTTTTCGGCGGCGGCTTCGGGCGTTCCTCCACCCGTACGCGCAACGCCCCGCAGCGGGGCGCAGACTTAAAGCAACGCATCGAGCTGACGTTCGAGGAGGCGGCGTTCGGCGTCGAGAAGGAAATCAACATCTCCAGGAGGGAAAAATGCGCAAAGTGCGACGGCACGGGCGCGCGCGAGGGCAGCAGCCCCGTCGCCTGCAAGGAGTGCAACGGCACGGGGCAGACGCAGGTGCGGCAAAACACGCCCTTTGGCCAATTTTCCTCAATCAGGACATGTGAAGCGTGCAAGGGCGAGGGTAAAGTGATATCAAATCCTTGCGTTCAGTGCGGGGGCAGTGGTACAATAAGGAAATCTTCAAAGATAGCCGTCAAGATACCGGGGGGCATCGACAACGGCCAGTCCATATCGCTGCGCGGCGAGGGGGAGCCGGGGCTGCGCGGCGGCCCCAGCGGGGATCTGTACGTCACCGTGAGCGTAAAGCGGCACGCGCTGTTCTCGCGCGACGGCGTCGATGTGATTTGCGAGATGCCCATCACATTTGTTCAGGCCGCGCTGGGCAGCGAGGTAGAGGTTCCTACGCTCGACGGAAAAGTTAAGTACACCATCCCGGAGGGGACGCAGACGGGTACGGTTTTCAGGCTGAGGAACAAGGGCATCCCCCACTTGCGCGGGAACGGCAGGGGCGACCAGTTCGTCAAAACGATTATCGAGGTGCCCAAAAAACTAAACGAAAAGCAGAAAAGAATACTGCGGGATTTTGCCGAACTCAGCGGCGACGAGGTGCATGATCTGCGGCGCGGTTTTTTCGATAAAATGCGCCAAACATTCGGCAAATGACATGCTGTATTTGGTGCCGATAAATGTCCAACTTATCAAAACCCAAAAAAATAGCGACGATCGCTATTATCATAGCCGTGCTCACCGTTCCGGTGTATCTGGCGTTTAACGACGAGGGCGTGCAGGAGGCCATTAGTTCGCTGGGCCCCGGCAACGGTTCCGGCGATTTTGAGAAGTACCTGTACGGCAGCGCCCGCTACGACTTGGCGAACGCGCCGCAGGGCGAAGCCGGCCCTGCCGGGGACGGGCATGTGCAAGTGATCTCGGATGGCGCGGCGGCGCCAAAAGCGCCTGCTGCAGCGAACGGCGCAGCGATCGACCCGGCGGGCGCGCAGGGCGGCGGCCTGAATATTATCGACGCGTTCATGGTGACGCCCACACCCAAGCCTGTGCCCACCCCGACGCCCAAATGGGAGCCCGTCAACATCGCGACGGACGGCGAACTGCTGATCGATGGCCTGATCGAGGAGGACAGCGTCAACGTGCTCATCATCGGGGTCGACAGGACTGCCTATCTGGCCGACACCCTGGGGGTGGTCAGCATCAGCCCGTCAAAACAGTCCGTCAGGCTCATCATGTTCTCCCGGGATTTATACGTCGGCTATTCGCCGGAGGTCGAGAGGAGCCTGGAGAAGCTGCGGCACAACAAGCTGCCGGGCATCCATAAAATCAACAACACGTACAATGTCGCGCGAAATTCGGAAAAGAACCTGGAAGGCGTCGAATACAACGAGAACCGTTTTGAAAACCAGGCGTACGACTTTTTGGCGCAGGTCATATATGAAAAGTTCGACATCCGGGTCGACGACTATGTCCAGATAAATACTTATGGGTTGGTAAGGTTGGTGGACACATTTGGCGGGGTGCGGGTTAACGTTCCGGTCTATATGCGCTACAACGATCCCGATCAGAACCTCAATATACATATTTCAAAAGGTTCGCAGGTGCTGAACGGATCACAGGCCGAGGGGTTCGTGCGTTTCAGGCAGGGGTATGACAGCAGCGGGAAACTGTCGGTCCAGACCGACAGGACTGCGAACCAGATCGCATTTATGAAAGCGTTTTACGAGCAGCACGCCAAGATTTCCAACGTCAACAAAATACCGGAAGTCGTCAGCAACCTGCGCAGGAACATCATACACAGCATCAGCGCGGACGACATCTTCACAGTATATATTGACATTTTAACCGCCGTCGTAAACGATTCTTACACATTTGAAACAGTTGAGTTCGACTACGGCACGAGGCGCGTAAACGGCGCAATCTGCCACACCATCAAAAGCGTCAAGATAAATGAAGATGAATAGATAGGGGCTTCATTAATATTTCCGCTCCATAAAAATGGCAACCTTTGCGGTTGCCATTTTGTTTGATCCTTTTGTTTTATATATTATGTGTTTATGCGCGTATTTTTTTCAATTTCGCGAACCTTGGCAAGCCGCCTTCCGTCGCTATCCTTGACTCGCCCTGAATGAGCGGCAGCGCGTAGTCGATGAACTGCTGCTTCATGCCGTTGCCCGCCTCGTTGATCCAGTCGCGCGGGACCGTCTTCTCCTTGTTCGCCACCTCATTGACGTCAAGCAACGTTGTGTTCATGACATAGTCCGCGCCAGGCGCCCGCTCGAAGCCCACCATGTACCCCGACTTACCGTCGAGCGCGTGCTTTACCGCCAACTGGCCGGCGAGGAACGCCTCGTCGACGTCGGTCTTTGACGCGCAGTGCGCGGCGCAGCGCTGCAACAGGCTGAACTCTATCGGCCGGACTTTCACCTTCATGCTCTGCTTCACCAGGTTGCCGAGCACGCTGGCGGCCCCGCCCAGTTGCGTATGCCCGAACGAGTCCTGCGCCAGGTTTGTGTAGTTCATCTCCGGCACGTAGACGCCGTTCGCGTCGCGTAGCCCCTCGGACACGGCCACTATGACGTTCCCGTGCGCCTTGTAGGTCGAATCCACCTCGCCGAGGAACTTGTCGACGTCGAACGGCAGCTCGGGTAGGTAGATAAGGTCTGGCCCCAGCCCTTTGTATGACGCCAGCGCGGAGGCCGCCGTAAGCCACCCGGCGTTCCTGCCCATTATCTCAATCACGATGACCATGCCGGTGTCGTACACCTTTGCGTCGAGCGCGATCTCCATGCAGGAGGTGACAATGTACTTGGCTGCGCTGCCGTACCCGGGGCAGTGATCCGTCCCCCACAGGTCGTTGTCGATGGTCTTGGGCACGCCGAACACGCGGCACTCATAGTCCACGCTTTTTAGATAGCGGCTCACCTTGCTGCATGTGTCCATCGAGTCGTTGCCGCCGTTGAAGAACATATATCGGATATTGTATTTGCGGAACAAGCTGAGCAGCTTAACGTAATCCGTATCGTCGTCTTCAAAATTCTTCAGTTTGTAGCGCGCGGAGCCCAGCGCCGACGACGGCGTCGTCGTCAATAGCTCCAGCTCCCTGGCATCCTCTTTTGACATGTCGTAGATGACGTCGTCCAGCATCCCCCGGACGCCATGCGCCGAACCGTATACATGCGTAATCGCGTCCGCCTTCAAGGCCTCCGTTATGACGCCAGCGGCGCTCGCGTTGATCACCGCAGTCGGCCCCCCTGACTGCGCAAATATCGCCGCCCCTTTTAATTCGCTCATATTTAACCCTCCCCGTCGTATATATATGCGTAGAATATCATCATAAAAAAAATCTCCCATCGTTGTGAGAGCGTAACTCCCATCGATATGAGAGCCGATATGGGAGTTTTACCGTGCATAATATGCATGTTTTGCATAATATACATGTTTTGCATATTATGCATGGCTTGCATGGTTTACATATTATGCATAGCTTGCTTGTTATGCCCAATTATTATGACCCATAGGGGATTCGAACCCCTGTTGCCGCCGTGAGAGGGCGGAGTCTTAGGCCGCTTGACCAATGGGCCGCGCCACAGATAAACCGCGAAGCTATTGTACCATAATTCGCCCATACAATTCAATAGCGAAAAAAAATATCCGCCCGGCCCTGCCCGGCCCATCCGGCCTGTCCGTGTATTATTGTTCACATATAATCTACTATACACAGTTTGATCGGACAGGTTTTCGCCATTATATGATAGAATAAACGGACAGGCTAGCAAGTGGGCGCCTCGATAAACAAGGCGGTGGGTGAATGATGGGCATGATGGACAATGATCTTATGAACAACAAAGAAAAATACGATTTTGGGGACTTGCTCCGCGTTATGGACGCTCTTTTGGCGCCCGACGGGTGCCCGTGGGACCGCGAGCAGACGCATGAAAGCCTCAAGCGCTATCTCATCGAGGAGGCTTACGAGGTGCTCGAGGCCATCGATGCGGAAGACGCGGCGGTTATGTGCGAGGAGCTGGGCGACGTGCTGCTGCAGATCGTGTTTCATGCGCACATAGCGGCTGATTTTGATATAGGCGACGTCATCGAGGGCGTATGCAAAAAAATGATATCGCGGCACCCCCATGTATTCGGGACGGTAGTCGCAAACACGCCGGGAGAGGTCCTGGAAAACTGGGAATCCATAAAACGAAATGAAAAAGGGCTGACCCGGCATATACAGTCCTTAAAGGGCGTGCCGTCCAACCTGCCCGCGCTGATGAGGGCCTACAAGGTGCAGCAAAAGGCGCGGGACGCCGGGTTCGACTGGGACGGCGTAGGGCCGGTCCTCGACAAAGTCGAGGAGGAGCTCGCCGAGCTGCGCCGCGCAATAGCCGCATCGGGAAGCGGTGGGGACGGCGGGAGCGGCAGCGCTAGCGGTGAGGGCGGAAGCGGCGGAGATAACATTGACAGCGACAGCAGTAACAACGGCGGCGGCGAGGTTGGCGGCAGTAAAAGCGTCGAAAAGGATGGGGATATATATGAGGAACTGGGCGATTTCCTTTTCGCTGCGGTCAATCTGTCGCGTTTCATTGACGCGCACCCGGAGCTCGCGCTGACGGCCTCCACCGAAAAATTCATCCGGCGTTTTGGCGCGATGGAAGAGATGATTGACAGTGAAGGCCTGCAGATGAAGGACATGAGCCTTGCCGAGATGGACACATATTGGGACAAAGTAAAGTCCGCCGAAAATCGCGGCGACATAAACACATAAATGCCTTCGTATAGTAAATCAAAATAAATTTTCGTAGGGCGCGATGTCCTCATCGCGCCGTTGTCCTCATCGCGCCGTGTCTTCATTGTGCCGTTGTCCTCATCGCGCCGTGTCTTCATTGTGCCGTTGTCCTCATCGCGCCGATGTATGATATTCAACCGTATATAATTTTATAACGCAACGGACGGCCGAGGCGGCCGTCCCTACGATATCTAATACACTTGCATACCTGCGTTTACGGACGGCCGAGGCGGCCGTCCCTACGAAAACCAAAATATTTACATATTACAATTGCCTATATGCTCAGGGCGTTTGCTCCTTTTAACAGCGCCACTGTGCCCGTGCGCGCCATCTCCGTTATTCCATACGGCGCGAGCAGGCCCAGCAGTTGCCGTACGCGCTCCGGCGTGTCGATTATTTCGAGCGTCGCCGTCGTCTGCGATAGATCCACGATGGACGCTTTCATTATCGCGGCGATGTCCGTTATTTGCCCGCGCACTTCAGCTTCCGCTTTCACCTTTATCAGGGCGGCCTCCCGGCTAACGGCGTCGCCGGCGTCCAGGACACGCACCTTTATAACGTCTATCTGCTTGTTCAACTGTTTCTCGACCTGCCCTATAATGTTTTGCTCGCCGTCGACGACAATCGTCATACGCGAGACGAGCGGGTCCGCCGTCTCCCCCACCGCCAGGCTCTCTATGTTGAAGCCTCGCCGCGCAAACAGCCCCGCAGTGCGGGCGAGAATGCCGGCTTTATTTTCGACCAATACCGAAAAAATGCTTTTCATTATGTAGACACCTCCGGGTCGACGACGCACTCCAGCAAAAAGGGGCCTTCGCAGCCCAGCATCCGGTCAATAGCGCCGGAGGCGCCGTCAGCGTCCTCCGCGCGTTCGTATGCGACGCCGTACGCTTCTGCGATGAGCCTGTAGTCGGGGCAGCCCGATATGTCGACGGCAAATGCTTCCAGCCCGGCCTTTGCCTGCAGCTCCCGCACGAGCCCGAGCGTCCCGTTGTTCATCAGCACGATTTTAATCGGCAGCCCAAGGGCTTTTATTGTGGCAAGCTCGTTCATCGACATCTGGAAGGCCCCGTCACCCATCACTGCCAGCACGAGCCTCCCGGGGCGCGCGAGCTTCGCGCCGATCGCGGCTGGCAGCCCGTAGCCCATCGTGCCCATGCCCCCCGTTGTTATGAATCGACCCTTTGATATGAAGTTGTTGGCGGACCATATTTGATTTTGCCCGACATCCGAAACATAGACCGCGTCGTCAGGCAGCCGCCCCGACAGATCGCGGACGAACCGTGCAGGATCTACGCCGAACCGCGCGCCTTGGCGCGCTTCCTGCCTCCGGCCCTCCTCGTTTTTGAGTTCGTCCAGATCTTTAATCCAATCGGGCCATTCGCCGGAGACCCCGCGTTCCATAAGCTGTTCCAAAACGCGCGCGGCGTCGCCGACCAGCGGGATGGTCGTCCCCACGTTCTTGCCTATTTCGGCCGGATCGATGTCAATATGCACCACAGCGGCGCCTGTCAGGCTGGCCGGTTCTTGTATGGCGCGGTCGCCGACGCGCGCGCCGATGATGATCAAAAGGTCGCTGCGCGACACGGCGACATTGGCTGCGCCGCTGCCGCTCTGCCCCAGCATGCCGTAGTATAGCCGATGATCGCGCGGCATGGCGCCAATCCCCATCAACGTCGTGACTGCGGGCAGGTTCGCCCTTTCGCAGAACTCGCGCGCCGCCTGCTCCGCACCGGAGAGGAACACCCCGCCGCCCAGGCATAGCAACGGGCGCCGCGCCGCGCTTATTGCCTCCGCCACGCGCTTGACCTGGAGCGCGTTGCCGCTGTGGCTCGGCTTGTAGCCGCGAATCTCCACTTTCTCCGGGAACTCAAAAACTGTGCGTTCCTGCTGGACGTCCACGGGCAAGTCTATGAGAACAGGCCCTTTGCGCCCCGTCGAGCATATGTGGAACGCCTCTTTGACGACGCGGCCTATGTCTTGCGCTGATTTTATTAAATACGTGTATTTTGTGAACGGCTCTGCAGCCCCTGTGGTATCGACTTCCTGAAAAACGTCTCGGCCAAGGTTGTGCGTCGCTACCTGTCCCGTAATGGCAATCATCGGGATGCTGTCGCTGTATGCGGTGGCTACCGCCGTGAATAGATTGGTGGCGCCCGGGCCCGATGTGGTAATGCAGACGCCCGGCCTCCCGGACATGCGCGCGTACCCGCTCGCGGCGTGGCCGGCGCCCTGTTCCGTCCTGGTCAATATATGTGTGACGCCGGATCCGCGCAGTGCATCGTACAGTGGGACGACAGCCGCGCCCGGATATCCGAATACTACGGAGACCCCCTCGCGCACAAGGCCCTCTACCATCGCGTCTGCTCCCGACATCATGCCGGGGGTAGTGCTGATCATTGTTACCTCCGCCCAAAACGGGTAATTATTATTAAATAATGTGTTATATGTAGTGCGTTATATGCAGTGTGCTATATTCAGTATGTAATATTCGATAAGCAATAATTATTTTAGTAATATTTATATACAAATTTTCGCACGGCTTTCATTATACCACATGCATGGTATAATGGGCTGGTATGATCGGGCAGACAGTGCGGGAGGCATATATGGGCGGCATAGCGGGAGGCGCATATGGTTAATATAAACGACGAATGCGAAAAATACGCGACGGGCGACGCGGGCGTCTGTCTAGCTTTTGGCATGTTCGACGGCGTGCACATCGGGCATAAAAGGATCATTGAAACATTGATGGACACGGCTCGTGCATACAATATGAAGGCCACGCTACTGAAGATAGACTTTACGTCCGATACGGCGCTCGGCGCGCAGCTACGGCTGACAGCGGGCGACGAAGCGGAGCGGCTCATCCAGCGCATCGCGCCCGTCACTGTCGTAAACTATACATTCGCTGGCGCCGAAATGAAGCTTGCGCCCGAACAGTTCATTAAAACCTGCCTGATCGACAAGCTTCGGGCCAATATTGTCGTAGCGGGCGAAAATTGCAAGTTCGGCAAAGACGGCGCGGGCACTATACATATATTGCGCGAGCTGGCGGGCACATACGGATATAAACTGTTAACAGTAAACGAGCAAAAAGTCGCAGAAAGTTGCGCCTATGACGATGGCATCGTCAGCGCCTTAGGCGGCGAGGAAGGCGCATTTCGCAACGGCATCGTCAACGCTGCAGCGATAAAAAAAGCACTCTGCGATAAAAATATAAGCAGGGCCAATGCGATGCTTGGGCAGCCCTACGCGCTCAGCGGCACAGTGACACGCGGAAGGGCGCTTGGCCGACGCTCAAACATGCCGACCGCCAATTTGAAAACACACCCGCGCAAGTTCATACCCGCGCATGGCGTATATGCGACGGTTACAAGGATCGGTGAAAGCGATAGTTATTTCGGGCTGACGCACATCGGCAAAAAGCCTTCAGTCGACACGTCCGGCGAAATTACGATAGAGACCCATCTATTAGATTTTACCGGCGATCTTTATGGCCAGCATATTAACACGGAGCTGCACATGTATATCCGAGACACGATGAAATTTGACGGCGTCGACGCAGTCAAAGCCCAGGTCGACAGGGACACTATCGTCGCCCGCAAATATTTTAGACAGCTTGCTACTTCCCCGAAATCGTTATTCCGTTGAAGGCCGCGAACGGGACGGCGCCGCTGCCGTCGCATATGGCGTCACGGCCGATCCCCGCGATGTCTTTTATCATATCGAGCAGGTTGCCTGACACCATCGTCTCGCTGACGGCGTCCGCAAGCCGCCCGTTTTTTATTAAGAAGCTGTTTTTCGCAACGCCCGAGAAGTCACCGTTGCGCGACGGCACGCCACCGGAAAAGCGGTTCATCAAAAGACCGTTCTCTATGCCGGCGACCAGCTCGTCGAACGTTTTGTCGCCCGTCCCGATGACCAGGTTGCCCGACACATTGCCCGCCCGCGCAAGCCCGGTCTTCTTCGCCCCGTACTGCGACAGCGCCC
>WRLR01000043.1 GCA_009777515.1 Oscillospiraceae bacterium | reverse complement strand
GGAGTGCGAAGGCCTCGGCGTGTGCGCAAGGATATGCCCCAACGGCCTTGTCCGCGTGGCGGGCGAGGAGATAGACAGCGCCGCCCTCGCCGCCCGCCTTGCAAAGTACGCGCCTGTGTTCGAGGCGTCCGGGGGCGGAATCACCATCTCCGGCGGCGAGCCGCTGTTCCAGCCGCAATTCCTGCTTGACCTACTGTCAAAGCTAAAACCATTGCACACGGTTGTGGAGACTAGCGCCCACGCAGACGGCGCCCTGTTCAAGGAAGTCATTAGCGCCGCCGACCTTATCCTGTTTGATCTAAAACTGTTCGATCCCATTGAACATAAAAAATACACCGGAGTGGACAACTGCCTGATCTTACAAAACTTGGCGGCGCTTAAAGCGTCCGGCAGGGAGTTTGTCGTACGTATGCCCATAATCCCCGGCGTCAACGACACGCGCGAACACTTCGCCCTCGCCGCCCGCCTGCTCATGGACGCCAGGGATCGTGTGACCATCGAAGTATTACCATACAACCCATTGGCAGGCGCCAAATACGCCGCCGTAGGCATGTCATTTGCACCCACATACGACGAAAGCCGCCCCGCCGCCTACTATCTGGGCGAACTAGAATCCGTAGGCCTGAACGCACGCATGCTATGATTGAAAATAACGTCTGCGCTTGAAAGCTTGAAATATTTTGATTGTTTCGGAAAAAGGTGAGGAAAAATAATGGAGCGCAAGAACGTATTGGATGATAAAAAACACATTGCCGTACAAATGACCCTTTGCGCTGGGGTTATCGGCGTTGCCGGAATCATTGTCTACTTCGGCATGGGGGCGTTTGTTTGGGATGTCGCGGGTATTGCGGTTATCGTCTTGCTGATGAACCTCGCTTTACGCGGCGCAGGCAGCCTAATCACCCGAAAATATAGCATCAAAGCTTGGCTCAAACAGACTTGCGCGGTTGTGCTTGTTGTTTTGAATGTACTTATACCTATTTGCGGCATTATATACGCAGTACAGGACGGTATGTTGTTCTACAATATCCACGACTCCGAAAGCCGCGAATTCTTGCTAACTCGGCAGGGCTATCAGGAGGTTCAGTTTACCGCCGAAAACGGCAAAACTTATCACGGCATGATGTACCGCGCGAGTGACGACACTATGCCGGACGACACTATACCGGACGACACTCTGCCGTTGGTAATCTACTTCGGTGGCAACGGTGAGGTATCTTATCGTAATCTGCGTAATCATGAACAACGGGACGATTGGCAGTATTTCGCCGGATACCATTACCTTTTTATTGATTATGAAGGCTACGGCTTAAACGACGGTAAACCGCACTACTTGAATATGTACGAGCAGGCGTTGGCGGTTTTCGATTATGCCGCCGCGCTGCCCTATGTTGACAATAGCCATATTGTGACAATGGGATACAGCTTGGGTACGGGGAACGCCGTTTATCTTGCGGCAAATCGCCCTGTCGCCGGGTTAATTCTTGCCGCGCCATACGCCAACGGATATGATCTTTACAATAATTTGTTGCCGATTTTCAAAGGCCCGATGAGGTTGTTGGTAAAACAAAAACTCCCATCAGACCAGTACGCTCCAAACGTGACTTGCCCTGTTTTGGTGATTGCATCACGCAATGACGAAGAAGTTCCGTTTTCTTCATCGGAACAATTGGCGGAACTGTTTGGCGGTGAGGTAGAATTTTTTTCGCTTGAAAACACACTCCACAATCATATCTTTGGAGCAGATGGCGTGTTTGACAATGTGCAATCTATTCTTGAGGAGGTAAAATCACGATGAAGAGTGTATTGAAATCATCCTTTTTGGCAGCGGAAATAGCCGCCTTTATTATGTTCATGGTGTTGTTTTTCATTAACACGAACAGACCTTATCTGCTGCTTGTCCCGATAGCGTTCGGGTCCGGCGGTTATTACGCTTTTCAAGTAGTCTTGGGGAGGATGGCGAATAATGAAAATAAAAAAGCATTTTCGATAATCATCGCCCTTCCTGTACTGTTGGGATTCTGTATTGCAGGGGCGATTGTTGGGTTATTTTATTTATTGCAAATAATAATGTCTTAAAATTCGCTGTTGAATTTTACGAATATTTAGTGTATGCTTTTTAATGGAGGTGTTAATACATGCCGAATATAAAACCTATTTCCGATTTGAGAAATTATGGCGAAGTATTGCGCGACGTAGCCATCGGCGCTCCTGTCTTTTTAACTAAAAATGGACATGGTAAATATGCCGTATTGGATATTGCCGAATACAAAGAATATGAAAAAATGTTAGCTTGGCGACAGTTATTCACAGAGTTAAGCGAGGGGCGGCGATCCGGTGAAAAAGACGGGTGGACCCCCGCCGACGAAGTGCGATCTTCCCTTAAGGAGCGATACGGTGTTTAAAATCCGATACTCACGGGTCGCCAAAAAAGACTTGGAAGATATAGGCGACTATATCGCGATGGAGTTAAAAAGTCCAAAAGCCGCGCTTAACACAATAACCCACATACAAGACGTCATTGATAAACTGGAATACGCGCCGCATATAGGTCCGTCATTATCCGCACGTTATGAGAATGTTGGAGACTACCGCTACCTTGTATGCGGAAATTATCTTGCGTTCTACCGCATACAATCCAATGAAGTTTATATTGACCGTATTTTATATGGAAAAAGGGACTATCTTGGAATTTTATTCGGAACAGTGCCAGACAAGTAATATTAAAATGCAACGGTGCGTCCGCAGGGTAGATTGAGATTTTTTCTTTGAGATAGCAATTCATTTTATAGAAAGTAAAATATTAAAAGCGAACGGACGGGGAATAAAAATTCAAGAAAGCATTTTCATCCAAGTTGCTGTTTCCCGTGGTAACTGTACGTGGGCGCTGCAGCGGGCTAAAAGACAAAAACCTTATCGTCGTTATAATCGGAACGTGCATTATTTATTTCTCACGTTCCGATTTTTATTTTGCGGGATTTTCCGAACGAAAATTTTTAAGATATTTTGAACCATACTACTTGATGATGCCACTATATAGATGAAAGCGCTTGGTGATGAAAATGAGTGTTGCAACGCTCAATGAGGAAAAATTACAAAAACTGTTTTACTTTTCCCTTAAAAAAACAGGGAATCCACATGAGGCGGAAGAACTCGTGCAGGAAACGGCATTAGAAATAATTAAAATGCTAAATAACGGTTATGAGCCAGATAACTTTAACGCTTGGATGTGGACGGTAGCCAAAAAAAGATTTGCCCGATGGTGTAAAAATAGTCAAGCGAAGTCGTCAAGGTTTATGACTGATGTTGTACTTAACTATTTCGAAATTGCAAGCGATGAATGTGTTGAGGAAAGCATTATACAAAACGAAGATGTCGAACTACTTCACAGAGAACTTGCCTTAATGACAAAGGATTATCGTGATATTATCGTTTCATATTATTTTGACAACAAGAAAACTGATACGATTTCTAAAGCGACTGGTTTGCCGATTGGAACGGTAAAACGCAAACTTTACGAAGCGCGTAAAAACATCAAGGAGGGTATGAAAATGGCAAAACCAAAAGGGCTAAGAAGTTACGCACCTGAAGAAATAGATTTTAGTTATAATGTAAACAACTCCCCGGAAAAATATCCGTCGGGTAGACCGTGGAACATTATGAAAAGACTGGCGGCAAAAAATATTGCTCTTGAAGCGTATAATAATCCATCAACCGTTGAGGAGTTAAGCCTTGCGTTAGGGGTAGCTGCTCCGTATATTGAGGACGAGTTAATAAACCTACTCGATAGCGAAGTAGTTATTAAACATGCAGACGGGCGTATTGAAACTAACTTTGTAATCATAGACGCGGAAACCCAAAAACACACGCAGAAACTTATGGAAGAAGCAGGTAAACGTATTGCTCCTGTGATTTGCGAAGTAATCGAAAAGAACTTGGGTAAAATTCGTGAAATAGACTTTATAAACCACGATATACCGAAAGAATATTTATACTGGCTTTTATTGTTTACTGCATTTAGGCATTTGCAAAATAAAATGTATGACGATAAAAACATCGGCTTTGACGCAACGAGAAGAAAAGACGGCGGCGTATGGAATATTTATGGCTATGAAAAATGGGAACAACCTTGTGATTATTTCAGTACGACCCACAACACAGGCATCAACAATTACTTTTTCAATCATTACTATATAAATCTTTCCGATTTATGCTCCAAGGATAGCGACTATTGTATGACGCAAAATGAACTGCTGTTTTTTGTTGATATTCTTAAAAATAGCAGAACAAAATCGTCATTTAATGAATCGGAAAACATACTTGCCGAAGAACTCGTAAAAAACCATGTAATAAGCATATCTGGCGATGATATAAAAACGTTTATCCCCGTATTTAATGAAAACGGAAACTGCGAATTTACAAAGTATCACGGCATTGTCAAAGAAATATATGAGGGTGAGGCTTACGATGTTTTGGTAAAATGCTTTGATTCTATACACGATATAGTATCCAACTCGCTACCCGATAAATTCAAGAAAAAATACAGCACAGAAACATCAGGCTCTGTATTAGAATCTCTTATTTGCGTAATAATGCGTTATGCTTATAAAAATGGGATAATAAAAATTCCCAACAACGAGAATAAAAGCGCAATAACAATGTACATGAGATATTAAATTCTCCGGAGCAAATTAAAAAACGGATACCCACTCGTATCCGTTTTTTTCATGCAAACTCCGTTTGACCGATAACCTTGATTAAATCATATCTATTTCTGCTTCGTTATCCCCTTGTCCATTTGCGCCGGGATTATCTGCGTAATCGTGAACAACGGGACGATTGGCAGCATTTCGCCGGATAGTATTACCTTTGTGTAGATAATGCCTATGCTGATTCGTGGATTTTTTCAATCGAATAGAGTTGGAGGTTGCAGCTATTCATATTAATAAATGAGTAAAACTCATGTGAAGCGGGATTGTTCGCTCCTGCGGTTTCGCCGTTTTTTGCGTCCTCCGCCGTTTCCCATTTCACTAAGTCTACCCATGTATCGCCATCACGAAGCACATCCCAAGAAATAAAGCCTTTTTGCTTAGATAAAACCTCATTATGACATTTTTCTGACGCGAGCAAGAAATCCTCCACAGATGCGTTTTTCTTGAGTTTATAAGATATAAACCAAATTGCGTTTGGCATAACGACACAACTCCTTTTTATGTTTAAAATATTGACTATGCCTATTGGCACTGTATTTCGCTCCCCATAAGCATAACACATAATTGTGAATACATCATATCGAGGTTAGGTAGGGTAGCATTGACTTGACGATACAAGCCTATAAAAAATAGGCGGATACCTCAACCGAAGTATCCGCTTTGCTTTTACATTAATTTGGCGCAGCATTCCCGCCAACGCATTAGCCATTCATATTCCCTGTCGAGTATCCATGTCTTAATTCCCCTGTTGAGCATTTTTATATTTGTACTCATATCATCAAAATGGATAATGGCGGTACTATGGAGGGCGGCTTTAATTTCGTTGTCGGTCATCGGACGCTCCGCGCTGTAGCCTGCGTGCACCTCGTCGAACAACCGCCTAGAACGCTCCACGGATTTTTCCTGTTCGTGGTAATGTACCCAATCGGTGGTTAAAAGCCAGCCAATATCCATGATATTGTAGGACATACAGGCTTTATCAAAATCCATCCATGTGAATTGGCCGTTGCGGTATTTAGTATTACCCGGATGCATATCGGCGTGATAAAAACCTGTACGGCATTTGCTTAATATCGCCCACAATTCGTTGCCGTATTCTTCTAAGTCACGGATTTTGGACTCGTTATATCCATCCAAGCGCAACTGGCGAATCACCGCATCAAATATGATTTCTTTGCTTCCCCTTTGAATGAGCGGTTCATCATAATCATCCATCAGGCGGTGCATAAGCCCCACCTGTTTGCAAAATTGACTTGTTATTGGATGGACACGCTCCTGCCCGGCATCGTATAAAGCATTCCACGCCCATATACAGATACCGCTCGCATACTCAAATAAAACGCCGACACAGCTTCCCTCAGGCCGTTCGATTGTGGCATACAATTCATCGGAAACCGTTGGGATAATCTTAACGATGGGATAACCACAGCCATGCAAATAATGTATTATGCGCGTTGATTGTATGGCGGCATCAGTGACGGTTGGCAAATACAGCTTAAAAACCTTTCGCCCGGATGGGCTTTGTATAAAGAAAACCCGCCCTTGCGATGTTCTGTACAAGCGTATTTTTTCGCCGTTTATTTCGTATTGATTATTTACAAATGTCAGCAAGTCGCTCTCTGCGACATAGTTCTTCGAAAATTCCATTACTCCGACTCCTTTTCATTACCTCCCTCAAATATTCTATCATTTGCATTTCGTTTTTCATACCGCTTGCGATCGTGAAAAAAATATAATAAAATGAATGAACGTTAATTAATAAATCGCTATTTCGCTAAAATTGGTACATCGGGTGGCAAACAGGGGGGATTTTAATGGGCAAAGCGGAGCAGATAAGGGCACTCGAAAATGGCAAGGGCATACAATTCCTATTAAATTGCGCATATACGATCCTCGGCAATCCCATCTACGTGATCGATATAAACTATAATTTGCTTGCATACACAACTGCGCCAATTGACGATCACAACTGGAACGAACTCATAGCGACGGGAAGCTTTGGCCCAAAAACGCTGGAAGTATTGGCAAACGAAGGCCTTATAGAAAGTATTACCAATGCGGCTAGAACTGTGACGTTGAGAAACGAAAAGCTAAAATACGCTAAAATGGCCGGGCATTTCTTTAATAGGGACAATATAGAAGTCGGAATCGCAATGATGACCGAATGCAACGTTCCGTTCGACGCACAGAGTGCTGCGGCGTTTGAAATGTTAGCCGACAAAATAACGGATGAAATACGGACTTACGACTACTTCACTATGCTAGCCATGACATTTCATGAAAATAAAATAAATCTTTTGCTCGACGGAGCTGTCACAAATCCATTATTATATAACCCCCAAGCGCAGGTACTCTATAATGGCTTTGACGATTATCTCTATGTGGCCGTCGTGCACGTGGAAAAAAATGACATTTTGGACAGCGTGCATCGGAACCGGCTGGAGTATTATAAAAGCATGTTGAAAGCCATGTTCCCATTGTTTAAATACTCTGTCTATGCGGACCATATAGTTATTCTGATGAGTTCGATAAATAAAAAATATGGCGTAACGCCGTTTCTTAATATGAATGCCGATCTGTTTGAACGGAACGGCTTCTGTGTCGGTATAAGCGAAAGCTTTGAAAGCATATACGAATTACGCATATACTATGACCAGGCAGTAGCCGCGCTACCAAACGGTATACGCAACTAAGGCGGCTGGAGGGGTCATCGCAATCGTTTAATAATAAAGCAGCCGAATAAATATAAGGAATTATTTAGATGAACATTCAGAATCAAATAAATGTTTTGGGGAACGGAAAAGGTATTCAGTATTTATTGGATACCGCGAATAAAATCTTTAGCAGCCCCGTTTATGTGATAGACGCGTTCTATAATTTGATAGCCTTCTCCGGCGTTCCCGCCGACGAATCTTTCTGGAGCGTATTGTTAAAAACGGGGACGTTCGACGAGTATGCCAAGGAACTTATGGCCAGCGAAAATGTGGTAAGGGATGTTTCATATTCGCATAAAATCGTGAGGCTAAAATGTGACGAATGGAAACACAACTTGATAACAGGGCATATCTATAATGGGGACAATATTTGGGTAGGCGAAATGACGATGTATGAAAATATATCATTTGACGCGGAGAGAATGGCGGCTTTTGAGTTTCTTTTGGATAAAATATCCAACGAGATCCGAAACTATGAATATTTTACAAAGCAACCTGCCATATTTTTTGAGAATACGATTATAAAACTACTGGACAAAACTGTCAGGAGTACGCCGGTAAACAATCCGCAGGCGCAAATAATGTATTATGGGTTAGAAAGCTATCTTTCTATAGCTGTCGTGGATGCGGTTCGCGACAGCGTGATGGAGAGCGTACGCAAAAGCAGACTGGCATATTTTCAAAGTCTGCTTAAAAATAAATTCCAATATTTCCCATATGCAATTTATGCGGATCAGATTATCATGTTAATGAGTTCAAAAACTGATAATTTTGATTGGTTTTCTTTTTTATCAACTTACGCCAGCTTTTTTGAAGAAAACGGTTTGTACATAGGGGTAAGCGGCGCCTTTTCGGATGTGTATGAAACGCGCCGATATTACGATCAAGCCGCCGAGGCGTTGGCAAAAGGCATCGCAAGCCAAAATGGCAGGCTGGTGTTTGCGTTTAGCGACGCGCAATGAGATGTTGTGAAGCGCCGGGAGCGGCGCAGGCTGCGGGACGCCATATGAGATGCTGTGAAACGCCAGGGGCGGCGCTGCGGGACGCCGGGGCAGTGTTGTGGGATGTTGACGAGCGGCACTGTGGGCGCTGGATGCGCTCGCGCTATATTTACTGAACATTTCAATTCCGCTGACAAGCATAAAACGCCCGGACAATCGTTTCCGACTGTCCGGACGTATGTATGTTTTGCCGATTAGTCTACAACTAATTACTATTTATTTCCCGATACGGACTTTTTCCAGCACTACATCATTAAATGGCTCATGCCAGGGGCCGTGAATGAAACCTTTGTCCTTCACGAACATTGGGACGTTAGCTACGGGGCCTTGCACATTGCCGGTTGAAGTTTTGCAATTCATACATATAGCCTGCGGTTCTGTCAATCCGATTTCGGGGTTGGTCCAGGGGCCGAGATATATGTCGATTGCATTGCCTTGCACCTCGCAGTTTTTTTGGCCGTCGACGGCGATGCCCGCCCCCGCAAGTACAAACAGACCTTCGGGCGTTGTATTGTTGTTCATTTTCGCGTTGACGCAGTAATTGCCTGTTTGGCGCATCCAGGCAAACGTCGCGAAGGACAGGCAAATGTGCTGGTGCGCCTTGTATGATGTCCAGAACACGTTGTCCGTAAATTCGCACCCGGTAAAATCCCAGTCATGGTCATAATCGAGCCATCCGTCGGCGTTGATGCCGCCGAAGCCACTGTTGCCGAGATTGATAAACGTGTTTTGGCGGCATATGCTGTTTTGCGGATCGCCCGGTTTGAAATAGAAGATAACAACCGACACATCCGTCGCATCCACGACGCCGTTCCGTTCAAACAATGTTCCGGTCCCGTGGATCGTGGCGCCGTCGCACCAAAATCTGTCGAAGTGCTTCGACGCGTAGCATGTGATGAGGTTGTCCCGGATTGTAGTATTGCGGACGGAATATACTTCGAGCGACGTGCCCCCGATCGAGTCGTTCAGCCTATTGCCGCAAATCGACGAGCCGTCCCCGTCCACACCGATGCAGACGCCGCGCCGAATCTGTAAGCAGCGCTCGCCGAACTGCGGCCGGTTTCCGTCGACCCAGATGCCTTCGCATTCGCTTCCGTCAAGCATATTGATTACGCCTTTGTTGTACATCGCGGTCCTTATTACGCGCGCCATTTTTAAATAATGCGATTTATAGCCGCCCCTTGTAGACAGTTTTTTCCCTTTGGGGATCATTATCGGTACATTCGCTAGCACTAGATCCCCGGGCTCCAGTACGACTTCAGATTCGGCCTCTTCCAACATAGCCATAAGCTCCGCCGCGGTATAAATTTTGCCCGACATTGAGTAACCATAATTCGCCCCGCCAAATGAATACGGGCCACGGATTATATCAGGCAGCAATTTCGCGAACTCGTCCGATTCAAACAGCGGCGCGATTGACCTCGCAGCGCCGGATACGCCTATTTGCGGCGCTGCGGCGACAATCTCTTCGTATGACGGGTCGCGGTTCAATATCGCGCGATACATCGTGATCACCTGTTGCTCGGGCGAAAGCTTGAGCGCGTCGTACTCCGCGCACATAAACACGCGCTTTGCCATTTTTGCCAGCGTCTCTTTCGTGCAGGACTCTTCCAAAATCAATTCCTGGAACTTTCGGTACCCTTCCGGATCGGGCATCCGCCCAAGCCCTTCCGTGTACAATTTTCCGATAAATTGGCCGCCACCGTATTTAGGATCGTCCAATGATACATGCAGCAATTCCCTGTGCGCGCCCATTTTTATACCCCCTCTGATATAATTTCGTCGCTATAATCTCGTCGCTGAACGGCAATTTACCTATAATCGGGCCCCGTATAGTCATATACATAGACCGGGGCGCTCTTGTCTGTCTGGGCTTCGTTTATTTCGTCGATTATCTGCTGGCCGCCTGCCGCGAGCCAGTTCTGCACGGCGGCGTCCCAGCTTGCGATGTCAGCGGTCGGGTCGATAAAGAGCTTGTCGCGCGCCGGGACTATATATTCTTGTTCCAGTTGCGTGCCTTTTTCGGCTGCCGTTTTAGAATATGCCTGCCTGTTGTAGTCGGGGTGGTATTTCGTCACGGCGTCCTCGTATGAAAACCTCATGACCTCGAGGTCTTCCACGGTCAGGCCGGCGGCCATAAACTCATTGTAGTAGTTGAGCCAGTTGGGCCACGCTGCGTCCACGGCCTTATTGGGGAAGTTGAAGGGCTCTTTGTTAGGCTGGGCGAAAGCGGGATCGCGCTCGTCGCTCGGTATGCTGATAATGTGGCCTTCGGCATTGACCGTATATGTCTTGTCCTCGAAGCCGTAGCGGTTGATGATATACCCGTCGGTATATACCCAATTCAGGTATTCAAAAATATCGTCGGCCTTTTTGGTGTTGACGTTTATTGAGAACCCCCTGTCGTATCCGGAAAGATTGACGGCCGCCGAAACGCCGGCGGGGCCCTGTAGCGACGTGATTAGGCCGATATTCGCGTGATCCCCGACGTTTTTTCTCACATTCGTGAGCAAGTCGCGGTAACTGCTCCAGTTCATGCAAATTACAACGGCTTCCCCGGCTTTCCATGTGTCGGCGCCGCGTTTGCCGGCGGCAATCATGTAATCCGGATCCAGAATGCCTTCGACACGCAGTTGGTGCAGCCATTCGAGGGCGTCGCGGAAATTTTTGCTTGTAAACGACGGGATAATCCTGTTCGGATCGTCCGGATCCAGCATCCAAGCGTGATTGTAGCCAAACGCGTTATAAATGTTTTGGAAATACCACTCCGAAAATAA
The DNA here is from genome assembly GCA_009777515.1 of Oscillospiraceae bacterium. Taxonomy (GTDB): domain Bacteria; phylum Bacillota; class Clostridia; order WRLR01; family WRLR01; genus WRLR01. The sequence continues at coordinate 19,281 of WRLR01000043.1, read as the reverse complement.
TTCGTTGACAGTCAGGGTGACCATATCCGGCTTTTCTTCGTGTATTTGCCTGAGGAATGTCAAAAATTCGTCGATCGTCGTCGGTATTTCCAGGCCGAGATCATCGACGATATCTTTTCTGTACCAGATTGGGAACGGGGAAAAAATCGACGAAGAGTTCGGGAAGAAGTAACGCTTTCCGTCCGGGGACGTCAGCGCGCTCCATATGGGGTCCATTACGGCGCTATTGACTTCCGGATATTTCGCAAGGTAATCGTCGAGCGCAAGGAACGCGCCTTGATCGATTATATCGTACATCGCGGGGTTGCCCGGGCCCATGTTCCAAATGACGTCAATATCCGTTCCGCCTGCGATCAGCACGGTCACTTTCGAGTTGTAGTCGGCGACCGGAATGATGTTGGCTTCAATTTCGACATTGCCGGCCTCGAAAAGCATTTGCTCATATAGGTTGCCCTTTTCATACGTAGGCGCCTGCCACACCGGCCTCATATATGAAAACTTGATCGGATCTCCGCCCCTGTAATAATCGGGTTGATTGCTGCTTGCCTGCCCGGTGTCGCCTGCGGCGGTCGCGGCAGCCGCTGTTGTTGTAGCGGCGGCGGCAGCGGCGGCGGCAGTCGTTGCTGCTGTTGTGGCCTCTGCCGCAGCCGCAGCAGCCGTTGTTTGCGCCGCTGCCGCTGCGGCTGCGGTCGTCGCGGCTGCGGCGGTTGTTTGCTGGCCTCCCGCACTTCCGCAGCCGACCACCGTCGAGAGTAAAATTGCTGAAAGCACTACAAATACTATAGCTTTTACTATTACCTTGCCGGATAAATTTTTCATTTTACCATCCTTTCATAAATAGTTTTATTTTCGGTTCAAACTAAAACAGTAGTACATTAAACTTTAGTACGCTTAACTTTAGTACGTTAAACTTTAATGCGATTTGACTTTAGTACGATTTGACTTTAGTACGATTTGATTTTAGTACATTTTTACTTTAGTACGTTTAACCTTTGATCGCGCCGATCATTATACCCTGAGTAAAATATTTTTGGATAAAGGGATAGACGCATAAAATCGGCACAGTGGCAAAAATAATCGTCGCCGCTTTTATGTTGTCCGGGTTGATCATCCGCTGCTGCTCGTCCGGTACGGAGCCCATGCCGACCATTTGGTTGTCGACGACTATGGAACGCAGCATCATCGGCAGCGGCCACATGGAAGAATCGTTGATATAGATCAAGCCCCTGTAAAAATCATTCCAATGGCCGACGGCATAAAACAGCCCTATTGTCGCAATGGCCGGTTTTGAGAGCGGCAGGATTATCGTCCATAGAATTTGAAGGTCCGAGGCGCCGTCTATGGTGGCGGATTCTTCAAGCTCCGCCGGTATGCTCCAAAAAAAGTTCCGCATCAATATAATATTATAGGAGCTCGCTATATACGGCAGCACCAGCACGGGGTATGTATTTATCAAGCCGAGCAGTTTGTTGATTACTATGTATGTCGGGATGATGCCCGCGCCAAATAGCATGGCCACGACGAAAAATTTCATTAATAATGCGTTGCCCGGGATATGCGTCTTGGATAAACCATAGGCTGCGAGCACTGTGACGAGCAAACTCAGTGTTGTGCCTACAACAGTCACGCATACAGAAACATAAAACGAATGGACAAGCGCGGGGGTGTTAAATATGTAACGATATGCTTCGATTGAAAATTCGTGGGGCCAGAGCATAAAAGGTATCCGGGATATCACATGCGCCGGGGACAGAGACTGCGCGAATACGTTCAGTATCGGCACGATCGTGACGACCGCCAATAAAAACACAATGAAATAGATTATCATTTCGGCATATAAAGGATTGCGCATCAACTTGCTGACGTTCGCCTTTTTGCCGGTATCTGCGTCTACAATATTTCTGACATTTTTTACCGCATTGCTCATAAAGCCCCTCCTCGATGGGCAAATTTCTTATTGGATTACCAAATCGACGCCTCGCCGGCCTTTCTGATTATCGTATTAGCCGTGATAATCAGCAACATGCCAATTACCCCTTTAAAAAGGCCGACCGCAGTCCCCAGGCTATATTGCGAGCTAAGATAGCCTATGCGGAATACGTAAGTATCAATGATGTCCGCGACTTCGTATACCGAAGCGTTATATAGGTTAAAAATTTGGTCGAACCCTGCGTTCATGATGCTCCCAAGCTCCATAATCAGCATGACGACTATCGTCGGGCGGATGCCGGGCAAAGTTATATGCCATATTTGCCTCAACCGCTTTGCGCCGTCGATTACCGCCGCTTCGTAAAGCTGCGAATCGACCCCCGATAGCGCCGCCAGATAAATGATGGCGCCGAAACCAAAGCTTTTTAGGGCGCCTGAAACGACCAACATGGGGACGAAATATCTAGTGCTAGTCAGGATGTTCGGCGGCTCGAGTCCCAATGATAAAAAAACATTGTTGATGATTCCGGTCGGTCTGATAATGTTCACTACTATGCCGGCAAATATGACCCAGCTCAAAAAGTTGGGAAAATATGTAATGGTTTGAATGATGCGCTTATATGTCATGTGGCGCACTTCGTTCAGAAGCAACGCGAAAATTATGGGTACCGGGAAGGAAAAAATTAGGCGCAGGAGGCTGATCGATAAAGTGTTCCGGATGAGCGTGAAAAAGCTTTGCGAATTAAAGAAGTTTATAAAGTGCTTAAAGCCAACGAATTCGCTTTTAAATACGCCTGCGAATATTTTAAAGTCCTGGAATGCGATCACAAGCCCAAAATATGGTATGTATGTAAATATAAGAAAAAATACAAAAGCGGGCAGTATAAAAAGATAGAAGTACCGGGCTTTCCATATCCGCGTCCCAAGCGTGGCGTTTCCAGCGCGGTTGCGACTGCGACTAATCGCCGTATTATTACTCATGTTACCCCCAGAAGTTTGCTTTTCCATTTTCAGGATAATTATTAAAATAAATTATGAATCATACTCTAGGATGCGGAGCTGCCGACAAAGAAATATATCAACTTTGTGCAATTTGTATATGCTTCATGTTTGTTTTATGAACAGCAATCGTTTTTTTGATATTTTGCATATGCAGAATATAACACATTATAACAAGTTGTCAATGGAAAAATTTGATGGTATCCCTCTTATAAACCACAAAGCAACTGACGTTCGTATGCAGAGTCTATTTCAGGAACGCATATGCGAAGCCCGCAAAACGTGCGGTGTTCGGGGCGATTTGGGTTGAAATACAAAGGAGATTTTGAACGATGTATAAAAACGCTTCATGAGTAAATATGAATGAAAAGATGAAAAATGAAAAAGCTTGAAAGAAGCGGACATAATAATTGCTATATCAATGCCGCAGATCATCCTTATTTTGGATTATTTATTTAAAATTAAATTGGGTATAGTAAAAAGAATATATTTTATGCACATTGCCATATAGAAATGCAAACACAATAATTAACCATATCTATTATTGGAATATTATGTTTATTGATATAGCAATAATGATGGGGGGGTGGTCGTCCATACGGAGATGCGTGCGGCCGCTCCCGTAAGAGTGGCCGCACGCTTGCATGTTTATTGATTGGCTATAAAAATGTTGTACGCGTTTTGGTTTATCTCTATCAGCTCTTCGAGACCCATCGACATGAGGATGCGCTCGAAATTGTCCCTGTCCGCGTTGAAATCCGTGCGGCCGGTCAGGTACTCGGCCTCCTTTTCGTTCGTTAGCCGGTATATGTCGGCAGTCAGGGCGGACAGCCTGTCCTGAGCCTCCACGGGGAAGAACATGTCGGGGATCGGCAGCCTGGCGGCGGGCCACAACTGCGTCTCCCAGTGCCTCACGCGCGCCTGCTGGAACGTGTCGTCCCAGTTGCCCTCTGTGGCCGGGCGGATCCACTTGGGCGTCGTGCTGCCGCAGTCCGCCGTGATGACGCCGCCCCGGTATTCCTCGATGGTCATGCCGTTATCGGGGATGATGTAGCGCATCATACCGTTCTCCGCGCGCTCCCAAAGGTCATTTTCATCGCCGTAGTGCATGTACAGCGAGCCTTCTTCCGAATACATCCAGTCGACCCACCGGGTCATGGCTTCGGGGTACTGGCACTTGTCTGTCAAGACAACCGTCCCGACGCTGATGCCGTTGCCGCCGGCTCGGCCGGTCTGCTTGCCGCCGGTGTATTCGCTCTTTAACGGTAAGAACTTTGGATACAAATCGGCTTCGTCGGGGTCGCTGACGGGGTAAGAGTTCTGGGGGATGGCGGTGCTTGTGAAGCCGACAAGATTCGCTTTGACCTTTCCGGTAACGGTCTGGCCGTCCTGTACGTATATTTCCGGATCGATCAGTTCCTCGCTCAGCATCTTGGATACATAGTCTACGAACAGGCCGTAGTTCTCATGCAGATAGCCGAATTTGACAACGCCGTCGTCGTCGACATACAGGCGCGACTGCGGGATGCCGAACACCGGCAGGATGATGGTGTTGATGTTCGATCCGACCGAATCGTTGATGCCCGAGCCAATCCTCGTGCAGTATGGGATTTCGTCGGCTTGCCCGTTCTGGTTGGGGTCCTCGTTTTTGAAGCGGACCATCAAATCATAGAACTCTTCGAGCGTCGTCGGCACGTCATTAATGTGATCGAGGCCGAGCGCCTTGAACCACTCGTAGTTGTAATAATGCTCGGAGATGCTGCCGGGCCCGCTGGACACCCTCGGGAACCCGTAGATCAACCCGTCGGGAGCCACTATGTATGGCCTGACGTCGGTCCTCACTTCAAACATCGCCTGCATGTAGGGCGCGTATTTTTCGATATGGTCGTTTAGCGGCAGTAGAATCTTCTCGTCCACGCCGTACCTGACCTGCTCGGTGCGGTCTATGTTGCCGCAGAAAAAGACGTCCGGGTAGGAACCGCTGGCAAACGCCAGGTTCTTTCTTTCGCTCCAGACGTTGGCCGCCACCGCTTCGATGTTAAACGCGATGTTCGTCATGTCCTCCATCCGCGTGAAGAATTTCAACGTCTCCCAGGGCCCCTGTATGTCCGCCCTGGAGCCCATCAACGTCATGGTAATCTTGTCATTTACGATGGGGAAGCCGGATACATTGAAATTAGCCACATCCGTCGATGCGACAACCGGCTCGGACTGGATGGCGAACATTTTGGGCGTATAGTCCGCCGCCGCGCCCGACTGCGTGCCGAACGTGGAGAGCGAGCTCCCCTCCGGCGCCGTGGCAGCCTCTGTAGTCGCAGCCGCCGCCGCAGTGGTTGTCGCCGCCGCTGCCGCCGCAGTGGTCGCGGCTGCTGCCGCTGTGGTCGTCTCTGCAGCGGCTGCCGCAGCCGTCGTAGCGGCCGCCGCAGCAGTCGTCGCAGCCGCCGCGGTGGTCGCCGCCGCGGTCGTAGCGTCAGTGCCGCCCCCGCCGCCGCAAGCCGTAACGAGCATAGCGGCGCATACAACCAGCGTTAACAATAATGGTGTTTTTTTCATTCAAGAAACCTCCTTTATAATCGCATAATAGTGTAATTGGATTAGTCAAAAATGCTTTCGGTGTGAATGTTGTTGTGAGTTATTGGTTCATTATTTGCGTATAGCGCTCATAGGCGCCTTTGTAGATTTCGAGCAGCTCGTCGCCGCCCATTGTTTTGAAGGTGTTTATCAGGTTGTCCCTGTCGGCGCGGAAGTCCTCGCGGCCGGTAAAGTATGCGGCCTCTTTTTCGTTAAAGAACCGGAAAATGTCGGCCTCCAGCGCGGTCTTCCTGCTGTTTTCTTCAGATGTATAGAACATTGTGGGGAAGGGGACTTTGCCGATTGGGAACAGCGTGGACCACCAGTACTCCACTCTTGCCTGCTGGAACGGGTCGTCCCAGTCGCCCTCTGTGGCCGGGCGGATAAACTTGGGCACCGTCGTCCCGCCGTCGGGGGTCACCTCGGCGGCACGGTACTCGTCCACCGTCATACCGTTTGAGGGGATGATATACCTCATCATGCCGTTCTCCGCGCGCTCCCACAGATCGCCCTCTTCGCCGTAGTGTATCCGCAGCGAACCTTCTTCGGAATAAATATAGTCCGCCCACCGCGTCATGGCTTCCGGGTATTGGCACTTGTCCGTGAACACCAGTGTCCCGACCGATATGGCGTTGCCGCCGGCGCGTAGGGCCTGGCCGCCGCCAAGGTACTCGCTCTTGAACGGTATGGCCTTCGGGTACAGGGCCGCTACCTCGGGGTCGGGCACATCGAAGCGGCTGTATATGTGGCCGTTCACGAAGCCCGCCAGGTTGGTCTTGCACTTTCCGTTCATCGTCATGTCGTCCATGACATAAATCTCGGGATCGATTATCTCCTCGTCCATCAACCTCTTGACGTAGTCCACATACAAGGCATAGTTCTCATGGAAATAGCCAATCTGTATTTCGCCGTTGTCATCTACATACTGCCTCGAATTGGGGATGCCATACGCAGGGAGGATGAGGTTGTTGACGCTCGCGCCCGGCGGGTTGTCCAGGGCCGATCCTATCCTTATGCAATAGGGGATCTCGTCCTGCAGCCCGTTTTGGTTGGGGTCCTCGTTCTTAAAGCGCACCATCAGGTCGTAGAACTCGTCCAGCGTCTCGGGGATGTCATTTACAGGATCCAGGCCGAGCGCGTAAAACCAGTTCAGGTTGTAGTAGTGCTCCGGGACGCTGACAGGGCTGCTGGCTACCTGCGGGAAAGCGTAAATGTTCCCGTCGTACGCCGTGATCATACCAATCGTCTCGGGCCTAGCCTGGAGGGCGGTCTGAAAGTTCGGCGCGTATTTGTCGATATAATCGTTTAGCGGGAGCAAAATCCCGTCCTCCACGCCGTACATGACCTGCTCCGCGTGGTTGACAGCGCCGCCGAATATCACGTCGGTATAGGTGCCGCTGGCGAACGCGAGGTTCTTCCGTTCGGTCCATACGCTGTTGTTGACCTCTTGGTAGTCAAACTTGATGTTGGTCAGCTCCTCCATGTAGACAAAAAACCGCAGGGAGTCCCACGGGCCCGCGACATCGTTTTTTTGCCCCATTATCGTCAGTGTGATGGGCTCGTTGACAATTGGGAAACCGGTCACGTTGAAGTTCTCCACATCCGCCGCCTCGACGGGCGCGGCTTCCGTGGTGGCCACTGTCGTGGCGAACGTGCCCGCTGTCGCCGCGTCCCTCGCGGCCGACGTCGACGCTGCCTGCGTAGCCGCCGTCGTCGTGGTCGCCGCCGCAGTCTGCGTCGTCGGAGCGGCAGTCGTCGTAGTTTCGGCCGCCGCAGCGGCGGCGGTCGTCTCGGCCGCCTGCGTGGTCGGGGCGGCGCCCCCTCCGCCACAGCCCGCCAGCGCCAAGGCTATGCAGATAATGATTGCCAGTGCGGTCGTAAATTTTTTCATTAATAAATCCCCCTCTTTGCTAATAAAATGATTTATTACGTATTTACAATGTTAGTGACTTGAAAACTAAAAAGCATAATAGACACGCATTATTACACGGCACAAGCATTGTGCCTTACCGACGCCCGGTTCGCCGCTTAGCTAAAGCACAATGCGTCCCTACTCTATCCTTTTATAGAGCCAAGCATCACCCCCCTGACAAAGTATTTCTGCAGAAACGGGTATATGATCATAACGGGCAGCGTGGCTACAATTATGATCACGTATTTTACTAGCTCCGCGATCCTGGCCTGCACCGCCAAAAGCTCCACCTGTTCGGTCGTGAGCGTGTTCGCGTCGCTCATCTGGCTTAGCACAAGGATCTCCCGCAAAAACACTTGGAGTGGGAACAGGTTCCTGTTTGCAAGATAGATCATCGCGTTGAAATAGCTGTTCCAGTGGCCGATGCCATAGAACAGCGTCATGACCGCGATGAGCGCCGTCGACAGCGGTATGATTATCTTCAGGAACGTGCCGATGACGGAGCAGCCGTCTATCCTGGCCGCGTCTTCCAGCTCGACGAACGTCCCGCTGGACATGAATGTCCTGGCGACCAGCACGTTGTAAACGGAAGCCGCTCCCGGTATAAGCATGACCCATATCGTGTCGAGCATCCCCAGGTTCTTAATCAGCAAATAGGTGGGGATGAGGCCGCCGCTGAAATACATGGCGAACAGCAGCATGTAGCTCAGCGGCTTTCTGCCAATCAACGCCTTGTGGGCCAGCGAGTACGCGGCGGATAGCGTCACGGCGATGTTGATCATCGTGCCGACGACGGTGTAAAAGACTGTGTTCCTGTAGCCAATCCATATGTCGAGGTTGTTGAAAACCTTTTGGTAGCCCTCAAAGGATATGCCTTTCGGCAGGAAAATGACTTTCCCGATGGCGACAAGATTGGGATCGCTGACCGATGCGATGATCACGTAATACAGCGGATAAATAGTTATTAATAGAAGCAATATCAGAGATACATGGATGACTGTCATAAAAACGGCATCCTGGTTAACCTCCCTGATTGTCTCCCGTTTTGCTACAGTGCGCGCAACTCTACTGCTCATAATGCCACCGCCTTACCACAACGAATTTTCGCTGACTGTCCGGGAAATCTTGTTGACCAAGAACAATATGATGATGTTTATCACCGAGTTGAACAGGCCGACCGCCGCTGAAAAGCTGTACTGCGCCTGCAGCAGGCCGGATTTGTAGACGAAGGTCGATATTACCTCGCTGGTCTTTAGGTTGAGGTTGTTTTGCAACAGCAAGGTCTTTTCATATCCCACCGAAAGGACGCGCCCGGAATTGAGGATCAGCAGAGTGACGATGATGGGGATCAATAATGGGATATTGATGTACTTCATCCGCTGGAACCGAGAAGCGCCGTCTATCGTCGCCGCTTCGTACAGCGCGATGTCGATGCCCGACAGCGTCGCGAGGTAGATGATGCTGCCCCAGCCGACGTTCTGCCATACATCCGACCAGACGTATATGGACGGGAACGCGATTGGGTCGCTGAGGAATGCCGTCTTTTTACCACCGAACAGCATGATAATGTTGTTTATGACCCCTGTCGAGGGCCGCAGGAACGCGATAATCATGCCGCAAAAAACGACCGTCGAAATGAAGTGCGGGGCATATGTGACCGTTTGGACGGTGGACTTGAAACGGCCGTTTTTTAGCTCGTTGATGCAGAGCGCGAGGATAATCGGGAGGGGGAAGCCCACAATGAGGCCGTAAAGGCTGATGACCATCGTATTGCGTATTAAATCCCAAAAATAATAGGAGTTAAAAAAACGCTCGAACTGCGTGAACCCCACCCATGAACTGCCCCATATGCCCCTGGACGCCCTGAAATCCTTAAACGCGATCTGCACGCCGTACATCGGCCCATAGCTGAAAATCGCGAAATAAATGATGGCCGGCGCCAGCAGCACATACCATTGCCAGTCCCTAGCCATTTTTAACAATGTCTTGGTCGCCTTCAATATACATCCCCCCTGATGCCGTTTATGTGATTTTACTTTGCGAATTTGTGTGTTTGTGTGTTCGTTTTTATGTTTATTGCAATTAATTGCAATTAATTGTAGTTAAACGTTTATATTTATGCCGGGGCGATTGTGCTGCGTCTGCGTGGCGGGCGCATGGCATGCGCCCCTACGTGGTGCGGTGGCAATACGGATGCACGATGTGCGTCCCTACGTGGTGCGGTGGCGTGGCGGGCGCATGACATGCGCCCCTACGGCGTTGCGTATATTTTAATTGCGGCGATGCTGTTTGCCCTTATCGGGAACACCACGTTCCGCCCCTGTATGTCGGCGACGCCGGTGACGTTCTCGCCCAAATCCACGAGCACCGCTTTCTTTGGCTCGAACGGCAGCTTTATTGTCACGCTGTCCGCTTTGCCGCATGTCTCGTACACGCGCACGAGCAGCGCCCCGTCGCCCGTCGCCCCCGCCGACGAAAACACCGACGTCGCGGCCGCCATTTCGAGCATCGCGCCCTCGGGCGCCAGTTGGCCCTTGTGGCTGCCGGTATGCAGGTAGCTCATCGGGTGGCAGAAATCGGCAGCCGATTCCTGCAGCGCCTTCGGGAGCGCGCTGTCTACGGAAACCAGCAGGTTGATTACATGCACCCCGTTTTCCGGATACGGGTCGGGGCTGTTCGACGAATTTATCAGCGTGTTGCTCAAAATGTCTTCACACCCCCTGTAGCCGTATTTGCAATCGCTGATGATGGCCAGCGCGCGCCCGTCGCCGTCATAGACCGCCGCGCCGTACTGCAGGCCGGACACGTCTTGGTATAGCGCCGATCTGCGGATTGCGCCCGCCGCGACGTCCGTCTGGTACGCCGAGGGGCTTTGGGCGAGCGGCAGCGAGAACGTCAGCACCGGCACGTTGTCGTGCCCGTTGCGGGGGGTGTACTCGTGCCAGTTTATCTCAAAATTGTATGCCAGGGCCTTTGCGTTGCGGTCGAGCGTGACGGTCGTCCTTATCGTCGACGAGAGTATCTCCTGCTCCATCACGAAGCCGTCGCGCAGCTCGCCGCCGAGCGGTATCGGCTTTGCGCCGCGCAATGCACCCGGGCCGCCGGCGCCACCCGCGCCGCCGCGCATGGGCGTCAGCTTCGTCGTCTTGACGACCGGCTCGCTGCTCAGCACGCGCCCGATCAGCCACGCATTGTTGCTGGCGTTCTCGCATTGCCAGAGCGCCAGCCCGCCGCCGTCGGAGCCGCTCTTTATCTGCTCCTTGCCGGTCTTTTTGTCGACAAGCGATAGCAATGCGCCGTTCTTGGAATCGAAAAACGCTTTCAAGTGTTCGTTTTCCAATGTGATTGGCGTGTGTTCGCGTGTGATGCGCGGGAATGGGTTATATATAAACGGGTATTCGCCGCCCAGCTCCGCCTCATGCATGACGACCGTTGTATAGCCCCCCGCAGGGACTTTCGCCTCTATCAGCAGCCGAAAATACTGGTGGCCCCAATAGCTGGTATAGTCCCTGTCGAGCAACTGGAACGGCAGCTTGTTGCCGGCGTGGTCGGATATGGCGATCCGCTTCATATCTCCTATCCAGTCCCAGACGGTGACCTCCACATTTTCGGCCCGCTCGTGCGCGCTGGGGTTGAAAATATGGAAGATGCGCACCTTGCCGCCGCCGGTCTCGTGGTTTGTGGCGCCGGAAAAATTTTCGATGCCGTACCCCACGCCCGCGCCCTCTGCCAGAGAGTCCGCTATGTCCGCATCGACGGCGATCATCGATGTGTCAATATTGTCGGACAGCGATCGGGTCGCATTTTCGCGGGACGCGTTCGCCGCAGCCAGGGCGTCGGCAAACAGCCCGATGGCGTGCTCGCGCGACTCCTGCACGCAAGAACCTGTCAAGATGTCGTGGAAATGCGTCAGGAGCACGTTTTGCCACGCCCTGCGCATTATGCCTTCCGGATATTTGTAGCCGGTGGCGAACGCGCTCACGGCGTTGTGGAGCTCCGCGTCCAGCAGCGCCGCCTCGTTTTTGCGGTTGCCCAGCTTGATGCGGCTCTGCGTCGTGTAGCAGCCGCTGAAAATGTGATTTATCTCGTTGTCCCAGACGGGCAGCTTCTCGCGAACCGTTTCGGCTTTTTTGAAGAACTCGCGTATCGTGCCGAACTTGACTTGCGGGAAGACGGGCCATTGCATAAGCTCCTTCGCCCGCTCTATGTCCCGCCTGGTGGGCCCGCCGCCGTGGTCCCCGACGCCGTAGACGACCAAGCCTGTTTTGAAGCCGCCGCACAACTGCGACAGCTCGACAAGGCCGACGCCGATGTCCGCCGTTATCCCCAGGTTGTACCAATACGGCTCGCAGTACGCAAGCACTTCCTTGCCCGACGGCGCCTTCCAGCGGTAGAGCACCTGCCGCTCCGTCAGCCCCCTGCAATGGTAGTAGTATTTGACATTGCCAAAGCTGTTGATCTCCGGGATGTGCAGGCTGTGGCCGAATGTGTCGGGCGAGAAATCCACCTCCAGCGAGTCCGGGTCGACGCCCCATGTCTGTTCCATATAGTCGCGCGTATAGCGGATGTGCCGGAGCAGCGACTCCGTGTTGGGCATGTTCTTGTCTGTCTCGACCCATGCGGTGGCTGTCACTTCCCAGCGGCCTTCCTTAATGCGGGCCTTGATTTCGTCCATCATCCCGGGATCGTAGTCTTCCACGATTTTATATACGGAAGCCTGTGACTGCGAATACGTAAATTCTGGATACTCGTTCATAAGGCGGAGCATCGTGCGGAACGTCGACAGCGTGGCTGCCACCGTTTCCTGCCAGCCCCAGCGCCAGTTCATGTCGATGTGCGCGTGCGCCGCCAGTATCAAGTCGTATTCCTTCGCCGCGTCTCGCAGGGGCAGCAGCGCCCCTTCGGCTGTGTCGCAGGTCGCGCGCGTGAGCACGCCGTCGGCCTGCAGCGCGGCGCACAGGATATCGAGCGCTTCGCTGATGTGTTTGTCATAAACGCCGCCGTTGGCGGCGGACATTTTAATGGCAAATTCAATCTGCCCCAGGATGCGGCGGTGCTCTTTGTTCGGCAGCGTGATGCGCGCCAAAGTCTCCTGCGGCATACCCGTGTTTTGGTTCCACCTCGTCCGTTCGCGGTTGCCGCCTATTTGCGTTTTGATTTCATAAAAACGCTGCGCCAATGATTTCATAATATGAAATACCCCCCTCTGGTATATTTATGTCTCCACGATACGCCCGCCAAACGAGCGCCCTACAGTTGCCTTGCCCTGCGAGAGCCTATGCATTCGTAGGGCGCGATGTCCTCATCGCGCCGCCGCGCCCGCCGACTGCGCGCCCTGTACTATGTCTCCACGATACGCCCGCCAAACGAGCGCACCCTCTCCCGCCACAGTTCCGCTGTCTCCGGCGCGGGCTGCGCGTACTCCGCCTGCGCCCGGAGCCCCATGCGGCCGGCCTTTGCGGAGGCCAGCTTATGGTATGGCAATATCTCCGCGCCGAGCAGCTTTGGATGCCGTATCGTCAGATCGGCTATGCCCATAAAATGCTCGTCACGGTCGTTAATCTCCGGGACGATGGGGCAGCGCAGCAACACGGCGGCCCCGGCGTCGTGCAGCCGCCGGATGTTCTCTATGATCAGCGCGTTGCCGGCTTTTGTATATTCCCTGTGTTTGTCGGGGTTGGTCTCTTTGTAGTCGTAGTAAAAAATATCGACATACGGCATTATGCTCTCGTAATATTCGAAATCGCACAGCCCGCAGGTCTCCACAACGGTATGTAAGCCGTCGGACGAAGCCAGCTTTAGCAGGGCCGCCAAAAATTCCTTCTGCATCGTGGGCTCCCCGCCGGAAAAGGTGACGCCACCGCCTTCCGCGTAAAAGCGCCTGTCGCGATTGACTTTTTCCATGACCGCGCCTGCGGTGACATGCTCCCCGACGACGGTCAGCGCCCTTGCGACGCAGGACTCGGCGCTACAATCAATGAGCTCATCGGGGCATTCGTCCCAGATGAGCTCATGAGTATTGCCAATAAACCGGTGGGCCTCGGGGCAAATCCGCGCACATTCGCCGCACCGGACGCATTTGTTGTCGATATACGAAAACAGCCGCTTTTTAGAAATCCCCTCAGGATTGTGGCACCATATGCATGACAGCGGGCAGCCCTTAAAGAAGACGGTGGTGCGGATGCCGGGTCCGTCGTGAATGCAAAAATATTGAATATTGAAAATAGTGCCTTGCGTGTTTCTTAATTGGTCGATGTCATCCATAAACAAAATACCTGCGGCTACGTTCACGTTCTGCGGCTACGTTGCACCGGCTATGCTCCTGCGGTTACGCACCGTCGGCTACGCACTTGCGGCTACGTTCCTCCGGCTATGCACCTGCGGCTACACTGCATCGGCTACGCACCTGTGACTACGCTGCTCCGGCTACGCTCCTCCGTTCATTGTGAGTATGACTTTGAAAGCCTCTCTGGACTCCAGCATACGCACGCCCTCCGCGACGTCGTCCATAGGTATGATATGGCTGTAATAATCCGCCGCTTTTACAAAACCCGAGCGCATGAACTCGATGATCTCGCCCTGGGTCCGGTGCTCCCTATATGGGAACGAATGCATCATGACCGAAGTGTAGTTTGGTATGTCAAACAGCCGCAAATCCGCGTTGTCCTTGGGCAATACGCCGATCACGACCAGCTTGCCGCCCGGCTTTAGCATCCTGACGCCCTGCTTTATTATATCGGTGGAGCCGACGGCGTCCACGATTATATCGAACCTCTGTCCCTCTATTTTATCCATCTCGCCCTTATGCGAATTTATTATCATGCTGGGCTTTGCGATTTCCATGACCTTTTTTAAACGGTCGTCATGGTGCCCTACGACTATATTGGAGTTCGCTTTATACGCATTAATGAAGTGGGCCAGCCCCATGCCGACCGAGCCGTCGCCGAAAACCAACACGTCCATCCCGTCTTGGATGTTGAAGTTGCGAACAGCCGAATATGTTTCTTTGAACGACAGTATCATCGCGCCGTCGATATAGGAGATGTCGTCCGGAAACACCTGGCAGGGATGGTCCCTCGGTTCCATCGCGCGCCTTTGGGGCCCGTCGCTGACATTGTCCTCCTGCATCGCGACTACGTCGGGCGCGACCGAATACTCGGTCATTGCTCCGTACTTTATATCAATCTTATCGTCGGGTATATGCCTCTGGTTTGAAAAAGGGACCAATACGCGGTCCCCAAGCTTTAAATTTCGGACTTTGCTGCCGACCTCGACGATGACGCCGACTGCCTCATGGCCCAGGATAGCGGGAAAGCGCATGGGGCTGCGCGGATTTTCCGGGTGCGTGCAGTGGATAAGCTTTAAATCGGTGCTCGAACATATGCCGCAAGCCTTGACTTCCACGAGGCATTCATAATCATTGCGGACGGGCATCGGCACGTCTATGACCTTTACGACATGAGGCTCAGTGATACAAACCGCTTTCATATTACAATCCCCCCCTATGTATTCGTTGATGCGCCAAGCATGATAACTAATACACGTACGCGTTTGCTTTATAATATGCGGGGGCGGCCTGCGCGACCGCCCCCGTTTATATTATAGTTATGCGCCTTCGTGCTCCGTCCTCTTGATGATTTCGTTTTGCTGGTTGAAGTCGAGGTTGACGAAAAACTCGCAAAAGCCGGCGATGCGCACGACGATGTCGCGGTGTTTGTCGGGGTTCTGTTGCGCGTCGATCAAGTCCTCCGTCCTGACGAAATTGACCTGGATTTGCGGGCCGCCGTTCCTCAAATACGTCCTGATCATGCGCGAGAAGGCCTCGTTGCCCGATTTTGTGTTGAACAGCGAGGGGTTGATTTTGCAATTGGTCGCCAGCGCGCCCGTCAGGCACCTGTAGTCAAATTTGAGCAGGGAATTGAACAGCCTTGTCGGGCCCTCCGTGTCCTTGCCCTGGACGGGGCCCACCCCTTCGGAAAGCGGCTCCCCGGCTTTCCTGCCGTTGGGCGTGGCGCCGGTTATTTCGCCCGTGGATACATGCGACGTATAGCCGAAATAGGAATTGATGAACCGCTCCTCAAATGACCCGTCGTTAAGCGCATGCACGGCCGCAGTCGCCGTATTGAACAGCGTCGATGCGATGCTGTCGACCGTGTCGTCGTCGTTCCCGAAATGGGGCGCCAGGTTGCTCAGCTTGAGCCTGAGCGTCTCCTGGCCGGCAAAGTTGCCGTGCACGGCTTCCGTCACTGCGCGGAGGCTGACCTCTTTGCGATCGTATACCAGCGCCTTGATGCTGCTCAGCGAGTCGACCGTCGTAGCCAGGCCCTGGCCGCCGACAGCCACGAACGGCGCCAGCTCCGTCCCGCCGTGGTGCATGTCTTTGCCTTTGTCAAGGCAGTTATACAGCAGCGCCGAGCCGAAGGGATCGCATGAATGCTTGCGGAATTCCGGGACGGGCTGCGTCTTGAACTCGTGGCCGACATTCTCGACATGGGTTTTTATGCGCTTTACGAATTCGTCCATGATGTCGTCGAACGTATCCAGCTCAAGCTTGCCCTCGTAATGGTCCGTGAGAATGGAGTCCAGGAAGTTGGGGTAATTGATTTGGCCGCCCCTGACGGATGTCCATTGCGCCTGCCTGTTTTGGATCATCATTTCCACGCAGCCCATGTTGTAGTATTCCCTCGCGTATTCGGGCGGGTAGCCGAGGCTCTCGAAATTTTTAACCCAAACGTCGTCGTTCAACAGCATGGGCATGCCGAAGCCTTTTTTAATGGTCTCTATCGCCTCTTCATAAACCCATTCGGGCGTCAGGGCCTCTGACACCCGGAGCGAAATGTTCGGGTACGGCATTTTGACTACGCGCGCGGCTTCGAGCGTGATGCGCGTGAGATCGTTGGAGCCTTCATCGCCCTCCGGCGTAATCCCGCCCAGGGCCAGGCTCTGCACCGTGCGCATTTTCGGCTCGTTCACTTTGAGGATCATGTTGATGATGAGCTCGCGCGCCTCGTCCTCTGTTATAGCGCCTGCTTCGGCGTCCACCTTGTAGAATGGGTACATATACTGGTCGAACCGGCCGAACGACAGCGCCGAACCCAGATTGGTGTTCGCGATTATGTGCGTTATCCACATAAGCTGCATGGCTTCATGGAAATTTGAGGCTTTTTCCGTTGAGACGGTATCCAGCAAATCGGCAATATTAATAAGTTCGGCGGCCCTGTCGGCGTCGCTTTCGTCCTCGGCTGCGGCGCGGTACGCCTTGGCGTATCTGGCGATGTACCTGATGGCGGCCTCCAGCGAGATTTTCACCGCAGTGTAGAACTCTACTTTGTCCGCGTCGCCGTCGCGCCGCGCGGCGGCCAGCAGCCCCTCGGTCTTTTGCAACAGCGCCCCGTAGCCGGTGTTGATCACCATGCCGTAGTCCAGGTGGACGTGGTTGGCGGAGTGCAGGGGCAGCCCCCGGGTGAGCTCCATGACGTCGCTGCCGTAGTCGAACACGAAAAACAGCTCTAAGATTTTCGCGATTTCATGCGGCTTGATCTCGTCTGAGTCTTCGTATTTCTTTTGCACTTCCCTGATTATTTTTTGCATCGAGCTATAGCTGATGTTGGCGTCATAGTGGTCGCGCGCCATGAGCGCGAACCTGGAGGGACGCCGGAACGCCCGCAGCTCAAAGCCGCCGCCCGGGAGTTTGTCGTTGGGCTCGCTGTTTTTGCTCGCTATGACTTTTTCGACGGCGTCGAACGCGGAAGCGAGCTGTTCATCATATGGCGCCTCTTCCGCGAGCGGCCACATGCCTAATATGGAGCCGCCCAGCGTCTCAAAGGGCAAGACCGCCAGCTCCACGTTGTCCAACAGGTGCGCAAATGCTTTGGCGCGCCTTATCTGCCGGGGTTCGTCCAGGGTCTCGCCGAGGGACTCGGCAATGAGCGGGTAGAATGTAGTTTTTCTAACGCCGGCGTCGCATAGACTCTGAATGGAGCGCTTGAGGGCCTGTGCCCGCGTGCTCGTGACAATATTTATCATAGTTATCCTCCGGTAATTAATTAATCGTATATAAAACTACATATGTATATTTATATTTTAACATATTAATAGAATTAAATGATATATTGCTTAAAAATTTAACAATATAAAATAGCCTCATTGGTAAATTTTTTTTATCCGGTTACATCGACTATATAATATGGGGTCTGCTCGCGGAAATCAGGCAATATGGCGCCGTTGTTGTCGTGGCCGATGACTTCGAAATAGTATAGGATACCCCTGTTGGAGACGATGTAGTCCGCCGGTATGGCGGCTTTGTACGCGCCGCCGCCGGTTGGCGCCATCGTGGCCTTTACCATGTCCGCGTATTGGTTTGTCTGACTGTACCATAGGTTTACCTCTTTTATGTGCTGCTGCGGGGCGGCGTCCACAGTTACCTGGAAATCCGCGCCGCTCGCAATTGCGGCGGGCGGTGTGTGCCGGGCGGTGAATCCTTCAAAATTATTACATACGGCGACACGGTATTCGGCGCTTTCGGTTTGCAACCCGGCGCATGAGGCGATAATTTTATATGACGCGGTACCGGCGGCGCCCAACAGATGCGCAACGTCAGCGCTGTAATGCCCGCCGCTTGTATGATCCATCGCCAGGCTGTGTCCGTTGAATTCAAGCGTCACTTTGTCGGGGGCGCCGGACGGCGCCGTAACAGTGGCGTTTATTGTAGCGGATTTGCTGCCCGTATAAAAGCTGCGGGGCGGCATATGTGCAATGGACGGCGCGGCGGTTTTTATCAATATGGCGCTGATGAACCAGTCGATACATCGACTGTCGTCAGTACACGGACTGCCGTCGGTACACCGGCTGTCGTCGGCACACCGATTATCATCAGTACATCGGCTGTCGTCGCCGTGCCGGCTGTCGTCGCCACGCCGCCCGTCTTCCTGGCTGCTCTGCGGCAGGCTCTCGAACGCAACCGTCATTTTGCCGTTTGCTATGTGCGCTTCGACTGTCTTTTCGACCCGTTCAAACGGCGCCGTCCGCAAGCCCGCAACCGCTGTTTGCCCGTTGACATAGACATTGAACGGCCCGTGCGGCTTGGCGCTTACGCTCATATCGTAAAAAACCAGGGTCACGAAATAATCGCCGTCGTCGAGGTCGCAGACAAATTCCGCTCGCCCGCTGCCCGATAAATAGTCCTCGTATAAGGGGCTGCGATAACCCCTCGATACCGTAAAAGGCTGCTCGTAAATGGCGTCGCGGCGCCATATCGCATCCGTGCTTTTGTCGGTCAGCCTGGGGTATGCCATAGCCGCGCCCGAAACAGGGGGACGGTTCTCTTGTTTCATGTTACTTGACGCAAGAGAACCGTCCCCCTGTTTCGCAAGAGAACCGTCCCCCTGTGTCTCCTGCGCCCCCTGTTGTGTCCAGCCGTAGCCGGTCGAGGCGCCAGACGCGCCAGACGCACCAGACGTGTCAGTCGCGTCATAGCATGTCGCAGCGTCCACGCCCAGAAACCCTTTTTCTACCGAAAATGAGCCCATAATGTCAAAGCGCCCGTTTTCCAAGCCGTGCATATCGATTTGCGGCCCAAAATCGAAGCCTTTTTCGAAAAGCCCGTAGCGCATATGCAGCGCCTCTATTTCCGCCAGCCGGAGCTCGTCCTCATAGACCAGCGGGAGCCGCTTCTTCCAACTGCCGGCATTAGAAGGCCCTGTCACCATATCGTCATAATAGACATTTTCGGACAGCGCGACAATCTGCGTCCAGCAGGACGTCGCCTCGGACATCAGGCGCCTCGCCCCGGCCAGCCCGCTTCCGTCGCCGGTCGCGAAATACGCCGCGAGCCTGATGCCTGCCTCTATTTTATATGAGTGATAGCGCGC
>WRLR01000042.1 GCA_009777515.1 Oscillospiraceae bacterium | reverse complement strand
ATCACTCTGTATTACGGCGTCTACCACTGGAACGCCTGGTACCACGCCATGATATTTATCCGCACGCGCGATTTGTACCCCTTGCAATTGATACTGCGGGAAATCCTTATCGCTAACCAGACCGACAACATGATGGTGGAATCGGGCATAGTGGCCGCCCTTGGCGAGGCGATCAAATACGCCACAATAATAGTGGCCACATTGCCTGTGCTGTGCGTATACCCGTTCTTGCAAAGGTATTTCGTCAAAGGGATAATGATCGGCGCGGTCAAGGAGTAGAAAATTAGTAAGTATTAATCAACACTATGGCAATTTCGAAAGGTTCATGTCTTGTGCATGAGCCATCATAGACATAGGTTCATGGAAGCTTACTGATAAAAGACACCCATACATATTTTCAGACTACTGCTCATAGGGACATACCGCGCCAAACAGTATCATTGTGTATCAGTATCAATGACAACAAACCGGCGTATAATAGGTTGCTTTATTTTGCCGAAGCAAAGAAAGAAATAAATAGGCGATTGTAAAAGTCGCGGACGCACAATGTGCGTCCCTACACATGAAAATAAATATTCCATATATAAAAAATGTTGTAGGGGCGAACAGTGTTCGCCCGAAATTACCGATTTTAACAAGCGTCTAATGAAATTGATATATGAATAAAAACAACAAAAAAACTATCTTGCTCCCTTTTATTATCATAGCCATAGGGTTTATGGTGGCGGTTGTTGCGAGCAATATTGTTGGGGCATGGGCATTTATACCTTTGGCTTTGGTATATTGGATTACAATTTTTATCGTTGTTAAGCCAACAATAAAGATGCTGACAGACAAATTTATTTACCCGCCCAAGCATTTTAGATATGTGTTGCTGGCGTTGGTTCCGGTGCTGTTTTGTATAATATCATTTGCTTGGGGATTTCAATACATCAGCGGTGTTTCCTTGATTCTATTATGGGTTTTATTTGCTATTATAAACCCGATAGCCGAGGAACTGTTTTGGAGAGGTTATCTTTTTGACAATTTAGAATGGGCGCCAATAAATAAAATCCTATTCACTACGATTTTGTTTACATTAAGCCATTTAATGTGGGGCGTATTTTCTATAACTATCAGAAGCTATATTATGATAATGCCGCTGTTGATTATGGGGATAACATGGGGCTATGCCTACCATAAAACAAAGAGTTTGAAATGGTGTATCATCGCACATTTCTTCGTGGATATAATGAATTTATCTGTTTGGGTATTTTTGAATATTTATGTTCCACCAATAATATAGCGGATCAGGCGGGCGCGGGTAGATCGGGAGAACGGGGGGATCGTGGAGATCGTGAGGATCGGGGGATCGTGGGGAGCGTGAGGCTAAGGGGGATCAGAAAGACGGTTCTCTTGATCCGCATTGATTATTATCGGATCAAAAGAACCGTCTATCACATTAGACTTTTAACGATTTTATTTTATATTTATAAGGCAGCTTCGTCGATTTCGACGCCCAGGCCGGGGCTCTGCGGGACGCGCACGGCGCCATCGGCGTCGATCCAGAATTTGTCGCGCAGATAGAACTGCTGCGTCTCTACCGTCAAAAACGGCGGATCGTGCGGGAACTCCAGTATCGGGCAGTTAGTCAGGCCGCTCATGACCTGCAGCGTCGCGGCGAAGCTCAGGGCGAACGCGCCCATGCCGCATACATGGGGTACAATCTGCTTGCCCAGGTAATCACTGATGACGCCGATTTTCCGCATGCCGGTAACGCCGAAATTCCCCAATATTGTGTCTGGCTGAATAATGTCGTATGTCCCTTTGAGGAGGTGCTCGCGGAACTCGTACATGTTTGCGCAGTGTTCCCCGCCCGAAATGAGGATTGAATATTTTTGCGATATTTCCCGGAGACCCTCCATGTCGTAGCGCCCCCTCGGCTCCTCCAAAATCGCGACCCCTAGCGCCTGCAGCTCGCAAGCCACAGTGACTGAGGTTTCTTTGTCCCAGTAATTGTAGCCGATGGAGTGGTTGTTTTGGTTGGCGTCAACGAGTAGCATCAAGTAGGGGCATGCCTGCCGCACCGCGCGGACCACCTCCAGATCGTCCCGGTAGTCCTGCCGGTGGAGCCTTATTTTGATGGCGCGGAACCCCAGCGACTGCAGCTCCAGCGCCTGCGCAACATGTTCTTCCGTCCCAAGTAGCCGCGACGTTGCGGCGTACACCGGCACCTTGTCCGCCTTCGCGCCCAAAAGCTTGCTTATAGGCAGCCCGGCGGCCTTGCCCGCGATATCCCAAAGCGCTGTGTCGACGCCGCCTGTAAACCCGCCCATCGTGCCAACGCGCCCACTCATAAAGTCGTGCCAGAATTGTTCGACGAGCAGCGGGTCAGTACCGATCAGGTATTCGCGGATGGACGCGTCGAGCCTGCCAAAGCATGGCCCGTAACCGACAATCCCCTCGTCGGTGCTGACTTTGACGACAGACGCCCTGAACGAACGGATTGGGCGGCCGCCCGGCGAGTCCCAAGCCGCAAGGTACGGCGCCGGCAGCGCAATTTCTTTCTTGCCCCCAACTACTTCAACATTAATGATCTTCATTTCAATGTCCCCCATTTATTGGTTATTGCCATTTACGTTTTTAATTATCGTTCATTTAATATATTATTATAATGATACAATAATGAGAAGCATTAATGTGAAGTTGAATTTTATTCGGATATAAGTTTGGATATATTACGAGGTATCGTGCAAATGCTAAAGACTGTGTGTATATTTTTGGCGGTAATGATATTGTTGACATGTCCCGGCGCGGCGGCGGGCGCGGGCGCAATACGCGCAGCGAGCGTTACAGGCGCGGCGAACGTTACAGGTGCGGCGAGCGCTGCTGGTGCGGCGGGCGATTTTCGCGCCGTGTGGGTTTGTTCTGTGCTCAACCTCGACTTTCCTTCGAAAACGGGCCTTGGCAACGCGGAACTAAAGAGCGAAATCGACGCCATTATTAAAAATACTGCCGCTATGAACCTGAACGCTATCATCCTCCAGGTCCGCCCGTGCGGCGACGCGCTGTACAAATCCAGCCTGTTCCCGTGGTCCGAATTTCTCTCTGGTGTCCAGGGCGTTGCGCCGGCTGACGGTTTTGATCCCCTGGAATATTGGATAGAGCAGGCCCACGCGAACGGACTGGAGCTGCATGCTTGGATAAACCCGTACAGGGTCACGCACACGTCGGCGAATGTCACGGACACGGGCATGCTGGCGAACGGCAATCCCGCTAAAACAAACCCGGCCCGCATCGTCGCATATAAAGACGCGCTGTACTACGATCCCGGCATATACGAAAACAAGAAACTCGTGGTCGCCGGCGTCGTTGAAATCGTCAATAATTACGACGTGGACGGCATTCACCTGGACGACTACTTCTATCCCGGGACGGACTTCCCCGACGATGCCACATACGCAAAACACGGTTCCGGCATCGACAAAGCCGACTGGCGCAGGGGCAACGTCAACGACATCATAAAGGGTATACAGCGGGCAATCAACAGGGAAGAAAAAAAGCTTGGGAAACACATTCGTTTCGGCGTGGCGCCCTTCTCCATATGGATGAACGCGTCGTCCAGCCCGCTTGGCAGCAACACGAGGGGCAACGAGGCTTATAAAGCGATGTACGCCGACACCCGCCGGTGGGCGAAGTCGGGCTGGGTGGACTACATATGCCCCCAAATTTACTGGTACAGAGGGTTTGAGATCGCCGACTACGAAATAATATTGGATTGGTGGGCCGACGTATGCGAAGGGACGCCCGTCGATCTATACATAGGGCACGCGGCATACAGGGAGTTCGAGCGCGAAAGCGGCGGCGGCGACGCCAACTGGAGCGGAGAGATCGTCGGGCAACTGGAACTCAACGCGGGCAAGTATCCCGGCCTCGTCAAGGGCAGCGTGTTCTTCAGATATGGATCGCTGAGAGGCGAACTGGGCCGACAAATAGCCAGCTTTTACGGGTGACAGGACAAGGGATCGGAGGGGCGAATAATTAGGATCAGGTAGAATATTTTAGTGATCTGCCGAACTTGCAGATCGGGAGAAACGTCTCCTTAATCCGCTGAACTATGCAGGATCAAGAGATTCGTTGCCTGATCTGTGAACTGCTCCCCCTGATTTAGTTGTTAATCTATAAATTTGTACCCCACGCCCCATATGGTGATGATGTGGTCTGGGTTCCTCGGGTCTGTCTCGAGCTTGCTGCGCAGCCGGCTGACATATACCATTATCGCGTTTTCATCTACAATCGTCTCGTTCCAAATCTTTTCATAGATCTGTTCTTTTGTAAAAACGCGGCCCTTGTTTTCGAGGAACAAACGCAACAGCGCATGCTCCTTCGTTGACAGCGGGACCTCTACGCCGCGAATGTAGAGCTTCATCGTGCCGGGGTAATATTTTATATCGCCGGACGACAATGATTCGGCCGTGCGTACATGCCGGTCCCTGCGTATGAGGGCCTTTATTTTCGCGCCCAAAAAAATCGGGTCAAAGGGCTTGGTCACATAGTCGTCCGCGCCTATTTCCAAGCCGTAGAGCATATCGTGCGGCACGTCGTTCGCGCTGAGGATGATTATTGGAATTTCTTTGTTTTCCCCGCGCAGGCGCTCAACCACCTCAAAACCGTCTATCCCGGTAAGCCGCAAATCCAGCACGACAAGCGCAAAATCCTCAATACCGAGCAATTCGAGCGCCTTCTCGCCGGATTCGGCAGTGTACGGTACCAGCCCGTTGACTGAGGCTACGCGTGATATCACTTTGCACACCGACGGGTCATCGTCGACAATGAGCACTTTTTGATCGGACATGCTTATGTATCAACTCCTTAGTATTGTAGCTAGATTATAAACCGCGATAAAAATAAATGCAAATATTTCAACTATTTATATAGCTTATTTGTTTCAAGCAAAAATTATATTTATTTCTGAACGTTCTTTAGGACATATTTATTTAGCTACAAGATTTACCTGCTATCATTATAATATAGTAATTCAAATGTAATTATTATCAAACGTAATAGAAACTATAACCGTGCGCATAATATAAATATAATAGACGGCGCGTCAGAAAGGAGCAAAGAGCTTGAAGGGCAGAGACGGCGATATGGGCAATATCAACAATATGAACAATCTGGGCGATAAAAGTGACAAAAGCGACAAGAGCGGCGAGATGGGCGGCGAGATGGGCAAAATGAGCGCCGGAGATCGCGAGCGCGAATTTTACAATAAATTGATAGCGGAACAAAGGGCCGCGCGCAGCGCGTATAACAAAAAATCGTTAGATGGGCACATTAACGCAAATCGGAGCGGCGAAGGCAAGGGCAATGGCCAAGGCGCCAACGACAGCGCCAGCGAAGGAACCGGCGCCGGTGCAAGAGCAGGCGCAAGCGTCCAAGCTCCGGGTTCCGCGCGTGCCGTCGGTTTAGCGCGGGGCTTGCGTATAATAAAGGGAGGCAAAAACATGAACAGCATATCAAAATCAAGGCGGCTGATTACAGGCGCCAGGAAAGGCAGCATCGGCGGCCACCTTGCTATAAATGGGTCAAACGGGCGATTCCAGTTAGTTCAAGAAACACTGTGGGATATGGAGCCCGATAAGCAGAATTGGTCCAGGGTCAGCGACGATTCCATAAATGCCATGCGCAGGGTGCTCCGCCGCGCAAACCGCATGTGCATCGCCGTGGTCGCAGAAAACCCGGCTATCCTATCGAAAATAGAACAGACGTTGGAACCGTACGGATATGATATACGCACTTACACCGACGCGCGTACAGCGCTTGATGCGCTAAAGCTCGATCCTTGCAATTTGATTATAACAATGGGCAGGTTGAAGCATATGAGCGGGGTCTTCCTGGCTGGGCTCGCGAAAAGCGCAGGGGGCGCTAGGCATGCGCTGCTCATATCGGATGGAAAAGACGGCGACATGTATGATTACATAAATAGGGAACTAATTAACGGTTATATAAAAAGGCCTTTATCAAAAAACGAACTTATTGACAAAGTCAGCATTATAATGGATAGGTAAGTCGATGCGAAAATGCATTTAACCGATGCATTTATGATGCATTAGTGATGCATTAATCGATGCATAAATGATTCATAAGTGATACATTAACCGATGCATTAATGATGCATAAGTGATGCATTAAGCTAAACATTAAATTGAATATGCCGGGGCGTCGGTGCAAATTGCATAGACATAAGCATGTTTGTTGCATTGCTTTGCCGAAACCTCTTAATATAGATGTATTGGCAGGTTCCTCCCGAATCCGAGAGCGGGGGGAACCTGCCGAATTTTTTAGGCAAATAGCGGGCGGCTCATACGGCAGCCCTTTATGGACGACCATCTTCGGTCGTCCGTCCAAATCGATAATTAAATATAGTTTCGTAGGGACGACCGCCCTCGGTCGTCCGCTCCTGCTTTCGTATTATTTGCCAACGGCGGCTATTCTATGTAAAATGTTCGCATGGGCATCGACAGGGTATCAAGCGGAACAATACCGTTAATACATAGTAAACTTAAACTGGATCTTGCAAGCCGACGCACCGCGCCGCACTTTTTTTTGTGGCTGGGCGCGGCGGCTGCGACCATCGCAACATTCACCCAGACCCCCGATGTGTATAGAGAAGTCGTCGGGCACATCCTGGACAACCCCCAGGTATTTTTGTACGCATACATCGCCGTTCTGTTAATAAGCTACATTATTTATTTTGCCAGCGGGTCAGTCTGGCTCGCGGCAGGGGCATCCTCCATTTTTGTGTTTATAATGTGCCTTGTGAACAAAATGAAGGTATTTTTGCGCGGAGACCCTTTCATGCCTTCGGACATCATCCTTGGGGGGGAAGTTTTCAACATCGCTGCCGCGTCCTCGATTAGGATTGGAGCGGGCAGCATCATCATTATTATTATGATAGTCATATGCTGCGCGGCTCTGGGGTTCTTTGTGCGCTTCAGGCGCGAGGGCGCCGCAGCTCGCCTGATAGGCGGCGCGCTGTCTGTTTCGCTCGCTGTCGCGAGCTATTTCGCCATATATACAAACGATTCAATATATGCGTCGATCCCTGTGAGAAACAATGCCTATAATATGGTAAACGAATACAATTCAAAGGGGTTTATAGTAGCGTTTTTGCACCATACAAAAAATCTGAATTTCGGCGCTTTGCGTCCTGAAGGCTATTCCATTGAACGCGCGCAGGAGATATTGGCGAAATATGGCGAGGGCGATGTGGGTGGTGCAGACATCTCACCGCCCTTTTTGCCAGATGTCATATTTTTAATGAGCGAGGCATTTTGGGACATCACCTGTATCCCGACACTGGTTTTTGACGGAGAGGGCGGCATCGGCGACCCGATACCTGTTTTTCACAGGCTTACGCAAACAAGCATTACAGGCGAATTTTATGCCGATGTCTATGGCGGCGGCACTGACACGACCGAATACGGCGTTTTGACCGGCCATTCCGTCGCCAATTTCAATAATGACATAGCGTCCGCATTTAAGTTTCTGGTCCGCAGGGACACCGATTCCATCGTGAGGACGTTCGCAGCCAACGGATATTCATCTGTCGCCATGCACCCCGGATACCCATGGTTTTACAACCGGCAAAATGTTTACCCATGGCTTGGGTTTGATGAATTCGTAGATATTAGCGCATTTGACGAAGATGCGGATAAATCCGGTAATTATATTTCTGATTTCGCAATGACCGAAAAACTGATTGACATTTACGAGGAACGCACAGGCGTCGGCGGGGCTGGCGGGGTTGGCGGCGCCGGCGGCACGGGAGCTCCTTTTTTTTGTTTTGCAGTATCCATACAAAATCATGGCCCATACGACGCGGGTCATATGTATGGGGAGATCCCGAAAAACTATTTGACAACACCCGAAATCACGCTTAGTATAAAAGGCGATTACGCAGTTTCCAATTATATAAAAGGCTTGCGCGACGCAGACGAATCACTTGGGAGGCTGACCGATTATTTGGATGCTGTCGAAAGGCCGGCTGTCCTTGTGTTTTTCGGCGACCATTTGCCTGGGCTGGGCAGCAATTTTTCTGCATATAAGGAGCTGGGCTACCCAATAGGGTATGACGGTGGCTTGAATGAAAAGTCGAACATATTCCGGGGGCGCTATATAATATGGGCAAACGGCGCGGCGCGCGCGGTATGGCCGGAATACGATGAAATCAAATCAAAGCAACGCGGGCTGAGCGCCGGGTATTTGGGAATTTATACTATGGAATGCATCGGATTGGAGCTAGGCGCATATGAAAAAATGGTCAGCCAATTGCGCGGCGAGCTGCCGATATACCACACTTTGTTTTACAGCGCGGACGCGTACGACGGCGCTGAATTGAGCGAGGGGGCGCCGGACGCCGGGGCGCAGAGCGGCGAGTTGCTTAGCGAAATGCTCGCGGAATACAAGATAGCACAATATTATAAAATATTCGATGATAAATACGAATCCGAGGAGGTAGTAAAATGAAAGCATTCGTGGCGAAGCCTGGTTCCAGGCTGCACATACTGAGGCTCGATCCAGGCGACGATCTGCTGGAATGCCTAAACGAATTGATCGAAAAGGAAAACATCGTAAACGGGGCGGTCGTTTCAGGCATCGGCACATTTGACCACTGCGTCCTGCATATGGTCATGACGACATCGTTCCCGGCTGTCGAGCATTTTGAAAAATGGGACGACAAACCGCTTGAAATGAGTTCGATCGACGGCATAATTGCTAACGGCATGCCGCATCTCCACATGGTTGTGTCCGATCATCAGTATGCGTATTCCGGGCATGTGGAACCGGGCTGCCGTATCTTGTACCTGGGCGAACTGTTGATTATGGAGTTTGAGGCGGAAGGCCTCGAGCGTATCAAAAACGACAGGGGCATAAACGAACTCAGGCTGACATAGACAACTACTAACTACCTCCAAGGAGTATGAGCGTGAGCCAACAAGAAGGGAATAAGAACACAAGCGCCAAACCGGGCGCGGGGAGCAATGCAAGGGGCGCCGGTGGGGCTAACGATGCAGGCGGCGCAGGGAATGCAGGTAGCGCAGGCGGCACTGGCGTCGCAGGTAGCGCAGGCGGTGCAGGCGGTGCAAGCGGCGTAAGCGGCGCAGGTAACACAGGCGGCGCAGGTAATGCAGGCGGCGTAGGTAACGCCAATTCCGCCGGTGGCGGGGGCGCCAGAAGAAGCCGCAGCACGGGAGGAACAGGCACAAGATACAACCGGGACGGTAAGGAACAGGACAACAGGGAGAGGGCCGCGAAATCTGATCCCGCCGCAGTGGCGGCGGCTTCCGACAGGTCTTCCTCGACGGGCAGGTCCGGTTCGTCCGACAGGAGGTCGGCGTCCTCTGATAGGACGGCTTCTTCGGATCGCAGGGCACGATCGACCGATCATAAACCAACCGATAAATCAACTGATACCTACACAGCCAGGAACCAGAAGCCCGGTCAACCGTACAGCCAGCATAGGGCGCAGGGCTCGCGCGAGCCGGCAAAGGGCCGCCAGAGGGACGGCGATCAACCAGACGCCGCTGCGTCGACGCGTGGTGCAGCCGGGCAGGCGGCCCAAAGGCCTGCTGCTCAAAAAGGGCGGGCGCAGCAGGAGCGCGGCGGGTCGCAAGATGGCGGCAGACAGCAGGAACGTGGCGCGGCGGGCCGCGAGCGTGACAGAGCCGGCGGCAGCAGGGAACCGGCGGCGCGCGGCGCGGGCGCGGGCGCGGCAGCGACTGGGGCAGCGTCGGCACAGGCGTCCGCGTCGGCTGGCGGGAGCCATAGGGGCGGGGCGGCAGGATCGAGCGCCGCAGGCGCCTCTCCGGGTTCCAGATCTCAGGGCTCCGGGAGCGGCAGCCGAGGAAGGCATGCTCAATCTGCGTACGCGGCTAAAATCAAGGTTGAAGAGACCCTTGAAGACATTAAAGCCGATATTGTCAGGATCGAAAAAGAAATTGGCCTCGAAATAAAAGAAATTCAAAGCCTGAAACTGGCGCTTTGAGTCTTTGAGGCATTATCATTGAAACCATTGTACGAGGCCCTGGTCGCCTATTCAAAAAAAGCTTCGGCAGTGTTCCACATGCCGGGGCATAAGCTCGGTAGGGGCTTTGTTCCGTCCGGTGTTTTTAGCGACCCGGCGCTGCTGGATGCGACGGAGCTGGACGTCACTGACGATCTGCACAGCCCGCGCGGCTCGCTGCTCGAAGCGCAGGAGATGGCGGCGCGGGCTTTTGGCGCGGGCAGAACATGGTTTTTGGTGAACGGTACGAGCTGCGGCATCTTTGCGATGATAGCTGCGGTCTGCGGTGCGGGGCGCGCCCCACTGCGTGGCGCAGGGCGTGGATCGCTCCTGGCTGAGGAGCGCAAACTGCTGATCGCCAGGGATTTTCACTACTCGGCGTTTAACGCCATGCGTTTTGCAAGGGTCAGGCCGGTTTATATCAATGTGGCAAAAAATGGCGTCCTTGACGCGGGGGATGTCGAGCGCGCTTTGGTTGAGCATCCGGATGCATCAGCTATCTATCTTACGAGGCCTGGCTATTACGGTAGCGTTTGTGACATAGAAGAAATCGTACGGATCGCCAGGCGGCGGGGCGGCGTCCCGGTGCTAGTCGATGAAGCGCATGGCGCGCATTTGTCGTTTTCACCTCGGCTGCCCGTGAGCGCGCTCGAGGGCGGCGCCGACTTTTGTATACAGAGCGCCCACAAAACGCTTCCCGCTTTCACTCAATGCGCCTATGCCCACGTATCCGCCACAGCGCTGGCCGATGAACGCGGCGCCGCCGCAGCCGAGCGGATGGCCGAAGCCCTCCGCGCGTTTCAAACATCCAGCCCATCTTTTATACTCACAGCCTCCCTCGATTACGCCAGGGAGTATATGACAGGGAGGGGCAGGGCGGAGCTCGACAGGGTGCTGGACCGCTGCGAATCGTTTTACGCAGACATGGCGGCTTTGGGGTATGGCATACCGGGCGACATTTGGACGCAAGCCCGCCAAGGCCCGCCATACAAATATGCAAGGGACATGACGCGCCTGGTGTTATGCGTCCGTCCCATCGGACTATCCGGCGCGGAAGTTGAGCGACTGTTGTGGTCGCGCCATAGTATAAAAATTGAAATGTCGGATCCTATGCATATCGTCATGATATCGACCGTATCAGACAGCGACGAGGATTTTTCCAAATTAACTGCCGCGCTTAGGGATATAGCGGCTTATCGGAACCATGCGCATGCTCCCGCGTCGGCTTTCGCGCCCGCTAACCCGCCAGCCGCAATGGATACAAAACTCGCCCCAGCCGTAGCGGACGAATTATTCGCCCCAACCACCCCAGCCGTCCCGGATGCAACGAACGCATTACTCACCTCAGCCATTCCGGATGCAACGGACGAATTACTTGCCCCAGCAGCACATGATTTCCAGGGCGCCCATGAAATAATGCTTGACTTTATCACAAGCCTACACGCGCCAAAGAGGCGCATCCCTTTGAAATCGGCGGCGGGCCACGCGGCGGCTTCCATCGTCGCTCCTTACCCACCCGGCATACCTCTGCTCTGCCCAGGCGAGATAATAACAGCCGACACAATAAACGAAATCCGGCGCCTGCTGCGCAATGGCCATGTGGTCAAAGGGATTGAAACAGCAAACAAAAATAATGGAAGCAATGCAGGCTATGAGGAAATATTGGACATGGCGGGCATCACCATAGACGTATATATGTAAATCATAAAGGAGCGCAAATGTTAATCGCAATCGAGGGGGTCGATAAAAGCGGCAAAGAAACGCAGACAGCTCTGCTATTGGAACGGCTGCGCAACGAAAAGAGGAACGCCCGCAAAATTGAGTTCCCCAATTACCAAAGCGAAGCAGCCGGAGCGGTCAGGATGTACCTAAACGGCGATTTTGGGGCAAACCCGGATGACGTAAACCCTTACGCCGCATCGGTGTTCTTCGCGGTGGACCGCTATGCTTCATACAGGACTGATTGGGGCGCATTTATCGACGGGGGCGGCATTGTCGTTGCCGATCGCTACACAATGTCAAATATGATACATCAAGGGGTTAAATTTTCGGGCGCGGCCGAAAGACGCAAATATATCGAATGGCTCATCGACTTGGAATTTGTTAAAATAGGTCTGCCAAAACCGGACATCGTCATTTTTTTAGACCTTTCGATGGAGCTGCGTGAAAAGCTCCTGGCAAAACCGCCAATAAACGATGCGCTGCCCCAAAGAAGCGTTGCGTTGCCACAAAGAAGCGCTGAGCTGCCACAAAGAAGCGCTGAGCTGCCACAAAAAAGTACTGGGCAGCCACATATTGGCGCCGACATTCACGAGCGAGATCTTGCGTATCTGTACCGCTCGCATATATGCGCTGGTGAAATCGCGGCGCAGCTTGGATGGCGCCGGATAGACGTAGGAAAGGACGGCGCCATCCGCCCCATCGGCGACATACATGAAGAAATATACGCCGCTGTCGCGCCATTGTTAGACAAAACATATTAATTGGATTATTAATAAAAACGGACGACCGAATGAACGCCTCCTACGGAGGCGGTCGTCCCTACGAAAACCATATTTATTTCTGATGGGGCAAACAAGGGTCGTCCCTACGAAAACCATAATGTTTTTGATGGGGCAAACAAGGGTCGTCCCTACGAGAACTATATGTGTTTCTGATGGGGCGGCACAGGGTCGTCTATTAAAGCCGTTTTATTTTTTAGGGGCGGCATTTGGCCGCCCCCAGTTATACGCATAAATAATTGTACGCGTAAAATAATTATTGATAAATTATTTTATCAACCGCAGCGTGCCGACGAACGGTAAATCTTTTGCCTTTCCGTTGTAGGCGTTTATTAAACCAATTACCAGTAACGCGAGAATCGGCAGGGTAATTACCAGCGAAAGCAATGATCCAAGCCAGTACAAAAACCCTCTAAAGATCATTCGAATAATGGTTGTAGCGATACCGCCTGCTATACTGACCAACAGCAACAATAGGCCTTGGTTTGTATGATAGCGTCCAAATTTCGAATCGGGGCAGGCCAGGAGCGGCACAAAGAACACGATGTACGCCACGCATGCCATTATTTTATTCTTTTCGACTTCCGTCGGATCCATTTCACCGGTATAGTCCGCCGTATTTTTTGCCATATACATAATTTTATCGACAAAAGACTGCTCCCCTGCCGCAGCAGGTTTCGCTCCTGCCGCAGCAGGTTGCGCTCCTGCCGCTGCGGGTTGCC
Organism: Oscillospiraceae bacterium; assembly: GCA_009777515.1. GTDB lineage: Bacteria > Bacillota > Clostridia > WRLR01 > WRLR01 > WRLR01. The sequence continues at coordinate 17,520 of WRLR01000042.1, read as the reverse complement.
CTGCTGCCGTCGGTTGCCCTGCCGCCGCAGCTGGTTGCCCCGCTGCCGCAGGGTTTGTATATGCTGCAGCAGTCGGCTGCGTACCTGCCGTAGCGGCAGGCTGAACCGGCGCCGCGTCGGCCTGCGGCGCCTGCGTTACCTGAGCTCCGCACGAACCACAGAATTTTACGCCCGGCTCAAGCTCCTTCCCGCATGAACCACAAAAACTTGCCATATTAACCCTCCCTCAGTATTGTAGAAGCCTCGAAACCCGTAAAAAGTATTGATCATTATGATAATATCACAAAATTATTTTAAAGTGTTACTATAAAATAATAAAAGTCATAAATTCTATAATAATAATTTTATTAGCCATTTACCCATACTAACTGCGATGCGCCAAACATCAACTATGTTGATGGGGCGTCGCACCCTACATATACATTTTTACGCGTCGACGCCCTTGGCGGTCGTGCTTTTTTTGACGGTGTTGCCGTCTGTCAGCGTAACTATGGCTTCCCACTGCTGCGCGCCCCGTCCTGCGGCGCGCGGCGTGCCGGTCCACGTGGTTTCCCTGTTGACGAAGAACGGCTCGTCATAGCTCCTGTAAATCCGCTTGCCGCCTTCGTAAAAATCGACATAGCTGACTTTTTCCGGGAACTCGCACGCCAGCCTTACCACGCGCATACCGCTAAATACCGTATGGTCTTCGAGCCCCTGCAGGTAAAAGCGCTCGTCATGCGGCAATTCGTCCACCGGTATGCCGACAGCCCTAGCGACCCTCCGCGCAAAGAACACGTCCTCCCCGCAGGTGACGCCGAAATCGGCAGGGGGTATCTGTTTCGTGTAGTTGTTGTAATAGCCCCAGGAGGTATGCGTTTCAAGGCCGACGTCCACCCTGGTGCAGCATGGCGAATCCTCGTTGCACAGCACGGGCTTCCCGCCAGCCCAGCCCTTTACTTTATTGATAAAATCGTAGTACTGCCCGCGCGTGAGCCCGTTCCCGTGGACGATGGCCACATCGCTCTCCTCGACGACCTCCCTGTCAGCCATGCCCCCGCCGCCCGAGCATCCAACCGGCATACCGCCCGATTCCTCCCTGGCGATTTTTATGAGCTGCGCCATGCCCTGCGCCGTGAACACCAGCGGATGGCGCCTGAACGGATTTATGTTGTACTCGTTCGCCACCTCGACAATGACATTGGTATAGCCGCCTTCCTTTAAAAAGCGCGCCCCTGTGCGAACGGCGTTCGCGACGGCGCGCCCGTCCGTAAACTCCCTTGTCTGCGCCCAATATAGAAATGTGACGATGACAACCATGCCAAGCTCGTCCGCCGCCCGGATAATACTGTCCATCCGCTTCGCGTAAGCCGCGTCCAGCGTCAGGCCGTCCTTGCTGAACGGGTTGTTGTCGATGTCCTCCACATTGAGCGCGCCGACCGGCCAGCCACCCTGGAAGCATACGGTAATGGCCCTCAGACCATAAGCATGCCAAGCCGGGAGCGACGCAATCAGGTTTTCGGTGTTTTTTTGCGGATCGAACACCTTCATTTTGAATTGGTTAAACCGGCTCCGGTCTTTCCTGTCGTCGAACACGCCCTGGACCACGCGCTGGTTCCAGAGCAGCCCCAGCGACGCGGGGTTCGCGCCGGGGACTTCGCTGTATGTCGGCGCTCCGTTGATAAGGAAGCTGTCGCCTTTAATGGATAGATGTGTTTTCATGCAATGTTCACCGGGCCTGCGCCATCTGCCACCTGCGCCACCTGCGCCACCTACGCCACTAGCACCGCCTGCGCCATCTGCGCAACTTGCACCGCCTGCTGCACTGCGGGCCCGGTTTCACCCCCTCGTTATTATTAATTAGAAAATTAATTTTGGAAATGAAAAATCCGAAACCACCGCGAACTAGTACGCACAGGTACGCATCGATTGGATTCGGATTAATCATTTCTATGCGGATGAAGGGACTTGAACCCCCATGAACTTGCGCTCACATGGACCTGAACCATGCGCGTCTGCCAATTCCGCCACATCCGCGTAACAGGCATATTTTACAGTATCATAAATAATTATGCAAGCTTAAATATTTTAGTAAATCCAAAAGTAACTATAGAGTAACTATAATCGTTAATGTTCAATTTTTGTCGTTTTGCTGTTGTAACCTTTGACAGGCTGTAAGGCTGCCCCGTGCCGAGTGATTTGCCCGGCACGCTTCGCAGTCGCCGTGTCTCTCGCAATCGCTTTTACATGGGCAGTCCGGATTTAATATTTTTTCAGACATGATAAATTTCCCTCCGTTGGATTAATGGCATCGAATAAATGCTGATTTCACCTGCTTGGCATGGCGCTTCCGCAACGTTTTTATTAAGTTTTACTAGGTTTCTGTCCATTTTATTACAATCTCCTCATTGAATCAAGATATATGCTATAATGCGTAAGCAACATATTATCCAGTGAGGTACAAGCCGGGCATTGACGCTCGGCGCGGCGCTTTACCCGGCCAAAATGACGGCCGGGTCCGCATACAGGTGCGATAATATGCAGATAAGCAGGCTGTTTGAAATTGTATATGTACTGCTGAGCCAAAAAGTCGTGACCGCAAAAGAACTGGCGGCGCGGTTTGGCGTGTCCCCGCGCACAATTTATCGCGACATCGATACGCTGAGCCTGTCCGGCATACCCGTCTATACGGAAAAGGGCAGGGGCGGCGGCATCGGCCTGCTGCCCGGCTTTGTGCTCAGCAAATCCATGCTGAACGAGCAGGAACAGGACGAAATACTCAACGCCCTGCAGGGGCTGTCCTATGTCGTGTCTCCCGAAACAACCGGCCAGGTTCTGAACAAACTATCGGCAGTTTTTAACAGAACGGTTTCGGACTGGTTGGAAGTCGATTTCTCAGAATGGAGCGGAATCAACGGCAACTACTTCAATGAATTGAAAACCGCTATTCTTGAACGCAGGCTCATAAAATTCGATTATTTTGGCGCCACGGGTAAAAAAACATACCGGAGCGCGGAGCCCACACAGTTGTGGTTTAAGTCCAGGGCTTGGTATCTCAAGGCCTATTGCCTGGTACGCCAGGATTTTCGCATATTCAAACTGTCAAGGATAAAAAATCTATATGTAACGGATGAAACATTTTTCGTACGCGAACCCCGTGAAACAATGACGGGAACGGAGATCCCGGACAGTGCGACAAAATATGTAAATATTGTCATGCGGATTGGGAGTGAAATGGCGTATCGCGTATATGACGAGCATGGAGAGGACAGCATCGCCCTGCAGCCGGACGGCGGTTTTATCGTGTCGGAAACATGGCCGGAGGATGAATGGCTGTTTAGAATGATCCTCTCATATGGCGAATATATGGAAGTGCTTGAACCCGAGCATATCAGGGAAACTGTGAAGGCAAGGATACTCAAAACCGCAAGCCGGTATACGTAAAGGAAATAAAAAATAAAATGTAAAGGAGTCATGCCGCCGCATTTTGGTTTTTTATTGTGCGCGCGGCAACATGAGGGGCTATGAAACCATCGAGCAAATATTTGGAACCTGCAAAAGAAATCGACGTGTATGGCCAATTTGACGTGATTGTCGTGGGGGGCGGTGTGGCCGGCTGGTCAGCCGCAGTCGCCTCGGCGCGCGCAGGCGCGCACACATTGATAATCGAACGGTTCCCATATTTCGGGGGCACGGCAACGGCATCCTTGATGGCGAACATCGTGGGCTTCCGCAACCAAGTGCAGCCCAATGGGATACAGACCACAAAGGGGCTCGGCGAGGAATTGATCCTCAAACTGCTGGAGATGAAGGGCGCGGAAAAGTCGCGCAACGCGTATGAATCGGAGCAGCGCGCCGATGTCAAAGGCGATCTTTCGTATAATTACGCGTTTGATACCGAAAAGTTCAAATACGCCACATTAAAAATGGCGGTGGACTCCGGGTTGAATATCCTATTCCATACATATTTTTCCGATGTGATCATGGACGGCAATGCTGTCACAGGGATCATATTTGAAAACAAAACGGGGCGCCAGGCGGCTTTTGCGAAGGTGGTCGTCGATGCGAGCGGCGACGGCGACGTAGCGCTCAAAGCCGGCGTCCCATATTGGCAGACGAGGGGCGATGAGAATTCGCGCCTCAACGATTGCTTGATGTATAAAATATCGGGTTTCGATCCGGACACGAAGGCGCCCGGCTGCTTGATCAACGACACAATGGTGGTCTGGGGGCCGTCGCCGGGCGCCGCCAACGGGGCCGACGCGGACGAGCTGACCGGCGAGGAGATTAAAACGCGGCTCGCCGTGTATGAGGACATGGCGGAAAAAATCCAGAAATTCCCCGATCTCGCGGGCGCCAATATCGTGGACACCGGCTCATTGCTGGGCATCCGCCAAACGCGCTTTATCGAAGGCGTATATGCCATCACCGGGGACGATGTGCTGGAAGGGAGGGTGTTCGAGGATTCGGTAGCAATGGGCGCGAACCCTGTCATCCATCATTTTGGCTACCGCCGTTTCCTCACCCACGAAGGCTATGACATCCCATATAGGTGCTTTTTGCCAAAGGTGGCCGACGGCTTGTTAGTCGCCGGCAGATGCATGTCGTCGGATCAAATCGCATATGAATCCTGGCGGGCGATGGCGCATATCTTTGCGATTGGCGAAGCGGCCGGGGTCGCGGCGTCCATCAGCGCCAAATACGGCGTCCAGCCGCGCGACATCGACATAAAAAAATTGCAAAGCGCGCTGATAGCCGCCGGCGCAGAAATCGGCCAATCCAGAAAAAAATAGGAAGGTAAGAAGTACGTTGCAATCCCCCTATATTGCGTTGCGCCCATACCGGAAGCCCTGCCGGTAGCTCCCTGTCGGTAGCTTCCTACCGGTAGCTCCCTGTCGGTAGCTTCCTACCGGTAGCTCCCTGTCGGTAGCTTCCTACCGGAAGCCCTGCCGGTTCATTCCTTAATGGCGCCCATGATAATGCCGGTAACGAAATATCTTTGCAAAAACGGGTAGATGGCTATTATAGGCACCATAGAAACGATAACCTTCGCCGCGTTGAACGTCAGGTTGGACACCTCCATGCGCAGTGCGATCTCCTCCGGGGTCATATATTGCAACTCGGCGGGGTTCAGCACCACCACGAGGCTTTGGATATATGTCTGTAACGGCACTTTTGCGGGGGTGCTAATATAGATCAATCCGTCGAAGAACGCATTCCAATGGTTTACCGCAGCGAACAAGGTGATCGTAGCGATGGACGCTTTTGCTAGCGGTACGTAAATATACCACAGGATGGTGAATGGCCTGGCGCCATCCATCATGGCAGATTCTTCCAGCGAAGGGGGTATCCCTTTGTAAAAATTCATCAGGATAATCGTGTTAAAAACATTTACCGCGCCGGGCAGCACCAGCGCCCAAATGGTGTCCAGCAACCCGAGTCCCTTGACCAGCAAGAAGTTAGGCACCATCCCGCCGCTGAACAGCATGTTGAATACGATAAACCACATAAATTTGTTCCGATGCGGAAATACCCTCGTGCTTTTGGAAAGCGGGAATGCCATATGGATGCTGAGCAACAGATTGAGCGACGTACCTAAGAGCACCCGCAGCACCGAAACGCGGAACGCGGTAAAGAAACGCAAATCCTCCAGCATTTTCGCATACGCAGCCAGGGTAAAATTGATAGGCCATAAAGACACTTTGCCGATAGCCGCGCTGGTCTTATCGCTGAGCGATATCATCAGCGTATTGAGAATGGGGAAGAGGCTGATAAATGTGATGATCCCGATGACGCTTATTATTATGACGTCGACGTAATTAGTTTTGCGTGTCATAATGTCCTCCGCACAGATTAAAACAGTGTATAGCCGGTGAAAATATCCGCCAGCTTATACGAGGTAACCACCAAAATCAGACTGACGACGGATTTAAGGAGGCCCACGGCGGTCGCGAAGCTGAACTGCAGCCGCTGCAGCCCCATGCGGTAAACATATGTGTCTATGATGTCGCCGGTTTTGTAGACCAAAGGCGTGTACATGTTATAGATCTGATCAAACCCTGCGTTCAAAACGCTGCCCAGCGATAGAGTTGCCATCAAAACGATAGTGGTGCTTATTGTGGGCAGGATGATATGCCATATAATGCGCATCCGGTTGGCGCCGTCGATCGCCGCAGCTTCGTAGATATTAGGATCGACATGCGATATGGCAGCCAAATAAATAATCGCGCCATAGCCAAAGCTTTTCCATATATCGGTTGCGATGATTATAGGCCGGAACCATGTGTTGCTCACCATAAAAAGGATGGGCTCCCCGCCGAACAATTCGACGATTTTGTTAGCCATGCCGGTGTATGAAAATATGTTGTGGAACATGACAGCCAAAATGACCCATGACAAAAAATGGGGGATGTAGACGATCGTCTGCACGAACCGCTTATATGCCATAAATTTCAATTCGTTGAGCATCACCGCGAATGTGACGGGAACGACAATGCCCAAAATCATTTTTGAAACTGAAATGACTATTGTATTGACGAATATATTGCGCACGTCCGGATACGCAAGCAGTAATTGGAAATTGCGCAAACCAATAAACTGGGAGTTTATGAACCCCCTGGCGGGTTGATAATTTTGAAATGCGATGACAATGCCGAGCATTGGGACAATGCTAAATATGATAAGCATAATTAATCCCGGCAACAGCATCAGATAATATTGCAATATGGTTGATTTGTTCCGCATATATGCCCTCTGCGAATCATATTTTCATATAAACTATCCGGCAAGGGGGCACCACTATAGCCCCCTTGCCGTAATGCCGTAATTTACGGATTTATAATTGCTTAATAGCCTACCAGCGACCGGACCTCGTCTGTTATCGTTTGGCCGCCCAGCGTATACCATTGCTCCACAAAATCGTCAAAAGCGCTCAACGGCAGTTCGCCTGTGATAATCTGCAAAAAAGTGGTACTTTCCAGCGTATCCAAGGTTGGCTTAATTTCAGCCATAGACTCGGTGACATAATAATATTCAGGCAGTTTGATCTTTACATTATCGGCGAGCATCATCTCCGGGCTGGACGCAATATAGCGCTGATAGTACCCGCCCCATCCGGTGACGCCCTTTTTGCCGTTATCTAAGAATATGCCGACATTTACGCAGCCCCGCTGCACCGATGGCATTGCGTCGGGGTGCTGTTCGCCTGTCTCGACGAAATACCTGTAATATATGCCTGTATTGGGCACGACATTTTGCGGCTCGACATTCATGCCGCCCGTGGGGAACAAATACCCCCAATTCGTCCCGGTCCCCAAGCCTTCCTGCAGCATATCATAGGCTTCCATGTCAAAACCGCGCCACATGTCGAATTCTAAGTTGACAATCTTGAACATTGCTTCGGGATGCGGGTAGCCATTGCGGATCATGATGAAATCGCCCGCAGCGCCCGGGAACATGATCGTGAAATTGCCATCTTGATCCAACGGGGCGTTGACGGGTAACAGTTCTTCCTCGCCGTCCGGGTACTGGGCGGGGAAATCGGTCGGGGCGCTCCACCATGGGTTGAAATACATGCCAGTCTGGCCAGCTACGACCATAGCCATCCTGGTGCCCCCCGCTGTTCGCGTCATGAACTGACGATCCAACAACCCTTCCGCATACCAGCGTGCCAGCACTTCCAGGCCATCCTTGGTCTCCGGCGCCACGGAACCCCACACGGTTTGGCCGTCCGAGCCTTTTACCCAGGCGTTAGGGAAAGAGCCGAAACTCGCAAACAATGGGGAAGCGGACTCGCTTTGGTATACGCCCCCTACAATCTCGTGATGGAGAATGAAACCTACATAGTCTTCTGTCGGCGGATCATCCTTCCAAACGCGCAAGATATGTTCCATATCCTCGATGCTGGACGGCGCTTCGAGGTCATACCGATCCAGCCAGTCCCTGCGGTACCAGAGCTGGTTGTGCTCATAGCCGTAGCGGCCCCCGGCAAAGGCGAGCAGCTTGCCGTCCTGCCAAAAAGGCGCCAGGTTCCTGCCTTCGTACGACGCCAGGGTATTGCGGACATGATCATTGACGCAGAATTCATAGCCTTGGGACAAATCCGCCAGCATATTATTTTCCACCAATTGGCGGTACAAAATATAATCGTTCTGTCCCAATGTGAACATATCGGGTAAGTCGTTGGCTGCGATCTGCAGCGCCAGCCTGTTTGCGAACCCCCGGTTTTCGCTGGCCACTTCCCAGGCGAGCTCTATTTGGACATTGATCTTATCGAGGACGTAGCGGGTCATGCCATTGTCCTGGATTGAGTTCGGTTCTAAAAAGAAATTCGGGTTTGCCGGCGTGCCTTTGACCGTAGTGATGGTGATTGTTTCCGGATAGCGGCCGTAGGGCGTCCAAATGTCGTCATCAGCAACTGCTGCGGTTGTGGCTTCCGTCGCCGCAGCCGTCGCCGTAGTGGCCGCAGCTGTAGTAGTGGCGCCTGCGGCAGCAGTGGTAGCCGCTGCGGTGGTCGCCGCCGCCGTTGTCGTGGTAGATGCGGAGGCCGTGGCCGGGTCTACCGGCTGGGGCGGGTTGGCCGGAGGTATCGCCGCTTGGGTAGTGGTCGCGACAGGCGCGTTTGACCCTCCGCAAGCCGCTAACAAATAGCAAACCAAAGCTATTATGGCGACCAGTCTTAAATGATGAATTTTACGCATAGCATCCTCCTAAAAAAAGAAATAATGATGAACTGCTGTCTCGTCGTAGCTGTGTAACCGAGTTGTTGCGCTGCTTTATAGCAGCATCACTGCGATCCGGATGCCGTATGACATGAAGGATCGCCTGTTTGCCTTGTATAATATAGCTATATTCTATAAATGTAAATAGGCAAATATAAGCTTAATATAAAAATGTACCAAAGGCGAGTAACGCTTAGCGTTGCGGTTTATGCAGCATCGCCCCTACTAGGTTAGCCTTATCGTGTGCACTTCAAATGGGTTGAAATGCAGGCTGTTTCCCATGGCGCCTCCGCCGCAGTTTTCTTCTATAATGTTTGCCAATTCGGCTTTCTTCCCCTTGAAATCAATCTCCGTAACCGTTTCTGCCCCATGCGCTTCATACAGCCTGAGAATTATGCCATTGCCGTCCTCGGCCTTTTTAACGGCTTCCAGCACGATATTGCCCGCACCAATCCCAACAATAGGAGCGATGTCCGCGCCAAACGCGCCGTCGACGACCATCAATGGGATATTCAGCTTGTACGCCTCATCGATGACGCCGTTCGTGAAATCGCCTTTGTGCGGGAACACGGAGTAAACAAAACTGTGTCCGCCGATATCGCCATTGGCGCCAGGGTGAGAAGTCGTCCTGGCCAAGTCGAGGTCCAGGCGGCCTTCCAGGATATTATGGCCGTAGCGCCCGTCGTTCAGCATTGCAACGCCGTAATTCCTGTCCGCGAAGTCTATCCATTTATGGGCATACACTTCATATTTATCAGCATCCAGGAGCGTGTTCGTATGGAGCGGTTTCTTTACGCAGCCATATTGGATTTCGCATACCGCTTCATCGGCGATTATGCCGATAGGGAATGAAGTCCTCACCATTCTTTGCTTGTCCTGCATATCAATATCGGTCATGAAATCGATGCGCCCGGAACCTTGCGCGAGCACTATCTTTTGCGTCAGGCTGGAATTCATGTACCTATATTTGCTTACCCTATAAGCGATCGGGCCGTCAACCCCCGATTCGGCGCCAATCAGCTCAAAATGCTCCGGCGCTCTCCTCTTGTAATTCTCCATTATGCCCCAGCCGTCGCCATAATCCTCATAGACATCGAATATGTTGCCTGCGGCTTTAAGCGTTTCCTTTGCGTTGACCTTATCGAAAATAGAGCTTATGCTGCCGTCGGCATTGAACTTGACGCGCACGCAATCGTTTTCGAGCAAATCCGGCCCCGCCGCCAAGCAAGCGGATATAGTTGTAAAGTCAGCGGTTGCCACGACGCGAGCGCTGCTCAGTTTTTTGACATCGGCGCGTATCCATTGGCCGTTATATTTGACCCATTCGTTCCTATCAAATGAAAGCGTGTTGACCGCCGTCATGCTTGCGTCGCCTGCCGTCATGCCTACGCCGCCCGCCGTCATGTCCGCGCCGCCCGCTGCCATTTTCGCATACGCGCCGCGCGTCATTTCAATAGCTTTGCCCAGCATCTCCCTATATCTGTCAACGGCTTCGACATTTACCCTCTCAATGGATGAGCCCGGCAATATGTCGTGGAACTGGTAGAGCAAGACTTCTTCCCACATAGCGTTGATCTCATCGCGGGGGTAATCGCCCCCGGCCATTATGCAAGCATACTCCAGCTCGCGCAATGCCAGCTCCATTTTCCTATTGTAGTATTTGTTTCTGGACTGGCTCGAAAAAGTGCCCTGGAAAGTCCTAAAGAACAGTTCCCCGCGCCATGATTTATATTCGTGCGCGTCCTTCTCCAGTTTTTTGAAGAATTCCGAAGCAAACTCCTGTTTTGCCGGGGGCAGCCCAAGCAGATCCTTTTCGCGCATCAGCCTTTCGATATGTTCCTCCCCGGGCCCCCCGCCGCCGTCGCCAATGCCGAAAGCGATCAGAGCGTTACCCGAGACGCCGGAATCCATATACATCTTTTCGGCCTTCGCGAGCGCGCGCGGCGCGGCCGAACTGTTGTATGTGCCTTCGGGTAGCGCATGCGTCAATATCTTGCTGCCATCCTGCCCCTCCCACCAAAATGTGTTATGGGACTTGTAGTTGGTGTTTGAAACAATCCTGGACGAAACGAAATACTTGATACCGGATTTTTTGAATATTTGGGGCAGGTTGGCCGTAAATCCAAATGTGTCGGGGAGCCACGCCACCTCGCTGATCATATTGAACTCGTCTTTGAAAAACTGCTGGCCGTATAAAAACTGGCGTGCGAACGCCTCGCCGGACGGCAAGTTGCCGTCGCTCTCGACCCATGCGCCGCCGTGCAGCTCTATCCTGCCTTTTAGTACATATTCCTTTACTTGGGCATATAAGGCCGGGTACATGTCTTTTAGCCACTTGAATTGCTGCGCCTGGCTGGCGCCGAACATATAATCCTGGTACGTTTCCATGTTTCTGATCACCGTAGCGAATGTGCGCGCCACTTTGCGGATCGTCTCCCTGATTGGCCACAGCCATGCCAGATCCATATGCGCGTGACCTATGGCGCTAATACTCAACGGGTAATCGCCGTTTTTGCGCGCAAGTTCGGGCTTCAGCAGCTCGCGCGCCCGGATGAATTCGTCGTCGGTCATTTTACCGATGATATCGTTGACCCTGCATAAAGCAAACACTATCCTGGCTTTTTGCGCGCTGTCGTCCGGCAATTGGCCTGCGAGCTCCATAAGCACTTCGATGTCATAATACAACTGTTTAGCATGGTTGTTTACGATGGATATATTGGCTTCTTTTATGGTGCCGTTGTCGATATACCTGCCGAACAAGTCATTGTTCCCGCCATCCGCCCATATATTTATGTCTTCGCCCCCCGCCGCGCAATCTGTCAGCGGGAACTCGGTCTTTTCCGGCTCGCCGAGGCTTTTGTCAAAGCTGGACATGGCGCTGGTGAGGCCCCGCACCGGATTCCCGGCGGCGTCGACGACTAAAATTTCGCCGCTAATATCCAGCTTCAGGACCAGGCTTTTGCCTGCGGCGCTGTCCGGCACTTTGCCCGTAAAATTAAACCAGGCGCAGTCCCAAAGCTTCCCCCACGAATCGCCGATATGTCCCGTATGCTCCTCCCCGCCGTACCTGCCGCTGAATGGGACCGGCTCGTCTGTCTTCCAGTACTTTATGTCCAGATCGGCGATCTTCGTATATATCGCCTGCTTGATGTTCGTGCCGAAACGGCGCATAAAACGCGCCCCTTTGCTTTCTAAATATGGCATATCTGGCTGCGCTCCTTTATTAATAGTCGCAAAAATAATTGCGCCCCGCAGCGGGTCCCGCCCAGCCCCGCGGGAGCGCAATTATAATGCTTATAAATGCTTATACTTATAAATGCTTATACTTATAAATGCTAATATATGTACCAATCGCTAAAGCATCTTACCTTTATTAATACAATTATTAATACAATAACTCCAACTCCCCGTCGTAGGCGTCCACCTGTTCATTGATGAACGCCTCGAACTCCATATAGACGGGCTCGACGCTGTTCCACCAATCCTCCAGTATTTTGATCGATTCGCTGTCCGATGTAGCAAAGTACGCCTGTTGTTTAATTTTGGAGAAATCGCCGTTGACCAGGTTAAATTCTTCTGTCTTTTCCAATGGATAGTCATTGTTCCAGAAATTGATCTCCATCTTGATTGGCTTCATCTTGAGCGGAATTATATCCCTATAAGCGTCGGCCCTCAAGTCTTGCGTCGTTTTGATTTTTTTGTTCGCAAATGGTTTTGTGTCAGCCACAACAAAAATGCCATACGCGCTGATTTCACCGGAACCGGTGCCGCCCGCGAAGCCCATTTCAGTCAGTTTGCGCATATTGTTATTGGCGTAATCCTGGTATTCCGGCAGGTACTGCGGGAAGTCGTCCACATATTCGAATGTCTTGCCCTCGACGCCGTATGTGATGAGCGTCTGGCCTTCAAGAGTGTTGAGATAGTCCATTACCTGTATGAGTACGATGAGCTGATCGTCGGACATGTTCTCCGTGAACAGCCAAGCCGGCGTGCCGTCGCGCCCAATCGTGCCAATGCCCGAATATACCTCGCCCGCCGAGTTGGGGATTGCGATAGGCACATATTCCATTTCGGGGTGCGAGGCGACGAGATCCGTCGTGTTCGTTATCAAAGCCATGCCCTGGTTGGATATCATGGCGACAGTCCCGTTGTTCATCTTGACGTCGACTTGCGCGTTTTCCTGCGTGAAGCATTCCGGATCCAGATAGCCATTGTTGACCATCTTGCGGACAAACGCCAGCCTGTCAAGCTGCTCTTCGCGCATCATGGCGTCGTAGCGGATCTTCCCTGTAGCGGGGTCCTTTTGCAAACTGCCGATATATTTGTTTTTATCAAAAAACCTGAGATAATAGTCGAAAGAAAACCCCCTGGAGCCGGTCGAAGCCACTACGACATCATTGCCGTTGATGTCCTTGAAGCCGCCTTCTTTTATTTTAGCCATGAGATCCAACATGTCGTCGGGGGTCTTCATATCTTTAGCGTTGTCAAACCCGACTGCCTCCGCGATATCTTTCCTTATATACACGCCATACAGCCAGTTGATGACATCCTTCTCAGGATCGAACATTGTTTCCCTCGGGATAAAATAATGGTACCCGTCAAATAATGGGTTCTCCAGCTCCCTGAGTAAATATTTTTCCGAGCAGTTTTTAAACATTTTTTCGGCTACGCTAGGGGCATATGTCTCCAGATACCCGTCGATGGTCCGCAACATTCCGTCGTTGAACGCCTTTTTAACGACGCCCGTCTCGCCCGAATAGCCGCCCCACAAGGGGAAGTCGATGGCGTCCGGCAAGTTGCCGCTCGCAAATGTCAGCGTCAGCTTCTCCGTCTCGCTGCCTTGCATGAACTCCCAATCGAAAGTAATGTTGAATTTTTCTTTTAGTATGGGCGCGACCACGTCGGCGTCAGCCAGAGGCTCTGTCGAGGACGAACCGTTCCATGCGCGCAGTATGCTCACGGTCACCGGTTCGGTCACTTCCTTGATTTCCATCTGCCCCCACGCGGAATCGATCCCGGAACGATCATCCTTTATTCTCGATTTCCCGTCAAAATCCGGATTCGCGCTTGAGGCCGGCGCCGCCGCCGCAGCAGCCGTGGTCGCCTGGGCTTGCGTAGCGGCTGCCTGCGCCGCCGTCGTCGCCGCCGCCTCCGCCGCAGTAGTAGCCGCGCCGCCGCCTCCGCCGCCGCCACCGCAGCCCGCCAGCGAAATCACAATAAACGCCGCCATAAAAATAGAAACAACCCGCAAATAATTTCGTTTCATAATCGCCCTCCTGAAATTGATATAGCCTTGCGACAAATTCTTTTAGCATTTGCAATTACTTTACAATTACATAGAATGTTTTTTTCGTCATCCGACAATAAAAACCCGCAACTGTCTTTCATCACATAGAACAATATGTTTTAAGATTGTCGGCCTGTACCACCCCCCTACTCCTTGATGGATCCGATCATGACGCCTTTCACGAAATATTTCTGTAAAAAAGGATACACACATATTATTGGCGCAGTCGTGATAACGAGCACCGCCATCTTGAACGATTCAGGCGTGACGGTCTGTTTCACCCGGAACTCCATCTCTGAAGTCATGCGCTCCTCGTTCAACATATTGTAATCCAGCTCTTTGACATATTTTTGCAAAAGCGACGACAGGGGCAGCAGTTTTTGGTTCCGGACATAATAAAGCCCATCAAACCACGCGTTCCACTGCGCGACCGCGACAAAAAGCCCAACAGTGGCCAGGATCGGCATGGCGAGCGGCATATAAATTTGAGCATATACCCTCAAAAGCCCTGCCCCGTCTATCAGCGCGGATTCCCGCAAACCCTCCGGGATTGAGTTTTGGAAGAAGACCCTCATTATTAAGATATTATAAAAACTGTACAAGCCGGGGAATACGAAAACCCAGAACGTATCGACGATGCCGAGCGTGCGGTAGAGCACATATGTCGGTATGACGCCGCCGCCAAATATATTCGAGAAAAAAATGAAAAAGTTAAGCGACCTCCTGCCCGGCAGTTCTTTGAAGGAAAGCGCAAAAGCGCCCATTGAAGAGAGCAGTACCGCGCCCGTAGTCGTCAATACCGTACGCGAAATGGAGATAAACATAGCGTTTATGACATCCGTGCTATAAAACGCCCTTCTATAGTTGTCCAGCGTAAACGCCCGGGGGATGAAATAAATACCGCCTTTCATTGCATCGGCGCCGTCGTTGAACGATAGCGCCAAACTGTAGATAAAGGGATAGACAAAAAGGAATCCCAATATGGCCAACAACCCTAAGTTAAACCAATCAAATAGTTTTTCGCCTCTTGAGCGCCCCCGCAACATATATAAACGCACCTCCTGTTAGGGCAAACGTCAGCCTGGCTGACGATCAGCCCTGCCTGCCAGCGCCCGCGCCCGCGCCCGCGCTGGTTACCACAACGACAGCTCGCCTGTTTTTTGCGCTATTTTATTAACAAGGTACAACAGCATTAATGAAATGAACGATTGAAAAAAGCCGACAGCCGTAGAATACGAAATATTTCCATTCAAAATGCCCTGCTTGAAAACAATCGTGTCAAGCGTTTCCGAAACCCTGAGATTTCCCGGCGATTGCAATAAATAAATCTGGTCGAACCCGGAACGGAGAATCCCGGAAAAACCTAAAATAAACAATAGGCCAGCCGTCGGTACAATAGCTGGCAATGTTATGTTCAAGGCTTTTTGCATCCTGCTCGCGCCATCGATGGAAGCGGCTTCATAGACTTCCATATTAATGCTGGAGAGCGTGGAAAGATAGATGATGGACGACCAGCCGACGCCCTTAAAAATATCTGTCGTAAAAACAACGGGCAAAAACAAATTCCGCTCACCCAAAAAGAAAATCGGCTCTTTTAAGATGCCGAAATTTAACAATATATGATTTAAAATGCCATTCGTCGGGCTCAGCAGCATCGTAAACATCTGAATGACTATGACCCACGACACAAAATGGGGCAGGTAGCTCAAGCTTTGGACGACCCTTTTGAAACCTGTGCGATATAATTCATTGAGCAGGAGGGCGAAAATTATGGGGAAGGGGAATTCCAGCAGTATTTTCATGAGCGCGATTACAATGGTGTTACGCGTCACGTTCCAAAAGTCATAATAACCGAAAAACTGCCGAAAATACCGCAGACCTACCCAGTCGCTGCCCAGTATGCCTTTCCTGAAACTGTAATCTTTGAACGCCAGGAGGTTGCCCCCCATTGGGATATATTGGAATATAATGAACCAAGCCACCATGGGCAAGATGAAAAAATACAG
Organism: Oscillospiraceae bacterium; assembly: GCA_009777515.1. GTDB lineage: Bacteria > Bacillota > Clostridia > WRLR01 > WRLR01 > WRLR01. The sequence continues at coordinate 1,528 of WRLR01000042.1, read as the reverse complement.
GACTTTATATTTCCAAATCCTTCTGATTAAATCCTGTCTGCGATTTTGTGGGCCCTCTTTAAATAACCGAAAAATATCACGTTTAGCCGATACATCCTGATTGTTAACACTCATGGCAACATCCCCTTAATATAAATACAAGATCAATTGTGCCATAGGATTGAGGATAAATTGATATTTAGGCAAGATTTATAATAAATAAATATAATAAATTATTTGGTATTATATACAACGCGGATAAGCCTGTCAATTAATAAGTAGGGACGACCGCCCCCGGTCGTCCGTGTAAAAAATGCTAGCCGCACAATCGGACGACCGAGGGCGGTCGTCCCTACAATTACCCATGTCAATATAAACATGGTGTGACCAGTAACCCAAACTGATCGCTAAATTGATTGTTAAACTGATCGCTAGTTAGCCGCCAATTGGAACAACTGCCGCCAAATATGTCGCAAAGGTGTTTGGCTTAATTAGCCCAATGGCATTTTAACTGATCCATTGGCTGGTTATTTCTGTGATCTCCCATGCTGCGGAAGCCTTTTTAATTTTATACTCCGCGCCCACAGCCCCGGTCATTGTGCTCCATTTCGTAACTCTTGTCACCAGGGAGTTGCTTTTTAGTTCCACATCTTCAAAAGTAAAGAGGAACCCATCCGTAAAGCTTATGGTCGATATGTAGCCTTTTTCTTTCAAGCCCTCCCTGGTGTCCAGCAAAAGAATGTATCCATTATCGTCGCAAAAGCCCTGCACTAAGGATATCAAAGGCTCTGTGTCGGTCAGCATTACATTTGAAAGGTCCAGCGCAAGGTAATTGCCGGAATTTAGCGCGGTATCGGTATCATAAAGGGTCCTAAACGCTACAAAATAGGCATTGGACTGTTCTTCTGGATCTGCCTTGCCAAAAGCAGAACACCCGGTAATGCTAAACGATATACAAAGGATAAAAATTATTATTCTATACTTAATCATGCTACCCCCAATAACGGCTCAAACCTGTCTACATTGCGCGAGAGCGCCATGCTGTTATGTTGTTTACTTTGCTCGAGAACGCCATGCTTTTATGCTGTTTTTCTTTCATAAAAAAGTTCATATTGGTAAAACTACAAGCCGATAAATTTGTAAACATCTGTGTTGAGTTTGAACTCGTCCACGCAGGACTCGACATATTGCCAGCCCAGCCGTTCATAGTATTTTCCGGCGTGCTCCGTGCGCAGGTACAGTTCCGAATAGCCTAAAGCGGCGGCGGTCTCTTTTGCTTTGTCAACCAGCATCTCGCCTATCCCCAGTTTCCTGTATGGGGCGTCGACATACAGGGAAGCAAGCCACGGGGCGTAGTCCCTGTACAGTAAATCGTTTTGCACTACGCTGACCGTGCCCACGCACCTGGCCCCCGACTTGGCGGCAAAGCGCACCGGCAGCGCAGTTTTATGGCAGGTCTTGACTGACAGCAATATCTGCTCATATGAAATGCCGTGCCTGATGCCTTTAATGAACTCGTTGAATATCCACCCGGCTATGTTTTCCGCGA
>WRLR01000041.1 GCA_009777515.1 Oscillospiraceae bacterium | reverse complement strand
CGGCAATGCCCCGCCTGTCTTCCGGCGACACGTCGTCCCAGCGGATGCCCGCTATCGGTTCAGCTTCAGTCGAACCGTATACAATATGGATGTCGACATTTTTGTCTATTTTATTCAATAAACTTGGATAGACAGGGGCGCCGCCGAGATAGACGCTTTTTAGGGACGGCAGCCTGCTGTGCCGGAGCAGCTTTTCCATCAGCGCAGGGGAGCATATCGCGCGGGTGACGCGCTCTTTGTCCATTGTCGAGGCCAGCCGCTTAGCGTCTGTTCCCGCCAGGATCCTTTTGTCGGGCAGCAGCGTGGTCATCCGCGCCGCGAGGCTTGCGAGCGTGAAGACCGGCAATGTCCCCAAATCGACATGATCCGCACTATAGTCCAAATGGCGCGACAGGACGTGATATTGGTTTATGAGGAAGCCATGCGAGCGCACGGCGATTTTTGGGACGCCGGTCGTCCCGCTGGTAAACGTGAGGATTGCGGGGTGCTCGGGCGGCAATGCTTCGATGGCGGGGGGTGAACCGGTATGGGGCGCGGCGTCCGCCGTACTTTCCAACGTGCTGTCCGCCGTGCTTTCCGCCGTATTGTCCACCGCTCCTACGGCGGGGACGTCTTTGTCTATCCTCAGCATTTCAATCGTTCGCAACATGGGGTACAGGCTCCGCATGAAGCCGGTAGCGCGATCGCACACGACGATGTCCGGCTTCAGGCGATCCACGCTGCTGTTCACGAAGCCCGCGCCGCGCGAAAAATCTATAAAAATCGGGACCGCGCCGACGCTCCACGCCCCGATCATGGCAGTGTACAATTCTATGGACATGGGGAGAAAGATGAGGACATATTTGCCCCGGTCGGCGCCGCTACCTAGCAGGCGCGCGCCGAAGCGCAGCCCGCCGCCCAACAGTTCCGAATACGTCACGCGGCGTTTGCCCTGGATGAGAGAGGTTTTGCCGCCGGGCTCCAATAATTCCAATATATTCATATTATAAACCTCATATCCATGCTTCGCCCCACTCTATGGTTCGCACAACCTATGCTTTTCCCACACTTTATTGCCTCGCTCAATTTATTACCCTGCTATATGATTTGCCCTGTGGCAAGAAAATTATTTTAATCCTCATAATAATATAGAGTATATTCGCGGATTTTGTCGCTGCCGTACTTGGATATTATATTAAAGGAGTTGTTGCCTTCCGCAATCAGCGCGGCTATTGCCGTCCTTAGCCCCTTGGCGCGACCTGCCTGAACGACTTGGCCCACCATGGCCGCGCCGACGCCCCTGCCGCGGAAATCGGGCAGGACCGCTATGGTCTTCAATATAAGTCTGCCGCCCGACACATAAGAGAACATAAAACCGGCGGGCTTGCCGCCGATCTCCGCAATGATAGCGAGATCGCTGTCGATGGAGGGCAGGAAAGGCTTATAAAGCATTTCAAATGCCTCATAAGATATTTCGCTGTACAGGAAGTTGTCGTCAAAGCCCCGAAGCGATATATCATATATCGTTCGAATGTCGCTTCCGTCGCGGAAGCCGCGCAGCAGCAGATCGCCGTCGAGGAAGCCACGCTTGCCCGGCGCGTGTACCCCGCCGCGCGGCTCCGCTTCGCCGCCTATATAAAATGCGTCGCTGCTGTACCGCTTTAGCGGCTTGTACCCACATGCCTTATATACATCGTTGTACCAGAGCGGGTTCTGCGGCTCCAGCGGGAACGCGGCCTCGCCGCCGGACCAGCTCACCAGGCGGTAGGAATGCCATGTGTCGCCGTTTATCGGGGCAATAACCCGCCTGTGCCCTGCGGCGAGCAGCTCGCGCGTGTACGCCTCGAGCTGCCGCTTGCCAATATCCATGTCCGCCATTTCAAAACAACCGATGTAGCCTTTGTCAGGATATACCATTCATAACCCCCGCAGCCAGCAGGCTTACTGAGAGCGCCACCGCCAGCGCCCCGGTCAATATCATGTTGGCGCGAAATGTTTCGTCGCCCACATTTTTGTAGTCATACTTTTTGTTCAAGTATACCGCAGGCGGTATAGCTGCGGCCAAAAAAACCAAATAAATAACGATAGACAGCCAATGCACCCTCGTGAGCAGCAAAGTCGGCAGCACGATGAACACGACCGCTTTCGCGAGGCCGCACGCTACGGCGAAGCGCATCCCTGCATTGAAAAAGTTGACGAAGCGGCTGTACGTGTTGATGGCCAGGAGGCAGGCGAACGTGAACGAAAAGGCGACGTAGAGGATGTCTCTGTATTGCGGGAAAAAGACGGAAAAATAAAGGCACAGCACACCGACCAGGGTGTTGCTCTCTATGACTTTATATGTCTGTATCATCTGCCGCTCTTCATCCTTCATCATAGGCATGATGCCGAACATCAACAGCAGCATCAGCGGCGGCATCACCCAATAGGGCCCGCCCAATATCATGACCACATAGCCGACGAGCAGGCTGTATGCGATGGAGAGTTTTGTGATGTTCGTGATTTTATATACAAGCAGGGTCGCCACTAAAAAAAACAACATAGTGCCAAAATTTGTGAACATTTGCATAAGCGATTGGTCCGTGTTGTACCGGATGAAGCTATATGTCAACAGCGGCAGCAGCAGGTTGTCGTTGCCATTCGCGGACACCGCTTCAATCATTGCGGCAAGCATCCCTATCAAAAAGCTGATGACCAGTACCTCGGCCCTGCCTATCTCCGTCATGAGCTGCAGTGGGACCAGCGTGCAGATGAACGCGACGATGAAGAACATGGCGCTGCCTTCGCGGCTCTTGGAGTCCTCGCGCGAGTGCGCCATGTTGTAGCGCCCGTAGCTTGTGCCAATCAACGCGGCGGTGCTGTCCGCGAACGTCAGTACCAGGATCGGTATCAGGTATTCGAACGTTGATTTATGCAGCATGTATACAAACACTATGGAGATGACAAAATATATCTCACCGAAGGACTTGCGCGATATGCCCAGCAGCGCTGTGCCGATGCCGTTGCGCAGGTTCTTGTTGAGCCGCAGCAATAGCAGCATGGCAATGGCGGCGACGCCAAGGTACAGCACGGACAGCCTGTGAATAAAAACATACGGCAGGCTGAGCGCTATGCAGCCCATGGTTATGTGTATGATTTTCCTTGAGCCCTCGCCCGACAAGCGATTTGCAAATAGTTTTGTGACCAGCATCACAGTTGAGAGTATTACGAGGACGCCGATCGCCGCAAACAAGTCCCGCATGGTGTCACCTTTATCTAGCTTTCGACCCTATCCAGATAGAATTTACTATAAAAAAACGCCTTGTCGCCCGCGAGATGTCGCGCGTTGTCTTCTTCAGATGTCGACACGCCGTATTTCACGCGCAGCGCCTCGCCACAGGAGCGCGGGGCCAGCATGTTCCAGTAGGCGATCCTGGCGCCGGGCGCCGCTTTTTTTAGCAACTCGCCGTAAATGGCGTCCGCCGCGTCCTGCGTCATATATTCGAATATGTCGCTTAAGTTGGCGGCGTCTATTTTATCGTTGCACCTTTGAATGAACGACTCAACGGATTCTGTATGGAACTCGATGTTATCGAGGTTCCTTCTGATTGCCTCGTAGTTCTCCTCGCGCAGCGCGTATGGATGCGCGGACGAATACTCGCCGTTGAGGATATAGTGCAAGTATGGGTTATCGCTGGCGTCCAGTACCGTAAGCGCGTGTTTTGCGCGCGAAAGGATCCTGTCTGCTACGCTGCCCTCTACATATTTGAAAAACTCCTTGTCGCGCCCGAGGCGGCCCATTAAAAAACGGGAAAAGAACAGGCGGAACATCAACCTCCACCGGCGGTTGTCCCAGACTTTGTCATAAAAATCGCACCGCTCCGCCGCGCTCTTCGGGGCTATAAGCGCTTCAACTTCGCGCCGCGAATGCACAAGCGGCAGCACCTTTTTGCGGAATAACGCGAAATAGCGCTCAAATTTGCCCTGCGCCATAAAACCATCTTTTATCAGCGTGGCGTTGTCCGACCAAAATGCGCGGACGTCCGAAGGCAGTTCCAGCGATTCGAACATGGCGAGCCTGTCCATATTATCAGGGCCGTCATTGTTGGTGTTTTGTGCTGCGCCGGAGGCGCCTTGCACTCCACCGGAGGCGCCTTGCACCCCGCCGAAAGCAAGGTGCTCCTCGTGCGTCAGTTGCCGGTACATGGCTTTTCGCAGCTCGCAGCAGGCGATTTGGGCAAAACTCAAGTCGACGGCATACACCTTCCGGGGGCCCTGCGCAAGCAGCGCGAACGCGTTGTCGCCCGCCGACGCGATTGACAGGACGGCGTCGCCCTCGCCGACGTTGAGCGCCTCGACAAGCAAATCGGCGTCCTCCCATACCTGGGAGTAGCGGATAAAGTCAAACCTTGCGCGATCCTCAATCCCGCTTTTCAATAATCGTCACCTGCCCCTTTTCACCGTCCAGCTCCAATAAGTCCCCTGTCTCGACTGAGGCGAACAGGCCCTTTACCGATACGACGGCGGGGATCCCCATTTCGCGGACGACAATCGCCGCGTGCGACAAAAGGCTCCCGTACTCGACCAGTACCCCTGCAGCGATCGGGAACAGCATGATCCAGCCTGGGTCCGTCCTCTGCGCGACCAAAATCTCGCCGGGCAGTATGGTGGCGCCCCTCGGGTCGGAGATGACCCTCGCCCGCCCGCGCACGACGCCGGGGCAGCAGCCGAGGCCCTGCATTGCCTCGCCGATGCCCGATGCGGCAGCCTGCCCGTCCTTCTCCACCGTGTGACGCACCGACAGATGGACGCAGTCGAAGGTGTCGAAGCGCTCCGGGGCGGCGCCGTCGTACTGCGCGTATTCCGCCTTCCGGACAGAGACGAGGCCCTTCAGATCGGTCGTCGTCGCCGTTCCTTCGATATAACCCAGTATTTCCTCAAGCTCCAGATAAAAAATATCGTTTTGCGCTTCAATGGCGTCGAAGCTTGCCAGGCGCATGCCGAACTCCTTGGCGATTTTCCGGACCTGCCCGAACACCCGCGTGCGCTCGAATCGCAGGTTCTCCCTGTTCCTAATGGTCCTGCGCGTGTGCTTCAGCAAAAAATTGAAAAAAAGCCCCTTGAGCGGCGGCGCCTCCGGTTCTGAAACTTGCGCTACGCTGCCTGCTCGCAGCTTTGCTGCATAGCTGTCGACGGCGTTATACAGGGTTTCGGGATTGTCGTTTAACGTTTCGCTTTCGAGCTTCAGCTCGTTTATGCACCGGTCGCCGAACTTGTCCAGGTAATATGCGATTTTTTCGCTTATGTCACCGCCGCGAGCCTTTATCTGCGCCATTTCGCGGACGAGCTTCGCCGGCTCCGCGCTTATGATGTCCCCCGTGTTGCGGAGCAGCGCGTTGAACGCGGTTTCGTCGCCGCCGGAATAGCGTTTCCGCAGCAAACCGTAAAAAATCATCGCATAAAAATCGTTGATAACGGGTGCGTCCCAGTGCTTTAGCAGCTTTGATTCGATATTGCGGTAGTAGCCCGCCAGCTCGCCGAGCGTCATCGAGCCCAAATCGACAGATGTAATCGTCTCATTGAGCAGCTTATAAAAGGCCCTGACGTTGGCGTCGTTTTTTCTGTAGTACCACAGGAGCCTTGCGGCCGTGCCGACGAGCGACCCGCCGGAGGGGGAGGGGAGGAGCGCGCGGACGCCGTCGGGCAGCTCGTCCTTGACGCCCATCATCTGTTCCATGAATTTCGCGTTGTGCTTGTATCCCGGCAGGATTGCGACCAGCTTGTACCAGGAGAGCATGTTGTAGTACACCTGGCCGCCGTGCAGCCCGAGCATATGGGTGAAAATATACTCGTTTTCGGCGATCTTTGCCTCGCTGACGTTCATCGCCCTCGCCATCTCGCGGTAGACGTGCTCGTACGCGAGGCGGATAAGGCTGAACGTCAGCGGCGTGGTGACCCCGTTGTAGCTCTCGGCGATGTTGCTGTTGTCCCAGATGTTTATGCCGGTTGCGGCGCCGCTATCTCCGCTGCCGCCGATGCCGCCGTCTGCGTTGGCGTTTGCACCACCACCGCCGTTGACACCGCCGCCGCTGCCGATACCGCCGCCGGTGAATTTTCGCAACGTTGTAATGGGGCGCGACTGCAGCAAAAACAACCGCTCGCCCTCATATGCCCACTCTATGTCCTGGTAGCGGCCAAAAAACTTGCTCGCTTTTGCACAGAGCCGCGCGATTTCAAGGCATTGATCGCCTGACAGGATGCCGCCGCCTTTTTCGTCGCCGACTATTTCACCGCCGCCGACCTCACCGCTGGTCGCGCCGCTTGCCCCGCCGCCGCCACTGCTGCGTTTGACGCGCCCGCCGCGCACTGTATATGTCTCGGCGTCCACAGAGCCGTCGACGAGTTTGTCGCCCAGCCCGCGGACCGCGCTGATTATGCATTCTCTGGTATCGCCGGTCACGGGGTTCGCCCCGAACGCCACGCCCGCGCTGTCCGCCCTAACCATCTGTTGAACCAGCACGGCGGGGACAGGCGCCTTGCCCAGCCCGCGCTCTCGCACATAGGCGGCTACCCGCTCGCTGCCTGCTGAGCCGCGCACCTTTTGGACATATGAATAAACGTCCGCTCTTTGAATGTTCAAATAAGTTTCAAACTGGCCCGCAAACGAATGGTCCGACCCATCCTCGACCGCCGCTGACGAGCGGACGGCAAACAGCGTGCCGTCGGTGAAGCCACGCAGCGCCAACGCCACATCGCCCTCTTCGCCGCCCCCCTCAGCGCCGCCATCCTCCTCGACGCGGTCATCACCGTTGGCGCTGACGACGAACCACGCCGGGATGCTGTCCGTCACACCCGCGAGCCTCGCCAGCGCGCCGGCCTTGCCGCCGATTTTAACCAAATCATAATTATCTTTGTCGTATACCATTTTATAGAGCCTCGATTTTATTAACTTAAGAACTCGTAACGCAAATAAAAACGAGTTATTAAGTTACTAACGCCGCGCAACGCGCGGTGCGAACGCGTAGCGTTCGTAAGGCGGGGGAAATCGCATTTTCCCCGCCACATTGGGGTGTGGGGCTTGCCCCACATTATTTATCATATGAAAAAAGGCATGAAGCCCAGTATGGCGTGCATCACAATCATCCAGACGCCCGGCAGCACCGTGAATATCTTGGCGTTCCCAGGCGTCGGGCTCTTGGCGAACCGGGCGGCGGCAAACGTAGCCAAAATGTATAATGGCAGCAGCACGCACATCATGATCCATCCGACGCGCACCTGGAAGCCCGCCAGTATCGTGCTGGCGCCCGAAATGGTCATGCATATCATCCAAACCACCATCGCCCGCCTGGGCCCCCATATCTGCGTATATGTATCCACGCCGTACTCCTCGTTCTCCGGGGCGCGCAGCTTGCGCCCGACCTCCACGACCGTCCCGTCGCAGAAGCTCGATATCATGTACAATGTAATGCCGAGGCTGAGCGCGCCGCCGCGCGGCAGCCATTCCACCGCCGTCGCGTACATGTCGATGAGCGGCATGATCAACATGTGGCTGACCAAATACAGCGTCGGGTGCGCCTTCAGCCATTTAGGGACGCCGAATTCCAACGACATCAGCGTAAACCAGATATAGCACAGGGCAAGCACGCCCAAAAGGCGAACGTCGACTAAGCAGCATAGGGCGATCTGGGCAACTACCAGCGCCGCCCCGATATAGCGCAGTTCCTTTAACTTGACCAGGCCGCGTTGCACCGGGCGGTATGGGCGGTAAAGGCTGTCTTCCTCGAAGTCCTTGTGCTCGTCGGCGATACGCATGAGCATGAACCAAAACAGCGTGGTCAGTATCGCCGTGGCGGCCTGCAGGGCGGAGACGCCGGAAAGCTGCGCATGCGGGTTGTCCAGATGCATGGAATAACTAATCGAGCTGAACCCGAACACCGCCATCAGCGGTATATATGCCAATATGGGGAAACGCTCTTTTTGATATACCCACCACCGGTTCAAATGCCAACCTCACTTCCCGTGATTAATGACCATTTATTTATATAAATCATCTAAACCATATAGATATTATATATAATAGCGCGTTTGCCGCATATTGGCAATGGCCCCGCCGACGCCGCTCCAAACCCCCGAGGCGATGGTACAATGATTTTGCACGCCGCCCGGCGCATTAGCAGGTATTTGCCGTAGCTACGCAAAAATGCCGCGACTAATTTCCGCAATGTTAGCATTGACGGCTACCCCTTATAGGACTCCGGCCCATTTATATATTTTTTATTTCGATTTTATGTCTTCAAGGCTTTCCAAGACGCAACCTTTGGCGTTGATGACCGTTTCCAGCCGTTCTCTGCAGTTGCTCTTGCCGCTCATGGACACCATTTTTATATCAATTTTTTTGCCCGGCGGCAGCAGTGCGAGCGCGGCGATAAAAGGCGGCGCCGGGTTGTCCGCCCACACGGGAGACAGCATGATCAGTCGGTCATAATACGCTAAATCCACATTCAATGGCTGGATGGGCCACGGCTTGTTACGCATAACCGCAATGATCCCGGCAGTGTACGCCTTAAGCTTCGCCGGGCGCTTTATGTCTAAAATTTCCACTATGTCCATAGATTTTTTTACGGCAAGCGCCTGTGCGATAGCCTTTGTTGTACCGCCGTATGAATAAAATAAGACCAATGTTTTCATATCTGCACTCCTCCATAAAATATATTATTACATAGCTATTTTTCATTAACAAGGCGATATCGGAATTCGGAATTGATGCGGCGATGAAAATCCATGTTATAATGGATGGATGGGCAGTTTCATTGAATTGATCGGCGTGACGAAGAGCTACCGGATGGGCGAGGTCACCGTGAACGCGCTGGATGGCGCGACTTTCCACATAGAGGAAGGCGAGTTCGCACTGATTGTCGGGCCGAGCGGCGCGGGCAAGTCTACGGTGCTCAACATCCTGGGCGGGATGGACACGTCGGATCGCGGCGAAATCATTGTGGACGGGCGGGCAATCAACACGTTTTCGCGCAACCGTCTGATCGCGTACAGGCGCTACGATATCGGCTTTGTTTTCCAGTTCTATAATTTGATGCAAAACCTCACCGCGCTCGAAAACGTGGAACTCGCCTCGCAGATCAGCCGGAGGCCGCTCGACCCCAGGGCTGTGCTGGGCGACGTCGGCCTTGGCCACCGGATGTCGAATTTCCCGGCGCAACTGTCGGGCGGGGAACAGCAGCGCGTCTCCATCGCACGGGCGATAGCGAAGAACCCCAAGCTTTTGCTATGCGACGAGCCGACCGGTGCCTTGGACTATGTCACCGGCAAGGGCGTCCTGGGGCTTCTGCGGGACATATGCAGGGATCGGGGCATCGTGATTGTGCTCATCACGCACAACCTGGCGATCATGCCGATGGCTGACCGCGTCATCAGGATGAAAAACGGCGCGGTCGAGAGCATCACCGTAAACAGCTCCCCGGTGCCGATAGACGATATAGAGTGGTAGGAAAATAGGACGGTTATCATATGTATCGCGCGTTCCGCAAGGACGTTGTCCGTGAAATTAAAAATACCTTTGGCCGCTTCCTTGCGATTTTCGCGATCGTGTTCTTGGGCGTCGCATTCTACACGGGGATCGGCACGACGGGCTTGAACATGAAGGCCACCGGAGATCAATACTTCGCCGAAAAGAACCTCATGGACATTCGCGTCTTGTCGACTTACGGCATAAATGACAACGATATAAAAGCCATATCCGGCGTCGAGGGGGTCGAGGCAGTATACCCATCGTACAATATGGACGCGCTCGTCCAAAACGACGACGCCCAGATTGTCGTAAAAATACACAGCCTCGACTCGGCGGACGTGACAGGCGCAGCAGGTGCGGCAGGTGCGGCAGGTGCAGTAAACGGCCTCACCGTGGCTTCCGGGCGGATGCCGCTCGCCGCGAACGAAGCCGTCGCGGAAAGGGGCTTTGCCAGGGCGCTCGGGCTTGAACTGGGTGATTATTTTATCTTGGAAAGCGGTAAAAAAACCGATTTGCGCGACTCGCTAAAAAATGTGCGCTTTCGGCTCGTGGGCATAACGCACGCATCGTATTACGTGTCGAACGCGGAGCGCGGGCCCTCGTCGATCGGCAGCGGCGCGGCGCACTATTATATGTATATTCCCGAGTCTAATTTCCGTCGAAACATATACAGCGAGGCATTCGTCACAGTGAGCGGAGCGCGCGGGATCCCGTGCTACGGCACGGAGTATGAGGATTTGATAGACGGGGTCGCCGACAGGCTGGAAGCGGTGGGGGACATACGCGTTGGCGAGCGGTACATTGAAGTGACAAGCGACGCATACATGAGCCTGGAAGCGGCTGAAACGGAGCTGGAGGCGTCCAGGGTGGCTGCGGTCGGCGAGTTTGAAAGGCTGCACGACGAGATAGGCGCCGCCAGGCAATCGCTGGAAGCGGCGCGGCGCGGCCTGGGCGTCCGGCAGGGGGGCGTCTATGCCGGGATGCGGGAGCTGGATATGGCGAGGGACAGCGTCCGGGGCGGCATCGCTGCGCTGGGCGACGCTGCCGGGGCGGCCCAGGCGCGCGAACGGGAGCTGTCGCGCATCAGCTTCACGATTGTAGAGGCGATAGCCTCTTTGGATCGGGAGGCCGCCGGGCTGGTCGAGATGGAGGCCCTCGCCGGCGCGGCATTTATGGACGATCCGCAAAGCCATGCGGCATATATGGACGGGATATCAGGGGCGCGCTCCGCCATAGCCGCCACCCGCTCCGCGTTGCAGGGCGATTTGGAAGCCGCGCTCGCCGGGGAAGCGGCGGCCAGGGGGGCGGGGTACGGCGCCGCCGACATGCGCGCGTCGCTGGAGGCGCAACTGGCTGAGCTGTCGCGGCAGGCTGACGTGCTCGCGGACGGGGAGATTGAGATATCGGGCGGTTATGTGGAGATAAACCGGGGCATCGACGAGCTGAACAGGCAATATACGCTTTTACTGGATCAAGAGGCCGACGCCTACAGGCAGATGGATGAGTCGCTCATGCGAATAAAGTCCGCCAGGAAGGCACTCGATGATATGGACAAGCCGAAATGGTACGTGATGGACAGGGACTCAAACCCGGGGTACTCCGGCTTTTTTGGCGACGCGGAGAAAGTGGAAGCCATAGGCCGGGTGTTCCCGTTTTTGTTTTATGTCGTGGCGGCGCTCGTGAGCCTCACCACCATGACGCGGCTGGTCGAGGAGAGGCGCATAGAGATTGGCACGCTGAAGTCGCTCGGCTACGGCGACTATAAAATAATGTCGAAATACATAATCTACGCCACCGTACCCACAGTCCTCGGTGGAATATTCGGCGGCTACGTGGGAATGCAGTTTTTTCCCGCGATAATTATATCCGCGTATCAGTCGCTCTATGCCATCCCGGACCCTGTGGCCGCGCTCAACGCGGATTTTTGGCTCCTCGGGACGGCGATAGGCTCGGTCAGCACGCTGGGGGCGACCGTGGCGGCCTGCTCGCACGAACTGCGCGCGCCGCCCTCAATCCTCATGAGGTCGAAGGCCCCGAAACGCGGAGCGCGCATATTTTTAGAACGCGTCCCGCTGGTTTGGAGCAGCCTGACATTTATATGGAAAGTGACGATCAGAAACATCGTGCGGTACAAAAAGCGTTTTTTCATGACCATCACCGGCATCGCAGGCTGCACAGCGTTGCTCATGACCGGGTTCGGGCTGAGGGATTCGATTGAGACGATGATATTCCTCCAATACGGCGGGGTTAATTTATACGATATAACGGTTTCGTTCACGGACACCGCCAAAACGTCCGAACTCGACTCGGTGGAGGCGCTGCTGCAGAACAGCGAAATCGTGAGCGGCGTCATGCCTTTCCGTCAAAAAATATACGACTCCGGCAGCTATGGGGGCGGCAAAAGCGCCATATCGGTGAATCTGGTCGTGCCTTCGGAAGTCGCGACGTTCCACAGTTTTGTCAATTTGCGCGACCGGCTGACCCATGCAAGGGTGTCCATCGCCGAAAGCGGGGTCGTGGTAACGGAAAAGCTGGCCAGCCAGCTCGGCGTCGGCCGGGGGGACGTTTTTTATATAGAGGTCGATGGCGAGCGACTGGATATGACTGTGGCGGACATAACGGAGAACTACTACATGCACTATATATTTATGCATGAAAGCATGTATATGGAGCTGTTTGGCGAGGCGCCCGAATACAATGCGATGTACGCGCTGTTCGGCAGCCACACGGAGGACCAGAAGCATGAGTTGGCGAATGCACTGCTTGATAAGAAGGGCGTGGGCGCGATTTTTTTGACCAGCACTATATTCAATTCGTTCAACAGCGTCGTAAACAGCCTGAACTTCGTCATATTGGTGCTGATCGTCTCCGCCGCCGCGCTGGCGGTCGTCGTGCTGCTCAACCTCACGAGCATCAACATCAGCGAGAGGAAGCGCGAGCTGGCGACTATTGAGGTTTTGGGTTTTTTCGACCGCGAGGTGTCGGCATATGTATACAGGGAAAATATTGTACTGACGCTTATCGGCGCAGCCGCAGGCCTCGTGCTGGGCGTGGCGCTGCACGCGTTCGTGATCCAGACGGCGGAGACGGACTTTATGATGTTCGGGCGCAGCATCAAGCCGGAGAGTTTTTTATACTCGACGCTGCTGACGCTGGTGTTCGCGTCGTTCGTCAATGTGATTACAGCCAAAAAGCTGCGTGGGATTGACATGGTGGAGGCGCTGAAAAGCGTGGAATGATAATGTGGAGCGTGCAACGCGTCGGACATGGCGCAAAATTGGGCATGCGCGAGGTGGGATATTGAAAATTACCGATAGCGGCGACAATTCCGGCGGCGGCAGGTTCGGCAGCGATAGACTCGGGAGCGGCGGCAATGCGCAAAAGACTGGCGAGGGCGCAAGCGCCTACGAAGAGTTAGAGCTAGAGACGCATGACGACAATGGGCACGGCGATGAAGCGTACGACGAGATTATATACGAGGTTGAAGCATACGATGATACCATATACGATGATGTGGTATATGAAAAAGCTATATATGATGATGAAGCGTACGACTATGGCGACGACTACGTCGACGACGAAATTGGCGCTGACGTCGGCGCAGACGAAGACGAAGACGCTGACGCAGACACAGATGCTGACACAGATGCTGACATAGACGCAGACACAGATGCAGATGCAGACGCAGACGGTGACACTTCCTCTCTTGTGAGTTTTGACGTCGACGCCCCCATATCTATCGATAAAAAAGGCGCGCGCAGCATGCGGCGGCGAAGCGGATTGAGAGTGGCCGGCGCCGTGGCTCGCTTTACGCTGCGCCTGTTCAAGCGGCTGGTCATTTTAGCTGTATTGCTCGCTATCGCCGCCGCGTTCTATTATTACTATCGCATATACCTGCCGGACGCAGGCGAAGCGAAGGAGTACCTGCTCATAGAAGCTGTCTACAAGGATCTGTATTCATCTGTAGGCGCGACGGGGAAGATAGCGGCAGCCGACGAGTATTCGATATATCTGAAAGCCTCGCAGAGGGTCGAGACGGTCCACGTCAAAGAGGGGGACCGCGTTTACGCCGGGCAGGTACTGATCACATACGACATCGCATCCGAGCTGAAAACCCTCGAGCAAAAAAAGCAGATAGCGCGCATCAACCAGTTGAACGCCGAGCTGGGCGCGCAGAGCATCGCGCTGCCCGCCGCTGGCAACGAGTTGCTGTCGTACACGGCAGACGTAAACAGCGCGAGAAAGGCCATTTCGGATTCGGAAAACGCCATTGAGAGCATAAAAATTCGCATAAACCAGCAGCGCATCAGGGTGGACGACGCCAAGAGCCTGGTCGACAAGAACGGGGAACTGTACGAGCAGGGGTTCTTGACCAGGGACGAATACGATCTCTCCGTGTCCGCGCACAAAAGCGCGGAGCAGTCCATCAACGACCTCAATCTCACGCTGGAGGGCGAGGAGCGGAACCTGGAATACAGGCGCTCGCAGCTCACGGAGGCCGAGCAGAGGCTGTCGAATGTGAGGAGCTCGCTCGGCGACGAGGCGAGCAGGCTCAGGTACGAGCAGCAGTTGAATATCGCGGAGCTGTCGCGGATCGAAATCGAGCAGATCGACGACGACATCGCCAACCTCGTTGAGCGTACGCTTAGCCCGATCCGGGGCAACGTGGACTATATAGGCGTGGTCGATGGCTCGACCGCGTCGCGCGGCAATCCCGTTATCAGGCTGTCGGACATGTCGGCGCTGATAGTGAAGGCGGACATATCCCAATACGACGCGCCAAGGCTCTCCATCGGCCACAGGGTGGACGTCTATATCGCAGGACTGCCTGACAGGCCCTACAGCGGGACGATAACCAAAATAGCGGCGGCGTCGCTGGAGAAGGAGAGCGGCTCCGAAAAAGAGGTGGTCGTGCCTGTGGAGATCGAGCTTTTGGACGCCGACGACAAAATAAGGGCCGGCTACAGCGTGGACATTGAGGTGATCGACCGGGAGATGGCGGACAGGCTCAGCCTGCCGTCGCAGGTCATTTTCAGCGACGGGCAGGAGCAGTTCGTTTATGTGCTTGCCGAGCCGGGGGCCGCCGAGTTGGGGGCTGCCGAGCCGGGAGCCGCCGAGTCGGGTGTCAACAAGCCAGTTGCTGGTGAGCGGGGGGCTGCCAACCCATCGGGACTCTCCGGTGCGGACTCTGCACAAGCAGCCGCTTCCGGCGCGGAATCATCCGCAGACGGGCTATCCGTTGACGGGTCTTCCACAGATGAGTCTTCCACAGACGGGTCTTCCTCCGATGATATGGCTAAAGCGGAATTTTCCATTATAGATGGGCTGATATCCATCAGGGACTTGGACGGTGCGATAGAATACGGCGGCGCGCTGCTTGCGTATGGGCTTGAAAAAGCCGACAGCCTGTTCCCGAGGCGCGTATCCGACGATCCGGTCCCCGTCAGGCGGCATGTCACCACCGGCTTTTCCGGCGACAACGGCGTCGAAATCATATCGGGACTGTCGCCGGGCGATAAAGTCGTCATGAACCCGTAAAATCAGTAAAGCTTGATGTTGAACATGTGCTGATGATAAAATGACCGATATGGCATTTTAAGAGTATTTGGAGGGCAGTAAAATGGTCACGCAGATGAAAGAACGCCTGGAGCAGATAGAGAAAGAAGCGTCCGAAGCGCTGGCGGCTGTGGTTGCGGCCAAGGATCTGGAGGCGATCAGGCTGCGCTTCCTTGGCAGGAAGGGCGAACTCACCGCCGTGCTGCGCGGCATGCTGTCCCTGTCGCCCGAGGAGCGGCCGGCGGCAGGGCTGCTGGTGAACGAAGCGCGCGGGCGCGTCGAAGGTTTGTTTGCCAAGGTCGAGTCGGTTCTTGCGGCCAAGGCGCTCGAAGAGCGCATTGCATCGGAAACGCTGGACATAACCCTGCCGGGGCTGCGCCCCGCGATAGGGCGCAGGCACCCGATAACGCTGGCGACAGACGCGATAAGCGAAGTGTTCCTCGGCATGGGCTATGAAATCGCGGAGGGCCCCGATATCGAGCTGGACAGGTTCAACTTTGAAATGCTGAACATCCCCAAGGGGCACCCGGCCCGCGACGTCCAGGACTCGTTCTTCATAGACGACAACATCGTGCTGCGCACCCACACCTCCCCGGTACAGGTGCGGGCGATGCTCACGCGGGAGCTGCCCATCAGGATCATCTGCCCCGGCAGGACGTTCCGCATCGACGAGCTTGACGCGACCCATTCTCCGGTCTTCTACCAAATTGAAGGGCTCGTCGTCGACGTCGGCGTCACGATGGGGGACTTAATTGGGACACTTAAAATATTCGCGGAGTCTGTGTTCGGCAAAGACACGCAAATACGCTTGCGGCCGCACCATTTCCAGTTCACGGAGCCTAGCGCGGAAGTCGACGTCACTTGCTGGGAATGCGGCGGGAAGGGCTGTCGCGTGTGCAAGTTCGAGGGCTTCGTAGAGCTGCTCGGCGCGGGGATGGTGAACCCGAAGGTGCTGTCGATGTGCGGAGTCGACCCGGACGTCTACAGCGGGTTCGCGTTTGGGCTCGGCATCGAACGCGTGGCATTGTGTAAGTACAACATCAGCTCGCTGCGGCTACTGTATGAGAACGATATAAGGTTCCTGCAGCAGGGCTAATACGCGGGTATATGTGCGCGGTGATATATGCGCGAGGATATTTTTATAAGGATAAATTTATAGAAGGATTTATATAACATGCTTATACCGTTAAAATGGCTCAAAGAATATACGGACGTACAGTGCGGCGCGCACGAGCTGGCGCGGGAGATGACGTTTACCGGCTCCAAGGCGGAAGGGGTTCGGGAGCTGGGCGCCGACATAGATAATGTCGTCGTCGGTAGGCTGCTGACGTTTGAACGGCACCCCGACGCGGACAAGCTGTTCGTCTCGGACGTGGACGTCGGACGGGGAGCGCCCGTGCGGATCGTCACCGGCGCCGACAACATCCGGGCGGGGGACGTCGTGCCGATCGCCCTGGACAAGTCCACGCTGCCCGGGGGCAAAACGATAAAGGCAACGAAGATGCGGGGGATAGTTTCCGAGGGGATGATGTGCTCGATTGAGGAGCTGAACCTGTCGAAGGCCGACTACCCGGACGCCGCAGAAGACGGCATAATGGTGCTTGACCCGTCATGCAAGCCAGGTGCGGACATCAGGGAGGTTCTGGGCCTCGACGACTCCGTGATCGATTTTGAGATCACGACGAACCGGCCCGACTGTTTGAGTGTGCTGGGGCTGGCGCGGGAGGCGGCGGCGACGATGGGCGCGGGGTTCACGCCGCCGAAGGTCCTGGCCGCCGGGCTGGAAACCTGTTGTTTTAGCGACGCCGCCGAAGCTGCAGGCGCCGCTGAAACTACCGGCGACGCCGCAACAGCTGCAAAGACCAGCGAAATCGTGGGCGTCGAGATTCAAAGCCCCGACCTGTGCTACCGCTACACGGCGCGGGCCATAACAGGGGTGACGGTCGGGGAGTCGCCGGACTGGATGAAGATACGGCTCCGCAACTGCGGGATCAGGCCGATCAACAACATTGTCGACGTCACCAATTATGTCATGCTGGAGACGGGGCAGCCGCTGCATGCCTTTGACGCCCGTTTTGTAGAGGGCGGGAAAATCATCGTGAGGAACGCCCGCGATGGCGAGCCTGTACGCACGCTGGACGGGGACGACAGGGCGCTCGGCGCGGACGTCCTCGTGATCGCAGACGCCAACAGGCCCATCGCCGTTGCCGGGGTCATGGGCGGCGAGAACTCGGAAATCCTGCCCGACACAAAAACCGTGATCATAGAATCCGCGAACTTCAACGGGACATCAGTGCGCAGGACCGCGCGCAAGCTGGGCATGCGGACGGAGTCGTCGTCGCGCTTTGAGAAGGGGCTCGACCCCAATATGACGCTCCCTGCTGCGGACAGGGCGGCGCAGCTCATCGTGGAGCTGGGCGCGGGGGTAGCGGCGCAAGGCTATATAGACGTATACCCGGCTCCGCGCGGGCCTGTCTCCATCGCGTTCAATCCGGAGCGGATCAACGCACTGCTCGGGACGGACATCGGTCGGGGCGACATGCTGGAGATACTGCGCAAGGCGGACCTTGCATATAACGAGCAGGACGGTAATATAATTGCCCCAACATACAGGGTGGATATGTCGATGGAGGCAGACCTGGCCGAAGAGGTGGCGCGCTTCTACGGCTATAACAATATAACGGCCACACTTAGCCCAGGCACGACGACGACAATCGGCGTATTAACCGGGCCCCAGCGCTTGAAGAGGATCGCACTCGACGCGCTGCTGGCTTGCGGCTATAGCGAAATTTACACGTTCTCGTTCCAGAGCCCGAAAGTATATGACAGGCTGCGGCTTCCGGCCGACAGCGGACTGCGGGCCGCCGTCCGTGTCGCAAACCCGCTAAACGAGGATATGAGCCTGATGCGCACGACAGCACTCCCGGAAATGTTTAAAACTATTTCTGATAACTACAGCCAGCGGATAAGCGGCGCCGCGTTTTTTGAGTTAGCCTCCGTGTACAGCCCGGCGAAAAAAAGCGGCGACGAGCTCTACGATATCGTCAATGCGGAAACGGTCGATGTGGCGGCGGCGGGTGAGTTCCTCCCGGAGCAAAAAAGCGAGCTGACGCTCGGCGCGTACGGTAGCGAGCACACGTTTTTTACCATGAAGGGCGTCGTCGAAAATCTACTCGGGTCGCTCGGCGTGAAGGGATTCCGGTTTTCGCAGTGTGCGGACGTGCCCTACATGCATCCGGGGCGCTCAGCCTATGTGCTGCTTGCGAATAAAAAGGTGGTGGGTTTATTCGGCGAGGTGCGGCCGGAAGTCGCGGACGCGTTCTCGCTGCCCGATCATGCGCTTTCGGGCGTCCTGTCGCTGGATGCGTTGTTCAGCGCTGCGGATACCGGGCGCTCATATGACGCGCCGCCTAAATACCCGCCGATCCCGCGCGATCTATCGCTGCTGATCGGAAGCGGAGTCCCTGCGGGCGACATAATGGCTGTCATAAAAAAATGCGGCGGCGCGATATTGGAGAGCGCGAGCGTCTTCGACGTGTATGTGGGCGCGCAGGTGCCGGAGGGGCAAAAGAGCATCGCATTTTCGCTGGTGTTCCGCTCGGGCGAGCGCACCCTCAAGGACGACGAGGTGGCGTCGCGCATGTCAAAGATTGTGGAAGTGTTGGGCAAAGAGTTCAACGCGACGCTAAGGAGCTGACCATGGGAGCTACAGACGCGATGGAGAGCCGAGGCTACTGGGATTTGGGCGACATCCGGCTGCGCGCTGCGGAGCTGGCGGATGCCGCTATGTTCACGGAGCATTTCCGTACGAGTCCTGCGCGAACGGAGCGAGCGTTTGATAGGGTGAGGCTCCCGACTGTGTACAGCGAAGCGGAAAAATGGCTCCAAGGCTACGGCCCGCATGCGGATGAGAGCCGCGACGACAGGCAGGTTTTTGTTATAGAGGCGTCGCAGGGCGGCGATTTTATGGGATATATAGACGTCTGGGAAGCCGACAGCCGCAACGGCGTGTTCAAAACAGGTATAAAAATGCTGGAGGGCAAAGCGGGGAAAGGCTATGCGACACGCGCCTTTGCCCGCGTGCTGGAGTACTACTTCAGCGAGCTCCGGTACCAAAAATGCGCCATCTATATATACGACTTCAACGAGGCATCGCACCGCTTCCACAAGAAGCTGGGCTTTAAAGAGGAGGGGCGGCTCCGTCGCGAGTACTATTCCAATGGTCGCTTCCACGACTCCATCTGCTACGGCTTGTTGGCGGAAGAATTTCAGAACCAGTAAAAACACCCTCACATAGGCATTGTACTGTGCCTATTGTGGCGGCTCTCGAAGCCGCCATGTGCCATTACCGCACCGCGCCCTGCCGTCACGCTCCTACGAAAACACATATGTTGATTGTTTATTTCCCTGGGCGCATGGTATATAGTTATATGCGGATACAACACGGTTTCCGCGAGGCTTATGGTGCGGAGGCGCAGTGGATATGGAAACGAGGGTCGCCGATTATATAACGGGCAAATTTAATGAAATTAGGGCGCGCGTCCCCGTAAAACTGGACGGATTTTTGTCGACGCAATCATTCGAATCGACACAATCGTTCGAGTCGACGCAATCGTTCGAGCAGCAGTTGGCGCAGAGCTCCGCTTCGATGGAGGCCGACGCCGCGCATAAGGCGCTGGCTGAAACGTTCGAAACGCCCATTCAGGATTTGGCGAAAACCAATATGGTGATTTTCCCCAACATCATACAGGCGCAGGAGGAACCGCCACCGGCAGAGGAGGGGCAGTCCCAAGCGCCTACAGACGGCAATGGCGGCGACAACGGCGACAGCGGCGCCAATGGCGGAAATGGGCAGGGCAGCAACGGCGGCGACGATGGCGATTGGGTGCAATATGACGGCTACGACTACGACTACGACAGCAATGATATAGACGGCTATGTCTTTGACCCCTACGAATATGACGGGGACAATTTTGAAGACTACGGGATAAATGATTACGACTGGAACGCGGAGGCTTGGGAGAGCTACAGCGAAAATGGCGCAGCCGCCGATGACTTCTGGTATGACGACAGCGATGATTTCGACGACGACGGGTACCTCGCCGATGTCTACCGCGAAGCGGACAGCCTGTATAATGCCGGGGCGATCGCCGCCGAAGCATATGACACGGTGAACGCGGATCGCCAGGCGACGATAGATTATATAAATAGATATGGGGACGCCTACACGCGCGAAATAATCGAAAGCTCCATCATGCGCGCGTCAGTGCAGTATGGGATCGATCACAACCTGATACGCGCGGTCATCACGCAGGAGTCCAGTTTCAAGCCATCGAGCCTTTCGTCTGCGGGGGCGCAGGGTCTCATGCAGTTAATGCCCGCGACTGCGGCTTCGTTGGGCGTGCAGAACCCGTGGGACATTGACGAAAACATCGATGGCGGCACGAAACTCTTGCGAAAGCACTTAGAAAATTACAAGGGCGATCTGGCCATGGCGCTCGCCGCGTACAACGCTGGGCCGGGGGCGGTGCAGCGCTACAATGGCGTGCCTCCGTATTCTGAGACGCAGGACTACATAAAAAAAGTCATGGGATACTATGAACGCTACACGGTAGGCAGTATTTAATAGCTGGTAATATATAATAGCAAGCAGTATATAATAACAGTATGTAGCAATATAAAGCATAGCTTGCATCTTGCATGTAGGATGATAGGATAGCTTGTTATGTAGGATAGCTTGTATATAGCATAACAATAGATTTTGATTTTTTTATGCAATGATTAAAATGAATAAAATTGATTATTTAGTCCACATAATGGAGGGCATATAAATCTTGAATAAAATTGGCGTCCTGGGCGGCACGTTTGACCCGATCCATATCGGGCATTTGATGTTGGCGGATCAAGCCGCCTCGTCGTTGGGCCTGTCCCAGGTGCTTTTTGTTCCGACGGGTTTGCCCCCGCATAAAGATCAGACGAAAATCACCGCGACCGGGCACAGGATGGAAATGGTGAGGCTCGCGGTCAGTGGGAACGACATGTTTGTGGTGTCGGGCGTCGAATGCGACAGCCCCGGCGTTAGTTATACCTACGCAACGATAGAGTCGCTGCAGGCAATGTATGGCCGGGGCGCCGAGATTTATTATATAATAGGTTCGGATGTATTGAACTATATTACAAAATTCAGGCATTTCCGGCGGGTGCTGGGTTCTTGCGTGATAGTTGCGACAGCTCGGCCGGGCGAGTACCGTATGCAAACAGAGTCGGTGGCGGCGGAGCTGACCCGGGCGTACGGCGCGCGGATTATATTGTTGAAGTTCCCCGAGATTGCCATATCATCGTCGCTGATCCGTACCAAGGTTGCAAACGGCGAAAGCGTCCGATATATGCTTCCCGACCCCGTCATAGATTATATTAAAGCAAATAAACTGTACACAGCGGGGGGGACGACGGAGCTGCCCGGTTATTGGGAATCCATACCCGCGCCCACGCAAGAAGAGCCCGGTATGGCCGCTACAAATGCTGCGGTTGGCGCGCGGTGTGGGCATGTTGTCGTGAACATCGAGCACATCAAGCGACTTATGGCCTCGAGGCTCAGCGCCGGTCGGTACAGGCACACAATCGGGGTCATGGAAACCGCGATCGTGATGGCTACGGCATTCGGGGCCGATCGGAACCAGGCTGCTGTAGCGGCTTTGCTGCACGATTGTATGCGCGAGACGGCGACCGATACATTGATATCCATATGCGAAACGGGCGGGCGGATGGTTACAGAGCACGAACGCCTCGCCCCGTCGGTACTGCACGCGCCGGCTGGGGCGATAGAGGCTGGCAGGATTTTAGGTGTGGCCGCGAACGGCACCTTTGGTGCCAACGGCATTTTCAATGCCGGGGATATTGAGTTATCGGCGGGCGCCGTCGCGGATATATGCGGGGCTATAGAATGCCATACAACGGGAAAAGAGGGCATGGGGCTTTTGGCAAAAATAATATTCGCAGCTGACGCAATTGAGCCTGGAAGAAGTCACGACGCCGCGCTGTCCGCGAGAGCGATGCTGCTGGACGGCTGTGGCACAGGTTCCGCCCGCGTGGAGTTATTGGACGCTGCCGTGCTGTTTATATTAGAGGAACAAATAAAACACATCAGCGGCGCGGGCCGCGCCCTGCACCCGGACACCATATACGCCAGGGACTGGCTTTTAAAATGCGGCGCAGCGACGGAGGCGCACAATAAATAACACAATACTGGCGCACATGCCCGTTTTCGTGATTTAATAATGATTATGAAAATCAATACTGAGAGGTGTTTATTTTGGAATCGGACGCGCTGAGGCAAAAGATCGTAGAGATACTGGAAGACAAAAGGGCCCGAGGCATAATATCAATATATGTCGAGAACGTTACGATTCTCGCTGACTATTTCATTATTTGCGACGGGACGTCGTCGACGCATATCAGGACGCTCGCCGACGACGTCGAAAAGACGTTACGCGATAACTACGGACATGAATGCAGGCACAGGGAAGGGTACAACAGCGCCAGATGGGTACTGCTCGATTACGGCGACGTCGTCGTCCATATTTTTCATGAAGAAGACAGGAAATTTTACGACATAGAGCGCCTGTGGTCCGACGGCGTCGTGGCGCTCAAGCAATAAACCCTATTTTATATATCTATAATTACGCAAATAGATTTTCGCAATATGTGCTCTGTGGCTCGGCTACTCTGGCAGCCCCAGCGGCTTGACTGCCGCAACGGCCCCAGCGCGGCCAGGCATGGTTAGTATTGATTGGAATAGCTGTATTTTTTTTCGCTCGCGCGTTCCGGCGCGGGCGACCCTCGGCGCCGCATGGCGTCGGACGCTCTGTACGCGGCTCTGCCGCTCGCACTATATCGCCCGCCGTTGGCGATTTCGCGTCTACCATTGGCGCCAACGTGCCCACCCCTGACGCCATCGCGTCTGGTATTGGCGCCAACGTACCCGCCCCTGACGCCATCGCGTCCACCCCTGGCGCCATAACGCCTGGTGTTTACGCGCCCTTGCCTGCTCCGCATGGGGGGATATTCCAGCCTCCCGTGGTATTTTTTCCAGTCGCTCCGCTTTTTGCTTCTGCGTATCGTGTTTATCGTCCTTAATACTGATATAAAAACAGCCAAGGCTAGTACGACTAGCAATGCGATTTTTAATACGCCGCCCGTGTCGATGCGGCTTAAAGGCGAACTATTGCCCCCGCCAGCGGCAGCCGCGCCGTCGACATTACCTCCGAAGCTCAGTAAAGACCGCCGCCCCGCGCCGGTCGAATTCCCCGAAGCGGGCGCATCGGACGACGCGGACCCGTCGCCGGCCCACAATCGTGACGACCCCGTGCCGTCGGCTATGCTTATTGCGCTCCAAGCGCTGCCCGTGTCGCCCCTGTTGGGTATCTCCCGGACGCCGCCTTTTATCGCCGCGACATCGGATGAGGCTATCAAATTGACCCTCCCTGCATAGCGGCCGCCATTCCTAAACTCGACATAGCCTATGTTGTCGCCGTTTTCGACGGGTGCGTGGACTTCAGATTTTATATATTCAATTCGGGATATGTTCCATTTATGTTGCTCTACGGGCATGAACAGCCTGATGGTTCCGTCTGACATCGCGTCGACAGTATCAATATTTTCGCCGCCCAGTACGCTGATTGTTCCGACCAGCTCGTTGTCGCGAATGAACGTGCTCATTTGATAATTCTCAAACCCATATGAGAGCAAGTCGGAAGCTATCTTGAAGCGCCTCGCGCTCGTGCCTGCGACAGCGCCCCTTACGCCGAGGACGACGCACAGCAGCTCCATATTGTTGTTGTCAATCCCACTGGCGACAACACAGTAACCGGCTGCGGAATGGAACCCCGTCTTCACGCCCGTTACGGTAAAACCTTTTATGGTGTCGTCAAAAAGCAGTTGGTTGGTGTTGTTCAGCCTGTCCCAGGACGAATGTTTATTTGTAGGGGATAGGGTGATGCTGCGTTTTACCACGGTTTTTCTGAACCGCTCGTTGTTCATAGCGTAATTCGCTATCATGGCCAAGTCATATGCAGTGGAATAATGGTTTGTGTCGTGGACGCCGCTCGCATTGGCGAAATGGGTGTTGAGGGCGCCCAGCTCGCGGGCCCTCTCGTTCATCAAGTCAATGAAGTCCTCGCGCGTCTCGCCAATGTTTTCCGCGATGATATTGGCCGTTTCGTTTGCCGACCTGACAAGCAGCGCGTCCAATAAATTGTCCAGCCGTATTTGCTCCCCGGCAATAATCCCTATGTTGCTGCCATCGGGGCCGATGTCACGCACAGCCCTGACGCTGGCCGTCATAAGCTCGTTCATATCGCCCATCTCGATCGCGAGTATGGCAGTCATGATCTTCGTCGTACTGGCCGGGTACAGCATTTTGTCCGCGTTTTTGGAGCAAATTGTCTGCCCGGTGCGCCTGTCAATCAATATATACGCGTCCGCGTCAAAGTCAGGCATATCGGATATGTCGAACATGCTTTCCGGGCTGACCTCGGGATGCACGCTGACGTCGTTTTCTTCCGCGTTGACCGCTATGGATTGGCGAAAGGACGGGCTGTTTGTAATACTGGGGGACTGATCTGCAGGGGTGAGGTCCGGAGCGGTGGCACTGCTTGCGCGATCAACGCCGACGCTGTCGGCGCCGCTTTCGACACCGTTGTCGGCGTTGGCGTCGGCGTTGGCGTCGGTGTTAGTGTCGGCGTCGGCATTGGCGTTGGCGTTGATATTGGCGTCGGTGTCAGCGTTGGCGTCGACGTCGACATCGACGTCTGTGTTGACGCCATTGTTGGCGCTTATGTCCGCGTTGCCATTGGCTTCAGCTTCTCTGTCGGCGTCGGCGTCGGATTCGCCGGCTGCTGCGAACGATGCTGCGCTGGAAACCGCGAACGGTACTGCGCCGGAGGCCGTAAACGGTGCTGCGCCGAACCAGCAGGACGCGGGCGCGGCCAACACTGTTATGGCGATTACAATGGATAGTATCTTTTTATATAGGCCCGACACGAGAAAAGACGGGCGGGCTGTCTTGGCGTTAATATACACTGCCCCTTTCATCTGGTTGCAAACAAAGTATATCAGATAATTTGTAAAATTGTAAGTTTTATATTGCATATTTTGGAATTATATGGTAATGTAGTTTTTGCCAGCATTTATTAATAAAAATGGTATCTGCACATTTAATATGAGGGGGGCGCGTCTATGGGGGGATCATTATTTGGCTTAAAGCTCGACGGTCGGGCCATGCGGACGTCCATCATTTTTTTGAGCGCATGCCTTGTCATGACCGGTCATTTCATATCGTCGTTCGCATCCGTACCGGCGGACGACATTACTGTCGTCAGGGGCGGCGCGGACGGGCAGCAGCCGCCAGACGCCGGGCATGGCGACGGGGGCGGGGGGCAGCAGGCGGAGGTAGCGGAAAGGGGAGCCGGCGGAGCCGAAAGCGGCGTGGATGGTAGCAGCGGGGACGATAGCAGTGGAGACGGTATTAATGGCGGCGGAGGAAATGGTACAGTGGGCGGAAGTAATGATACAGAGGGTGGAGGAGAAGATGCGAGTGGCGGCGGTTTCGGTGGCGGTGGCGATGCTGCGGATGGGTCTTTGCAAGGCTCGTTGGGCGTCAGGGACGGCTATTCCGTGCCTGGCGGTATTGGCTCCGGCGGCGCGACTGATGCTATATCCGACGATGATATGATATATGTTTACGTGACAGGCGCAGTCCAGCGCCCCGGCGTATATGCCATCGCTCGCTCGTCGATGGTAATTGACATTGTCGAGCTCGCCGGCGGCTTCACGGAGCAGGCCGACGCGGAAAACGTCAACATGGTCTATCGCCTGGAAAGCAATGCTATGCTTAATATAAAAAAGAAGCCTGCCACCGTCGCAAACGTTGGCGCAGGCGGGGACGCAGGCGGGAGCGCCGTCGCCGCGCAGGTAAGCGTCGACGAATCAGTAAATCCGTACAGTTCCGAACTGTATGGCGGCGCCGTCGAGATCACCTATGGCTACGACGGTGTTCTATCGACGGGCGACAACGCTTCCGAGGGCGCCGGGGGGGCGGGCGCGCGCAGGATAAATATAAACACTGCATCCGCAGACGAGCTGGCTACGCTGCCCGGCATTGGCAAAGCGACGGCGGAGAGCATTATAGCGCACCGCAGCGTATATAGATTCAACAGAATCGAGGACCTCATGCAGGTTAACGGCATAAAGCAAGCGAAGTTCGACGCAGTAAAGGACCTTATATCTTGTTGACCACAGGAGGGGACAAAAACATATATTGTTGATTTTTTGTTGGTAGCCATTATGGCCGCTTACGTTGAAATCACATTATCGTATATTTTTTTCCATTGAGATAATTAACGAAGCCGGACGGCTTCCCGTTTTTTATATATACGCGGGGGACGCGGCGGCTGATACTGCACATTATCTCATAGGGGATCGTGCCGAGTGCGCCAGCTATCTCTTCCAATGTGATAGCTGCATCCCCCTGCTTGCCAAAAAGTACGGCCTCGTCGCCGATTGCGGCGCCTTCGACGTCCGTGACGTCGACCATGCATTGATCCATGCAGATGATCCCGGCCACGGGGGCCCGCCGCCCCCGGATCAATACTTGCCCCTTCCCATTGGACAGCCCCCTGCTGTACCCGTCGCCATATCCCAATGGGAGCGCTGCGATTTTCGTGGCCCTTTGCGCTGTAAACCGCCTGCCGTAGCCAACACTTACGCCTGGCGCGACGTCCTTCAGCAATGTAATGCGCGTCTTTAGCGACATGACCCCCTGCAGGGGCATATTGCGGTGGTGGCTGCCCGCAAACTCGCCGGCCCCACCATACAACGCTATGCCGGGCCGCACCATGTCCATGTGCGCGCCGGGAAAACCGCTGATTGCGGCGCTGTTCGAGCAATGGCGGATCGGCATGGGCGCGCCCCGCCGCCCAAGCTCCGAACACGCTGCATTGAATAAGCCGAGCTGCGTGTTCGTAAACGAAGCGTCCGGTTCGTCAGCCGTCGCGAAGTGGGTAAAAATGCCCTCGGCGCGTATGCCGGGCAGGGCCGCGCACGCCAATATGTCGCTGTAAAACGAAGGGTGGCCGCACACGAACCCCAGCCTGCCCATGCCCGTGTCGACTTTAATATGGATCGCCACCGGCGCCCCGGCGCGGAGCGCGGCCTCGGACAGCTCGCGGGCTTCGGCAAGGGTGCTGATGGACTGGGCGAGCCTGTGCAATGCCACCTCGCCAGCCCTGCCCCGCTCCAGCGAGCCGAGGATCAGCACAGGTGCGTCTATCCCCGACCTGCGCAGCTCGATGGCTTCGTCCAGGATGGCGACGGACAGCCAGTCAGCGCCGCATTCCAACGCTGTCCTGGCAACGGTCGCAGCGCCGTGGCCGTAGGCGTTAGCTTTCATCGAGGCGCATATCGCGGCGCTAGCGCGCGTCGATCCCCTTATCAGCCGGATGTTTTCGGCAAGGCAATCTAAATCGATTTCCAGCCGCGTCGGCCTTATGCAGTCCATGCTATAATGTATGTCCATGCAAGTATGTTACCATTGCCGGTGCGAGGCGGTCAATTTTTCGAAAATTAATGTTAGCCGCCGCCTATAATGTGCTATATTTATATACAAGCGCAAAGGCGCTGGAAAGGGCAAAAAAATGGCTTATATCAGTTTTGATTATCGGGGGGCGCTCCCGTTTATTTCCGAAAACGAGCTGGCTTATCTCGAACCGTATGCCAAGCTCGCCGGCGGCATGATTGCGGGCCGCACGGGACCCGGCGCGGATTTTTTGGGCTGGGTGGACCTGCCGGAAAAATACGATAGGGCTGAATTCGAAAAGATAAAGGCGTGCGCAAATGCCATCCGGGACGATTCCGACATACTCGTGGTGGTCGGCATTGGCGGGTCGTATTTGGGAGCACGCGCCGGCTTCGAGGCGCTCTCGCACAACTTTGCCGGCATGCTCGGCAAAAGCGCGCGCGGCGGCGCCCAATTGCTGTTCGCGGGCAACAGCCTCAGCGCCCCATACTTGACGGACGTGCTGGACGTCCTTGAGGATCGCGACTTTTCCATCAACGTCATTTCAAAATCGGGCACAACGACAGAACCAGCCATCGCCTTTCGGGTGCTGAAGGAGTTCGCGATAAATAAATATGGGCGCGAGGGCGCAGCCAAGCGCATTTACGCGACCACCGACAAGAGCCGGGGCGCGCTGAAAAGCCTTGCTGATACGGAGGGCTACGAAACATTTGTCGTCCCCGACGACGTCGGGGGGCGCTATTCGGTGCTCACAGCGGTCGGGCTGCTCCCGCTGGCTGCGGCGGGCATAGATATCGACACGATGATGGCGGGCGCCGGCGATATGGCCCGCGTTTGCGCAGGCCCCATAGCGGCAGACAGCCCAGCCGCCATGTACGCCATGGTCAGGAACGCGCTGTTACGGAAGGGCTTCACGACGGAGATTTTGGTGAATTACGAGCCCAACCTGCACTACTTCAACGAATGGTGGAAACAGCTCTACGGGGAGAGCGAGGGCAAGGACCACAAAGGGATTTTTCCCGCTTCGGTCGACTTTACCAGCGATCTGCATTCAATGGGCCAGTACATCCAGGACGGGATGCGCAACCTGTTCGAGACGACGCTGTCCGTGGACAAGCCAAAGCGGAACATCTCGATAAAAGAGCTTGAAACAGATATGGACGGTTTGAACTTCCTGGCCGGGCGCGAAGTTGACTATGTCAACAAAATGGCCGCGAAAGGTACATATGAGGCTCATATGGAGGGCGGCGCGCCCAACCTCATAGTCGGCCTGCCCGCCCTTGACGCCGCCAGCTTCGGCGCAGCCGTATATTTCTTTGAATGGGCATGCGCATTGAGCGGCTATCTGCTGGGCGTGAACCCATTCGATCAGCCGGGCGTCGAGTTCTATAAGGCTAACATGTTCCGTCTGCTCGGTAAACCTGGCTATTGACAATGACGTTGATTTTTATATAATATTCTGGTCGCCTGTTCGTTGGCCGGGCTGGTGTAGCACAGCCGGTAGTGCAGCTGATTCGTAATCAGCAGGTCGTCAGTTCGAGTCTGACCACCAGCTTAGCAAAAAGCCCCACAAGCCTTGCGGCTGTGGGGTTTTTACATGGAGCGGAATTTTCTCGACACATTCATATTCTACTTCCGATAATGCGCAAAAAGTGTTTATTTGTCCATGCCGTTTAACATCCTCTGCTATGCTTAATCTATTTGTAACAGTTCACATAAACTGTATACAGACAATAATGTCGTAGAAAACGTGCATTTTTGTACAATATAGTTGTTGAATCTTTTTATTTATGACCGTCAACCACACACAACAATGTCGATCATTGTTAATAAAAGATCCTCTCAGTAATCTCTGATATCATAAAACTATTAACTTATCGTTTGTGTTACAATACAGATAGACAATTACTTATCGCAAATAATGGCCAATTTCTCATATCTCTCTTGAGTTAGACTCCTTGCATTTAAATTCATGATAAGCAATCTGTTTTTATTATCACTACGGTTGATCAAGGATTTCAATCTTCGCAGATTATTCTTCAAAGCTACTTCGACTTTCATGCTGGCAATTTCTTCGATATAAAAACTGTCAAGGAATTGATAGGTTTTCGATAAGCAGGCAATGATGCAATCTGAAATTTGAATGAACTTCTCCATAGCGGAGTCCACAAATGAACAATTAGGAAGCTCGCTCAAAAAACTTGTTTTTATAAAACTCTTGAGTACTTCTGGTTCCTTATCAA
Source organism: Oscillospiraceae bacterium (assembly GCA_009777515.1). GTDB lineage: Bacteria > Bacillota > Clostridia > WRLR01 > WRLR01 > WRLR01. The sequence continues at coordinate 1,509 of WRLR01000041.1, read as the reverse complement.
AAACCAAGATGGACTCTCTAAATGTCGTCATCCTTTCTGTATATATTGCCGAGTAGCCATCTTGAAGCACAAACGATTTATTATCGACAATAAAGGGCATTTCTGTTATTTTATTAACTGTCTTTAGCATCTGCCTAAGTGCCTCGGCATAGAAATCATCACGAATATCGGCATCATCTATTATATCACTTATTTTTTGAGCGAAATTTCGCAGGTTCTCTCTTGAGATATTTGGATATTCGTAACGGCACAGCAATTCTAAAATATCCTCTTGATAAAGCTTACATACCCTATACAAAGCGTCTTTAAGTTCAAAGTGGAATTTATACATATGCAACCAAGTATCAGGCAGACTATCCACTATATCTACCAATGCAAAATAAAGGTTATTCACTATCGCATAATGCAAATATACATCTTGATTCTTTTCAAACCAGTCGAATAGAGCTGTTACTCTTTCTCCGCTGAAATCGTATTGAAAACTATCCTGGTTATGTTTAAATAGATGCCTTGATTTTAATTCCTTTACAATATGCTTACTTTTATAAAAGTCAAATAGGTCATCGCAACAAGGAGCATTTTTAAAACACACACCTCCAAGGATGAAATCCGCATGAAGACCTCTTGGCTCGTTTACTCTTGGGACTTTTGAAGGCGTTAATAGAAATTTGCGAATATTGTTTGTTTCGTCAAAGTAAAACATATAGTCTTTGTCAAACGGTTTTAGGCCATACACATCGTTCACGCGCGTTGTCATTTGAATCATTCCATCTAAATCCATAATAACCTCCGAAAATATATATCTCGAATCATTTTCTATGAACATTTTCAAATTACTCATCAAGGAATTCCAGAAATCTGTCGATTACCCATTCGATACCCTCAGTGCATAAAACTGAAAATACATCATAAAAAGGTATGTGTCAAATTGAGCCGGATAAAAACTATTCTATCATAACAGCTAACATAACATATTGAGACAAAATGGAACTATCCAGATCATGGACAACAAAGATAACAGTATTAAAGATAGTATATGCGGGAATCATCGGCACCCAAAGGTCAAATTCATAGTTAAAACAGAAAAAATAAATGGCATAAATGAAAATGGCATGTGCAAAACTCAAAATAAATGTGCATAAAAAACCAACGATAAAAATTCAATAATAATATTATCCGCCTTTTTTATTCAAACATACCATATCCTGACTTTAACACCTAAAAAATGGAAAACACCCTTGCAAGCGCGTATATTACTGGCTTTGCAGGGGCGTTTGTATACAGAATTATATTGCGAAATTTATCTCAATTTGGAATTTGCGATAATATTTTTTATCTCAGCCAGTGTACGGTTCTTTTTCCTGAAGTCAATGCCAAAAAGCTTGCCGATTTTAATGACAGCCGCATCATTGTAACTAGAAACATACCTGTTAGCCTCTGCGTTAACACAGCAGGCCCTAGATAATCCTGAGAGAATCATTTCAGATGAAAATTTTCCACACAGCCTCT
>WRLR01000040.1 GCA_009777515.1 Oscillospiraceae bacterium | reverse complement strand
TCGCCGCCCCCTGTGCGCCCAAACCGGAAATCGCTCCCGACGACCACGAGCCGGACGGAAAACGCCCCTACGAACACCTTTGCGATAAACTCCTCCGGCCCGAGCGAGGCGAATGCCCTGTCGAACCGCTCAAAAAACAGCCCGTCCACGGCGGTGCGGGACAGCAATGACCTCTTTGCCCGCATGTCAGTCAGCATTTTGACGCTCCCGCCGCCGTCCAGCACATTTTTGGGGTGGTCGTCAAATGTGTACACCAACGCCCGGGCGCCCAGTTCTGCCGCGCGCCTGGTCAGTACGCCAATCAGCCGCATGTGGCCAAGATGCATGCCGTCAAAATTGCCGACCGTGATCACCGTGTTCCGAAAACCGTAAAATGGGTCGCGCACAGGCGCCTTCGCCACATCCCAATTTTCGCCGCGCTGCGTTTGCGAGAAGCTAATGCATTGGCATTGGCATTGGCATTGGCAACTATCCGGAAATGCATAAATATTGTCGATCAAGCGATGTGGGTACATGTTTATGCGGCGCCCCCCATTAATCTATCAGACTAGCCCAGACTAGCCGATTGTCAGCCCACAACCGTCAGTCAGCTCAAAAACTTTTTTACACGCAAAACAGTGCCGCTGAAATTATCAGCCGACAACGCGCCCAGCCCTAAGAACCTATCGCCCCGATAAACCCTATAGACATCATTTTCGCGTCCGCCCGCGAGCTGGCTGCTGTCGCTTTGAATGTCCTGCCTAACCGCCGCGCCGTTAATAAATAACTTGTACTGGCTATCGGTCAAATCAATGGCCGGATACATGCTGAGCATACGGTCGGTGGGGATCAGCATGCTGTGGGCATCGCCCAGGCCAGCGCATGCTTTGATCTCTTCCATTGTGCGCGCGTCATTTAGCAACAGCCCTGCCGAGGACGTCCGCAACAGGAACGACATGCAAAGATACATTCCCAGGCGCGTCCCGATATCAGCGCAGAGCGAGCGGACATATGTGCCTTTTGAGCATTGGACATCAAATATGACCCTGTCGGCGCCGTAATATACTGTATTGAGGGCATAGATCGAGACGGGGCGCGGGGAGCGCTCGACCTCGACGCCTTTTCGCGCCAGCTTGTACAGCTTTTGCCCGTTTATCTTGACTGCCGAGTACATTGGCGGCGTTTGCTCGCTATCGCCGACAAACGCGCCAAGGGCGGCTTCGAAGCGCCCCCGTTCCGGCATGGCGGCCTCGCCCCTGTCGAGTATCGTGCCGGATGTGTCCAGAGTGTCTGTCAAAAGCCCCGCAATCGCCTCGACGCGGTACGATTTATCGGAATCGGCGAAAAACCCGGCGGCGCCCGTCGCCGGCCCGACGCACACCGGCAGAACCCCGGCGGCGTCCGGATCGAGCGCCCCGCAGTGCCCCGCCTTTTTTACATTTAAAATGCGCCTCGTCCACGCGACTGCGTCAAAAGACGTCATGCCCGGCGGCTTTATCAGGTTCAATACCCCGTTCAAGTTGGACCGGCCCCCCACTGCGCGAAATATGCGGTTTTGATGATACACCGGCCGTATGGATTTTGTCAAACGCCCGGCACAATGATATATTTGTAAGGGCGGCCCATACCGCCGCTCTCGTGGAGTGTTAACGTACGTAACCATGCGTACATGACGTATAGGAGATGGTGTATATGAAAAAATTGTTGATCGTCGTCGACATGCAAAATGATTTTATCACAGGCTCGCTGGGCACGCCGCAGGCGCAGGCCATCGTGCCAAGCGTTAAAGCCAAAATCGACGAATACCGGCGGCGCGGCGACAGTGTGCTGTTCACGCGGGACACGCACACCGACGACTATATGGCGACGCAGGAAGGCAGGTTTTTGCCTATTGCGCATTGCATTATAGGCACGGATGGGCACGGCTTGGCCGCCGGGCTGGGCGGTGGTATAAACGCAGAGCAGGGCGCGGGCGGTGGGGACATATTCGACAAGCCGACCGAGGGCGGCATGTATATATTAGATAAGCCGACCGAGGGCGGCGATGGCATTATTAATAAGCCGACCGAGGGCGGCGATGGCATTATTAATAAGCCGACCTTTGGTTCTTTGGAACTAGCTGAGGCTGTGGCCGGCGGCGGGTATGACGAAATCGAGCTGTGCGGCCTGTGCACGGATATATGCGTCGTCTCCAACGCGCTCATACTCAAGGCCAGGCTGCCGGAAACGCCGATCTGCGTCGATGCCCGATGCTGCGCCGGAGTGACCGAAGAGAGCCACAAGGCCGCGCTGCTCACAATGAAAATGTGCCAAGTCACCATAAACGGCGAAACATAAAACATATAAATGACGCCGTAGGGCGCGATGTCCCGGCTACGTTGTAGGGCGCGATGTCCCGGCTACGTTGTAGACGTATATCGCGCCGAATACGATGTATTGCACCGAATACGATTTATCGCGCCGAATACGATGTATCTTGCGTGCACATTATTTTATCAATTTGTTCTCTATGGCAATGCGGATGGCGTCGACGCTGTTGCTCGCCTCCAGCTTGAAAAATATCGACTGGAGCGTTTTTTTGACCGTATTGACGGACAAAAATTGGTTGGTGGCTATTTCCTCGCGCGAGAGGCCGTGGTACAAATCGCACAGGACGGACTGTTCCCGTTCAGACAGCGGTATCGTTTCGTCCAATTTTTCGTCCGTTTTGTACGCGCTCTTTATCACGTCCGTTTTTTTTGCGTATATGATCGCCTTGCGCCCTATCATCCTCATCCATTCGGCGGGGATTTGGCAGTCCTTATGTTTTAGCGCGGCATTTATCAAATTCTGTATTTGCCTCCCGCGCTCTATGAACGGCATTTCAAACACGCCGCCGTAAGAAAGGGCATATGCCCTTTCGAAATCGCACAGCGCCCCTGCCTCGTCGCCCGTATTGATCCTGGCTACCGCCTCCAGCAGGGCGAATGTCAGCTCGCTCAGCGCGAACCGCTCGTGCGGCGCCCTCGGGCTGTGGCTGCGCAGTACCGCTAAAGCCTGATCGAACTCTTTCTTCGCCAAATAATTGCATACGCACACAATCAGTTCCATAACGGGGATATGTATTTCGGAGGTAAGGCCCTTTTCGTCCAAATACAGCCATTGGGGCGCCAAAGCCGGCATGCCTATCTGTGCGTAGAAATACCCGGTGAACAAGTCGTGGAGCAGGTGGCTGTTCCAAAAAACCGGGTTCTCCAAATGGCCGCGCAACTGCCGCAGTATTTCCCTGGCCAGCGAGTAATTGCCCTCCTGCATCGAGACGCGCAGCAAAAAATTCGCCGCCATCGCCTCTATACTGTACTGCTTTTTGTCGCGCGCCATCTCCATGGCCCTGTGCGCGCGCTGCTTTGCCGACTCCGGCCTGTTCTTGTAAAATTCCAGCTCGCAGGCGGTCAGCTCGTAATAGCCGTAGTACATGCAATGGGGCGTTTTTGCTATATACGCCTCCGTCTGCCTCACCGTTTCCAAAAACTTGTCAAACTCCGAGATGTCCGCGCCCTCCCCTACGAGGCAGGCAAACGACCGGAGGTCCGCGACGGCGTACCGACCGGTGACGGACGTCAATGGGATGGTGACAGCCTCATGGTACTCCAGCGCCTTTCTCATATATTCCACAAACTCATATCGGTGCGTGACCGTGCAGTTGTATATGTCTATATAAGCCAGGTTATTATAAGCGGTTTCAAGGATATTCGGAGCGAAGGGCAAGGCCGACTGCTCGTACTCGTCGATGATTTTAAGCGTCCTTTCGTTGGCGCCGGCGTAATCGCCCGTCCCCAGCAGCAGGATGGGGACGAACCGGTTCTTCAGCATCTCCACGGTCGGGTCGCCATGCTCCGCGCCCTCCTGGTCTATATCGTCGACGATGCTCAAAAAATACGCGCATGTGTCATAAGGCAGCCTGAACGGATAGGATCTTAAAATCTCCATCACCCGCCCGTATTGGCGCGACTTTGCAAAATAGTTCACGGCATCCATATAAAAGCCGTTTTCCGAGCACCACTCGGCCGCCTGCAGGTAAGCGCCGCGCGCCTCTTCGGGGGACAGGAGATCGCTTTTGCTGCGCAGGAATTCCCAGAAGAGCGGGTGCACCCTGCCCTCGCCCGTAAAGCTGTCGAACCATACGAACGACGCTATTTGGGGCGCATCGCGAAATAGCCCTTCGCCCGAAAATAGGCTTTGCAATATGGAAAGCGGCAGGTTGGATACCAGCGAAAGCTTGACTAAAGTCTTTTTAATATGGTCGGGGAAATTGCTGAACGCCTCCATTTCCATCAGCTTGAAGACGTTTTGCTTCATGGCGTCAACGGCGAAGCCAAGGCCTGAAGGCGAGCGTTTAAGCGCCAGCGACAGCAAAAGGATGGCGAACGCCCAGCCCTGCGTGGCTTCGATGAGCTGCGGGAGGATTTTGGCGGAGAACCGGACGTTGCGCTGGACCAAAAAGTCCGCGATTTCGCTGTCGGTAAAGCGCAGCTCGTCTTCTGTGACAATGCTTACTTGCCCTTTGGCGAACAGCGAGACGGCGTTGATCTCCGGCTCTTTCCGGGAGATAATAATAACGCAGGCTCCCGGTATCTGCAGATAGGCGCAGCGTTCCGCGAACGTCAGCGCCTGTTCGGAGTGTATCAGGTGAAAATCGTCCAATACGAGGAATGTTTTATTCGAGCGGTGCTCCGATTGCTTTAAAATCGAGGCAAATTGGTTGAAGCGGGCGGGCGTCTCCGGGAATCCGAACCCGCGCAGGCTTTCGGCCAGGCCCGGATTGTCAAACGAGACGTTGTACACCAGGTTCTCCCAATAGCGCGAGCCGACATTGTCGCTTTCGGTCAACTGTATCCATCGGACCACCGCGCCCGGCTGCTGTTCGATGTACTGGCGCACGGCCTGGGTCTTGCCGTAGCCGGCGCCCGCAATCACATAAACAAGCTTGCACTGGGCCGCCCGCTCTAATATTTTATCGACGCGGGGGCGCGGCAGGTTTGGCGCCTGCGCATAAGGTTCATGTGCAGCATTTTCATTCGGGCTGTTCAAATTAATACCCCATTCATATGCAATTTGATATCTATAATATACCCCGTTATATTGCCGCTATTGCCCTAATTGGTAACTGCGGCGTAAAATAGGCCCGCGCAGATACAGCGCCAACGCGTGTACAAATATAAAATTATGGGATATCATGTACGCATGGGTTAAGATTCGCAGACGGGCAGGCTGGATGGCTTGCCAGTATGCGGGCTGCGCGAATGCATTTATACAAAAACCGCCTGGAAGATATAATGATGCCAAGGACGACAAACAGACGCAGAAGCGGGAATAAAACAGCCGAAGGTACATCCGCTCTGAAAAGGGCGGCCCTTTTAAGGGTTTTGGCTCTGATCGCCGATTGGGTGCTGTTTGCGGGGTGGACTGTTGTCGGGCTGCTTAATTTTATCTTCTTTGTTGTGCATGTCAGCCCCGTGAATCTGATTGGCCTATTTACGGGGCGCTCTTCAATTAGCTTTGCTTTTATGACTGTGTCGGCATTTATCATGTTGCCCATATCGGTTATTGTTGCGTATTGCGCCGCACGGCGCAGGCCCCTGCTCGAAAAGCTGCGTCAAAGCCCGCAATGGCGCGTCGCGCGGCTGGTGCTGTCGGCGTTTGCCGCCTTCTTCATCATCGTGGAGCTCAACTTAGTAGTCGCCTCGTTCCCAGGCGCCGCACCGCCCACGCCCGAGATAATTATCCTAGGCGCGCATGTTTCTGAAGACGGGCTCTCGGCCACGCTGCACAGCAGGCTGACCGCTGGGCTCGCGCACGCAAACGCGAATCCGGAGGCGCGGGTGATCGTCAGCGGCGGGCAGGGACTGGACGAACCCGTCAGCGAGGCTGCCGCGATGCGCGATTACCTCGTCTCCCAGGGGTTGAGCGCGGATCGCATTTTAATGGAAGACAACTCCCACAACACGTTTGAAAACCTGATCAACACACTGGAATTGCTAACGGTCGGCGACGAGCCATACCCCGTCACCATAGTGACCAGCGAGTTCCATATATTCCGCACGGCTATGCTCGCGAGGCGCGTCGGTTTAGAGCCGCACTTCGTCGCTGCAAGGACGCCGCGCAGTATTTTGCTCAGCAGCTATTCAAGGGAATTTTTTGGGTTGATAAAGAGTTATTTCACCGATCGGCTATAGATTGTGCCAGCACTCCGATATGTCCATGGCGCGCCCGTTTTCAAACTGCAGACGGGTGATGTTGAACAGATTGCCGTCGCCGCACAGGATCGACAGCGCGTCGCGGTTGACACGGACGACGGACCCCGTCGCGGCGCCCGCGTTGGCGTCGGCAATGCCAGAGGTGTCGCTTTGGGCGGCGCTTTGGGCGGCGCCTGGGGCGGTTGCGTTGGCGTTTGCGTCGGCAATGCCAGGGGCGGCAATACCTTTCGAGCTTCCGCCATTAAACGCCCTGTGCACCTTTATCCTTCTGCCCCCTATATCGGCCGTCGCACCCGGCCAGACGGAAAACGCCCTGACAGTGTTTACCAGCCTTTCGGCGCTGTTCGAAAAATCCAGCTCCCCGTCGCCCTTTTGAATGATCGGGGCGCGGCTGGCGCGGCTGCCGTCCTGCGGCATGGGCGCAATGTCGCCCGAGAGCATCGCGGGGATCGTCTTTTTCAAGACAGACGCGCCCAGTTCGGCCAGGGCGTCGTGCAGCTCGGAGAAATACATGCCCCCGCCAATCGGCATGCTCTCGCTCATAAGGATCGGCCCCGTGTCCACGCCTGCATCGGTGAGCATCGTCGTGACACCCGTCTCCGCGTCGCCGTTGAGCAGGGCCATGTGAATCGGCGACGGGCCCCTGTACCTTGGCAGTAGCGACGCGTGTACGTTGACAGTGCCGAGGCGCGGGATCTTCAAAAACCTCTTTTTGAGGATCCGCCCGTAGGCGGCGGTGACGCAGATGTCAATGCCCATAGCCTCGATCTCGCCGCATATGTCGGCCGGACTCTCCGGCTGCAGCACGCGGATGCCGGCGCTTTGCGCTATTTCCTTGACAATGGGCGGGGACAGCCTGCCGCCCCGGCCCTTGGGCCTGTCGGGCTGCGTCACGGCTGCGGCCAGCTCGTAACCTTCCTCGATCAGCATTTTCAAGCACGGCGCCGCAAAATCCGGCGTGCCCATAAACAATATGCAGCAGATGGCCAGCCCCTCCTCGCAATTTACAAATGAATGCAATCAGACATTTATACGCAACATGGCGCCATCGTCGGGCCCGCCGCCGGCATTGCTTACGGTTTTGCCAGCGGCTTTGTCCGACTCCGCTTTTTCGCGCAGAGCCTTTACTTCTTCCAGCGTGTACAGCGGCCCCTTGACTTTGGGCATAAACATCTCGCCCTCAAGATGATCCGCCTCATGGCAGCACGCCACGGCAAACAGCCCCGTCGCCGCGTATTCGATCGGCTCGCCCTTGCTGTTGAACGCGCGGACAATCAGCGACTGCGGGCGACCGACATTGCCGTAGTAGCCCGGATAGCTCAGGCAGCCTTCGTAATAGACTTGCTCGCCGACGCGTTCGGATATAACAGGGTTTATGAGTTCAATAAAATCAGCGGTCTCCGCCTCGTCGCCTCCGACGCCCGCGTTAATCACTATGATGCGCTTGAGCACCCCGACCTGCGGGGCTGCAAGCCCGATCCCGTTCGCGTCCTTGAGCGTCTCTTTCATGTCGTCCACCAAGACCGCGAGGCGGCTGTCGAACTTTGCTACGGGCTTCGCCTTTTTTCTAAGCGCCGCTTCCCCATTTTTATGTATTTTCCTGAGCGCCATTTAGATGTCCCCTTTGAATAATTATAGCATGGAGAACGGATTTATATCAAAAACTAAATCGACGCCCTTGTTTTTTTTGCCGCTGTAAAATGATTCGGCTACGCGCCTCGCGATAAACTCCAGCGCCCCCGCATCCCTGTGCTTCAATATAATGCGCCAGCGGTACATCTCTTTTATTTTTGCGTGCGGGGGCCGGGCGGGGCTAAGTATCGTAAACCCATTTGCGCCGCCGACGACCGACTCATCTTTCAGCGCCTGGAACAGCGCGTTGGCCGACGCGTAGACGCGGGCGTCGTCCAGCCCGCTCAGGACGAACACGCCGATCTGCATGAACGGCGGGTAGCGCAACGCCTGCCGGGCCGTCATCTCCTGCCTGTAAAAGCCCATGTAGTCGTGCTCCTTCGCAGCCGCGACGCTGAAATGGTCCGGGTTGTACGTCTGTATGACGACGCGCCCGGCGGCCTCGCCCCTGCCCGAGCGACCCGAAACCTGCGTCAACAGTTGGAACGTCCGCTCGGTCGCCCGAAAATCCGCGAAATTCAATATAGAGTCCGCCGCCAGCACACCCACGATGGTGACATTGGGGAAATCGTGCCCCTTTGCGATCATCTGGGTGCCGATCAGGACATCGGCGGCGCCGTCCCGAAAAGCGTTCAGTATCCTTGAGTAGGCGTCCTTGCCGACTGCCGTATCGCGATCCATGCGAAGGACGCGGCATTCCGGAAACAGCCGCCGCACCTCCTGCTCGACCTTTTCCGTCCCAGCGCCGAACCCGCTTATATCGGCGCTCCGGCAGAGCGGGCACTGGCGCGGCATGGGCACGGTCATCCCGCAGTAGTGGCAGACCAGGCGGTTGTTTTCGCGGTGGTATGTAAACGAAACGCTGCAGTCACGGCATGACACAATATAGCCACAGGCGTGGCACAACAGAAACGACGAATAGCCGCGACGGTTGAGAAAGAGGATCGCCTGTTTTTCATCCGCAAGCGCATTGTACAGCTCGTTCGACAGCCTGCGGCTGAACATGCCCCTGTTGCCGCTTTTGAGCTCATCGCGCATGTCCGCTATATGCACATCAGGCAGCGGCCTGCGGTTCGCGCGCTCTTTAAGTGTCAATAGATCGCAAAGGCCTCGCCGCGCCCGGTAAAAAAGCTCGACGGAGGGCGTCGCGGAGCCGTACACCAGCAGCGCACCGTGGCTCTCGCAGCGCATTTTGGCTATGTCTGCGGTATGGTAGCGCGGCGACATTTCCGATTTGTACGACGACTCATGCTCCTCGTCAATGATAATCGCGCCGAGTTTATCGAACGGCGCGAAAACGGCGGAGCGCGCCCCGAGGGCGACACCGGCGGCGCCGCTGCGGACGAGCGCCCATTGCGCCCTGCGCTCCAATTCCGACAGCCTGCTGTGGAAAATGGCTATGCCGCTACCGAAATGGCCGGTGAACATCCGCATCATTTGGGGCGTCAGCGATATTTCCGGAACGAGCACGATGGCCTTGCGCCCCATGGATATAATATGGCTGACGAGTCGTATATAGATTTCGGTCTTGCCGCTGCCCGTAACGCCGTAAATTAGCGTTTCGGAGAACTTGCGCTCGTCGGACCTGTTTGTCAGTGCGGACAGCGCCCTGTTTTGCTCGCCGGTTAGCGTGAACCCCGCGTCTGCGCCCGTTGAAATTTCTGCGTTCGCGCCTATTGAAGTTTCTACGCTCGCGCCCGCGCCAGTACCCGCGCCCATAGCAGCGCCCGTATCTGCGCCTGCACCCACGCTGTCCGCACCCGCGCCGTCTGCACCCGCTTCCAAATCTATCCGGGCCAAATAGCCTTTTTTTATCAACGTATCGACTACAGACGGCGTTACCCCGGCGTCCGCAGCCAGCTCCCTGGCGGGGACCCCGCCCGACGCCCAATGAATGTTGGCGAGCATCCGCTCCAATACGCGTATCTGCTGCGCGCGGTTCACCCGCAGCGCGCCGATGGCTGCCCTAATCTCGTCAGCCGGCAGCGCGGCCTTTACGCCCTTGATCTTTTTGGCGCCGCCCGCCCTGCGCGCCCATCCGGGCGGCAGCATGCACGAGAACGCGTCAAACCACGTGCAGCGGTATTTTTCCCTCATCCGCGACGCAAGCTCGATATCTTTGTCCAGCAGCATCGGCGCGTCGCCCAATATCGAAACGATCAATTTTAACGCTGTATATGGCTTGGGCGGGAAACTTTCGCCCTCTTGCGCGTGAACCGACAATATGATCGCGCTGCGTTCGGCGTTCTTCGCACCGAACGGGACTATCGCCCCGCACCCCGCAGCGGCGCGGCCCGACAGGCGCTCCGGGACAGCATAGAAATACTCGCGATCATAGCCGCGCGTAGTTTTTGCGATAGCTACTTTGGCGATCAATGTTGTATGCATGTAAAGTTTTAAATATACGCCTTTAAGTATGCCGGCATTGTTTCGGGCTTGCCGTTGATGCTGAAAATGAAGTGGATTTCGTATTTTTCCATTAAAGATGAGATATGGTTGAAAAAATTTTCAAGGGCATTGATATCCTCTTTCACGATATATGTAAGGCCGTCGATAAAAATGCTCTCGATATCATAGTTTTGGGATATGATGCCGCAAAGGAAAGATAAAAATTGGTCGGCGCCGCTGACTGGGTATATCGAAACATCCGTGAAGCGGATTTTATGTTTTAGCTTTAGCATCAAATCGTTGCTGTCGTCGACAAATACGACATCGCCGTCTTGCCTGTCCACGTGATCATTGGCCAAATCCACCATCATCTTGGACTTGCCCATGCCTTTCTCGCCGTAAAAAACCTTTATCATGTGAACCACCCCCATACAACGTAATTTTTTTATTTCGTTTAAGACTGTGTCGCCGGGCGCGGCAGATGGTTGAAATCACTCTCCAGTTGCGGCGCCTTGGCTTCGCTGGCGCCCTCGGCCTGGGCCGGGCGCACAGGCTGGTACTCGCCGCCGCCGGGCGTGGCTTTTGGCGCGGCCTCAAACGCCGGAGCGGCGATTGGCGCAGCCATTGGAGCAACCATTGGAACGGCGACTGGCGTGGCGAATGGCGCTGCCATGCCCGTTGTCACCGGTGACGGCACAACCGTTCCCGTTGGCGCGGCCTCATGCACAGCCGCTTCGGAAGACGCCGTATTTGCCGCAGCGGAAGATGCCTCATTAGCCATTGCCGTTACCACTGCAGAATCTACGACATTCGCCATAGCATCCACAGCAGCCACTGCAGTAACTGCAGCGGGATCGGAAACATTAGACACAGCAGCCACTACAGCGGGGGCGGCCACATTTGCCGCAGCTTCCGCCACAGCCGCTTCCGCGACCATGCTCGCACCCACGCTCGCGTCTGCACCCACGCTCGCACCTACGCTCGCGCCTGCACCCGCGCCTAAAGCCGCTTCGCTGCCCGGCCTTTTCGCGTCCGCTATCTCCAGCTTGGAAAGCGAGACCTCATACGCGACGCGCGACACAGCCGACCCGTCCGGCATTTTTTTCTGGTATGCCCTGCTCTGGATGCGCCCCCATATTTTTATGTTGTCCCCCACATTAAGGCTGGAACAGAAACGGGCGTTCCTTCCCCACGAAATGCAGGGAATGTAGTCCGACTTGTTATATGCCCTGTTGACCGCAATCAGGAGATCCGTGATCTCGCGGCCAAAAGGGGTGCTGCGGTATATCGGCTTCTTACAGATAAAGCCGTTCAGAAATATTTTATTGGAATTGCGGATCTGGTTTTCGTCGTCGGTGAAGCTCAACTCACGGGCAAAGACGGTGAGCAGCAGCTTGTTGCCGCTGTCCCCGAAGCTGTTATATGATCGGAACTGGCCTTCAATATTGACTAGGGCGCCGGGCGACAGCTCCCTAGCGCCAATCAGCCGCTCCGATATTGTAACGGAGATGCTGTCGCTGCTGTCGGATAGCCTGGGCGCTTCTAGGATGAATTGGTAAAAACCTTCGCCGTATATTTCATGGCTGTATTTTAAATCCGTCGCTACTCTCCCGGAAATCGTAACGACATTATTATCCGTCGCCTCTCCGACCATATAATTTGACACCTTCTCTCGCGTCCAACAATCATCATGCGTATTTTGGTTAAAATTATCACATTTCGCGTAATTTGTAAATGGCGTATTACAAAAGAGCGATAATGCGCGACGCAATTTGGTTGAGCGGGAGCTGATAGCCCACGGCGCCGATATCGTACGCCACTTTTGGCATCCCGTACACTACGCTGCTTTTTTCGTCCTGCCCTATGGTTTTGGCGCCGGCCTTTCGCATCTCCAGCAAGCCCTTTGCGCCATCCTGCCCCATGCCGGTCAGCAGCACACCGATGGCCTTGCCCTTGGCCGTTTCGGCCGCTGATGAAAACATGACGTCGACGGACGGGCAATGACCGTTGACCTTGTCGCCCGGCTGCACCAGCACGGAATACGAATCGCCCGTTTTCGCTATCCTCAAATGGTAGCTGCCGGGGGCGACCAGGGCCGTGCTGGGCAGTATCCTGTCGCCCGACTTCGCCTCAAACACGGACATGGCGCACGAAGAGTGCAAACGCTTGGCAAACATGCCGGTAAAATCCGCCGGCATGTGCTGGACTATTATGATGCCGGGCAGCCCGGCAGGCAGCGCTGTCATTATGTCCGCTATTGCGTTGGTGCCGCCTGTCGACGCGCCTATGGCAATAAACTCTATGGCGGATTTTCTTGCCGACGCGCCCGCCCCCGCCAGGCCGGCGCCCGCAGCCCCGACGCCTGCCGAACCCTGCACAGCCGAACCCTGCGCAGCTTGGCCCTGTGCAGCCTGGCCAAGTGCAGACGAGCCCTGCGCAACCTGGCCATGTACAGCCTGGCCCTGTGCAGCCGACGCGTGGGCGCCGTTCATCCGACCGCCGGAATAGGCGAGCCGTATCTTGTCGGACAGTTGCTTGATAAACGACGATATACTGTTTTCGCCGTCCCCGCGCGGCTTTTCCAAGCCCTCCACCGCCCCCGCCTGCACCGCTTTTATTACATATTCCTTGACAGACGAGATTACGATGACGGGGATCGGATATTGCGCCATCAGGCGCCTGATGAACTCTACCCCGTCCATTTTCGGCAAAATGACGTCGAGAACCATGACGTCCGGGTCAAACAGCATAATTTTATGTCGCGCTTCATACGGGTCAGACGCCTGTGCGACGACTTCTATATCCCTATCCTTCGCCAGTTCCGCGCATATCATATTACGAAAGGGGAGCGAGTCGTCCACAATCAGGACCTTGATGCGTCGGCGGACGTCCTTCATTCCAGTTTATTCCTTTCTGTATATAGCGGGCTTCACATACTTGTATCGGGTTTCCGTCCGGGAAATCGACTCGGAATGGCCGACAAAAAGATAGCCGCCCGGTTCCGTCGCGTCGTAAAACCTTTCCACCAGCTCATTTTTTGTCTTTATGTCAAAATATATCATCACGTTGCGGCACCAGATGTTGTGGAACTTCTTTTTAAACGGCAGGTTTCGCTCCATCAGGTTGAACCTGCGGAAAATTATCTCGCGGCGCAGGCGCTCGACGACCTGCGAGCTCTCGTTGTTGATTGTATTGAAGTATGACGCGCGCCAGGCGGTTTTTAGCGGCTCGAGGCTCTCCGTCATATAGACCCCGCTTGCGGCCAGCGAAAGTACGCGCTCTGATATGTCGGTCGCGAGGATTTTTGTGTCCCAGCCGCGCTTGTTCTGCCCGAAATAATCGTCGACGTACATGGCGATGGTATAGGCCTCCTCGCCGGACGAGCAGCCCGCGCTCCATATCCTCATGTCCTTGTTTTTGTCCGTAGAGGTTATATACGGCAGTACAGTCGATGTAAAAAAGTCATAGTGCTCGGTCTCGCGCAGGAAATACGTGTAGTTGGTCGTTAGTTTGTTGATAAGGAAGGTGATCGCTTCGCCGGTTTTGTCGTTGACCACATGCTCGTAAAATTCAGAAAATGAATCGTATTGGCTGCGTTGCAGGTAATTTTGCAGCCTCCCGACGATAAGGTTCTTTTTTTGCGAAAGGTTGATCCCGTAGCTGCCTTTGAGCAGGTTGACGATCTGCCAAAATTCTTTGTCAGTAATCTGCAATGTGTCCATAACTGTAATTACCCAATATCACAATATATGTCACATAAACACAAAA
This sequence comes from Oscillospiraceae bacterium, assembly GCA_009777515.1. Lineage (GTDB taxonomy): Bacteria > Bacillota > Clostridia > WRLR01 > WRLR01 > WRLR01. Next base: position 17,766 of record WRLR01000040.1, on the reverse strand, counting down.
GAATTCGGCCCCGGCGCTTGCGGGCGCCGCCCCGACATATATTAAACACGGGGGCGGCAGACGACCGTAGGCAGCGGACGACCGCCCCGGTCGTCCATATGAAGCAAATATCATGGTTTGTAGGGACGACCGCCCCGGTCGTCCGCACCGTATTATTTCCTATTATTTAAATATTATTCAAGCTCCGCCAACTGCGCGGCGGTCGGCTTGTTGGGGATGGATGCGACCACTTGGCCCCTGCAGGTAAATGTGGCGCCATCGTCGCCCGTAATCTCCCCGATGACCGTGGCCTTGGCGCCATGCGCGCGGACGGCGCCCAGCACATCGTCTACGTCCCCCGGGCCTACCTGCATCAGCATACGGCCCTGCGTCTCGCAGATCAGGATTTCCTCGGGCGTGATGTCCTCGCCCTTCAACGGGGCCCCGGTCAAATCCACTCTGGCGCCAAAACCGCCATACCGAGCCGATTCGCACACCGCCGCCCCTATGCCCGCCGCCCCCAAGTCCGAGCAGGCGTTGATCTTGCCCGTTTTAAACGCCGACAGCGAGGCCTCCATTGTCGCCCTCTCCTCGCCAAACAGCGCCAGCGCGGGGCGCATTTCCGGTACCAGCCCTGCCCTATATAGGGTGTCGTTGCCGTCCCGTCCCGTCTCCCCGATGAGGATTATCTTGTCGCCGATATTTTTTGCCGGCTTTGTCAGCGGCTTCTCCGTCACCAGTTTGCCGAAGACCGCCACCACGCAGGCCGGCACGATGTCGCTGAACGAGGTGGAGAACCCGCCGCCAATCACAAAGACGTCCATGGCATCGCACATGTCCCTTATGCCCTTGAGCATGAGGTTGACTCTCTCGCCGCTGGTCATGACTTCGCACTTACCGCACGTGCATTCCCCCTGGAAGCCGCAAGGCCCCACCAGCACGCTTTCCTCCAGCGGCCGCGTGCCGATAAAATCCAGGGCAAACAGCGGCCTGCCCCCCATGGCGACCACGTCGCGCATGGCGCCGCCCGCCCCTGTGGCGGCCGAATCGTATGGCCTGGCGACGCACGGGGAGTTGTGGCTCTCCATTTTGCCAACGATATATGCGTCCCCGCCCGGCACTTTTATGACCCCGGCGTCGTCATTCGCGTCTGGCCCGACCAAAACGAGGCCCGGCCATGTCTTGGCGACTTTTTCGTTCAACAGCCTGAACATGTTGAAGTCTATCGCCTTGTCGATATTGTGGTGCAGATGGACAAAAAGGCCGTGCATCAAAGCTTTCTCTACCCTATTCATATTAAACCCCCGAAATCATTATGTTCTCTATGGTCTCTATGTTCTCTATGGTCTCTATGGTCTCTATGGTCTCTGCCGCACGGACGCGTCGCGGTTCGGCTCGGCAATAATAGCCTAAAATGCTGTATTTATATATTATCATATAAAAGACCATGCACAAACTGCGCACAAATAATCATGAAAACAACATGGTCCTCGCGCCACAGTTCTGCCCTTTCTGTTATATTTCACGCTAAAATTTGTATTGACAAACATTGGCTGACTGTTGTAATGTATGGTAAATGCCATGACGGAGACAGTAAGCCGTAATTGAACGCCACAGTGAGCCGGGGACAGTGGGAACCCGGCGCCAGTATATTATGGACGAACATCACTCCCGAGCAGCGCCCCGAAAACCTCTGGGTTAGTAGGTGGCGACGGTTTCCCACCGTTAATGCGCCGTTCTCGCGGCGCGGGGCGCATATGCTGGTATGGCGGAATGGGTGGTATAGCGAAAGCGCTGCATTTATAGCTTTCGTCCCGTGCGATAGATAATCGTTTGGGGCGGGGGCTTTTTTATTGGCCCGTATTTGACCCGCTTTTGCTTTTTACGTTGCCAGCTTCCGTTTTTACTTTGCGCGCTTCCGCCTCGTTGGCGCGAAAAGGACTATGATCGCGATAAAAAAAAGGAGATGATCAAATGACCGAGCAATTGGCAGACATAGGCCGACGTTTATCCGCTCTGCGAAACATTGCGGAGATGACGCCCGATGTATTTTGCGAAAAAACAGGCGTGACCGCGCAGGAATTGGCCGACTACGAATCGGGCCGGAAGGACTTTTCGTTCTCGTTCCTATACAACGCAGCCCGCGTTTTGGGGGTGGACGTCATTGACCTGATCAGCGGCGACAGCCCGCGCCTGTCGGATTGGTGCCTGGTGCGCAATGGCGAGGGCTATGCAATCGACCGCCGCGCCGCGTACAAATACAGCCACCTGGCTTTTACCTTCCGCGACAAAAAAGCGGAGCCCTTTTTGGTCACTGTCGAACCCAAGGGCGACAAGCCGACCCTGCACTCCCACGAAGGGCAGGAGCTGAACTGGATGGTCTCGGGCCGAATGAAGTTTTTCATCGCGGAAACCGAGTTCGACTTGGAACCGGGCGACAGCGTATATTTCAACGCATCCATCCCGCACGCCATGCAGGCGCTGGGCGGGGGCCCCGCCCAGTTCCTGGCAGTGGTCATCGGCTAGGCTCTAACAGCAAATGAAGAAAGGATGAACGGACATGCCCCTATATGAAAAATATACGAACAAGCACCGCGACGACTTCGCGACATTGGAGGACTTGCAAAAGAATTACAGGCTGAGCATCCCGGACGATTTCAACTTTGCCTTTGACTGCCTGGACGTGCTGGCTGCACAAAAGCCCGACGCGCTCGCGTTGCTGTGGATATCAAACGACGGCGAGGAGAGGCGCTTTACATATGAACAAATCCGCAGGCTCTCCGTCAAGGCGGCGAACTTTTTTATCGCACAGGGCATAAAGAAGGGCGATATGGTGATGCTCACAATGTCCCGCGACTGGCGCTTCTGGCCGGTCTTGATGGGGCTCCACAGGATGGGCGGGGTCGCCGTCCCCGCCACGTTCCTGCTCACCAAGAAAGACATCGAATACCGGGTCAACGCCGCGTCCATAAAAATGCTATTGACCACCCCGCGCTTCGGCGTCGTGCAGGCGACGGAGGAGGCCCTGGCAAATTGCCCGAGCCTTGAAAAGCTGGCGGTTTTCAATGTCGCCGGTGGCGCTGGTGGCGCTGGTGGGGCTGGCAGTACCGGTGGCGCCGGAGGCGCAAACATAGCCGCACCAAGCGAAAAGTGGATCGACTTCGACGCCCAATGGGAGGCGGCGCCGGAGACGCCGATCCAGCGCGGCAATGCAAAAAGCGACATGATGCTGATGGCCTTTTCGTCCGGCACAACCGGCTATCCCAAAATGGTGTGGCACGACTACACCTATCCCCTCGGGCATATCATAACGGGGTGCTTCTGGCACCGCTGCGAGGACGGGGGCTTGCATTTTACCATCTCCGACACAGGCTGGCTGAAATCGCTGTGGGGGAAAATGTACAGCCAGTGGCTGGCGGGCAGCGCCGTGTTCGCCTACGACTTCGACAAATTTTCAGCGCCTGACATACTGGAAAAGATAGCAAAATACAAGGTCACGACGTTCTGCGCCCCGCCGACGATGTACCGCTATTTGATAAAAGAGGACTTGAAGGCGTACGACCTATCCGCGCTGCGGCACTGCACAACGGCGGGCGAAGCCCTGAACCCGGAGGTGTACAAAGTATGGCTGGAGGGCGCCGGTTGCAAAATCTTTGAAGGCTTCGGCCAAACCGAGACCACGCTCAGTTGCTGGACGGGCTATCCGTGGATGCAGCCCAAGCTGGGCTCGATGGGGCTGCCGTCGCCCAGCTACCGCATGATCATCGCGGACGACAACGGGCGGGAGGTGGCGCCGGGCGTCACCGGCGAGATCTGCGTCCTCACGGATGAAGCCGGCGGTGGCAAGCCGTATGGCATGTTCTCGGGTTATTATCGCGACGAGGAAATGACCAAGAGCATATGGCACGACGATTTGTACCATACCGGCGATACGGCGTACAAGGACGAAATGGGGCTGCTGTGGTACGTCGGGCGGACGGACGACGTGATAAAGTCCTCCGGCTACCGCATAGGCCCGTTTGAGGTTGAGAGTGTGCTGCTGGAGCATCCGGCAGTCACGGAATGCGCCGTTACCGGCGTGCCCGATCCCGAGCGCGGCTTCGCGGTAAAGGCCACAGTCGTGCTTTCCGACGGCTATTCCGGTTCGCCGGAGCTCACGCGGGAACTGCAGGATCATGTCAAAAGGATCACGGCGCCGTACAAATACCCTCGCGTCGTCGAATACATCGACGCCTTGCCCAAAACCGTAAACGGCAAGATCCGCCGCTCCGAAATCCGGGCAAAAGACATGGGCGGCGCCGACGCCCAGTGGGGCGAATAGACATATGGATCAGACACGGTATATGAAAACAGAAACATTGGGAGGCCGGGCGCCATCGCAATAAGCGGCGGCAGCCGGGCCGCCCGTAATAAACGGCAGCGGCTCCGCCTCTCCGTATGGTGAGCTTATTAATGCGTTATATCACAGCCAACCTGTCAGTTGTGCGAATCAATTATTGCGCTTTATATCACAGCCAACCTGTCAGTTGTGCGAATCAATTATTGCGCTTTATATCACAGCCAGCCTGTCAGTTGTGCGAGCAACTTCGTATATGCCACGAAGTTGCCAAACGAAATATCGTGCGGCACGCCGTGGTCGCAGCCTGGGATAAGGCCTCCGCTTCGTGTGAAAGGCGACGTCACGCGCCGGACCTCTGACTCCATGGCCAGCCCCCCGGCGGCAATGGCCCTCTTGTCTACGCCGCCGCGATAGGCGATGCTGTCGCCGAACTTTTCCTTGAACAGCGCTATATCGTTGTGCGCCGCCACTTCGATCGGGTTGCATACATTAATGCCCGCTTCTATCCACACGGGGATCAATCCTTCGATAAAACCATCCGAGTCCATGTCTATCAAAGGCACGCCGCGCCTCGCCGCCGCCGCGACCCATTTTTTATACACAGGCAGCAAAAACTCGCGCGTCATTTGGGGGGAGATCATAGAATGGGCCTTAAACGCCATATCCTCCGAAATAAAAAAGCAGTCCACGGGTATTTTACTCGCCGCCGTATCAAACAAACGCAAAACAAAATCACACCAGAAGTCGATCATTTCGGATACAAAGCCCGGCTGCTCGATGAACGCGACGCACAGGTTTTCAAATCCCATCCACTCGCGCAACTGCCAGAACGGCCCGTTTACGCTGAAACGTGATATATAGTCCCTGCCGTTCATGACAGTGGCCAAATTGTCGGCGCTCTGCGGCATTCTGGACGGATCGAGCGGGTCATATCTTTTTTTCATCTCCTGCCAGTCTTCTTTTGTTTCGACAGGGAACTTGTGCCATTTCCGGGTGACGAAATCGATGGCGTTCCGAATATACGTATAGTCGTAGTCGTCGGATATTTCCGTTATGGCGCCCATCCAATCCTGGACAATATAATGCCCGTTTTCATGGCTCAGGACTTTTTCCTCAAAAATGGGCAGCATCCTCGCGTTGACATGATGATCCACAGCTTCCGGATACTCCATATCTATCCGCAGCAGACCCATGATGTGCTTGAAGTAATCTGCGCCTTCCGGCAGCCCCTCTGTGCGCCATCTCCGCAGTGTCGATAACCTAGGATGGCCCGGTTCCAGAGGGCGGCGATCGACCGGCTTATATAACAGTGTGTTTAAATATCGTTCTCTGTTATTCATATTAACCACCATAACAAATTAATTTTACGCGCTTAACTTTTTTATTTTCAATAATGCAAAAATCTTCTTATCCTGGGGTCCGGGGGAATCGAAACCCCCGGTGCTTTTTTTTGTTCTTTTTTTGGCATCAAAAAAAGAACATGTAGGCTTGGCATTTTATTTTGCCGTTGTGGAGCTTGCGGCGTTTGGACGCGCGCCGGCCTATCATGCGCTCGAAATCGTCGATGGCGCTGATAATGCAAAAGTTCCAGCCCTGAAAGCCTTCCAGGGCGGGCGCCCATTCACGGCAGGCCTCCAGCGCCTCACGCGCGTCGTCGTGGCGCTCCCCGTAGGGCGGGTTCGACACGACACAACCGCGTTCGGGGAAGCCGACCCCCATTTCGCCGAGGCGGTCATGGTCTTGACCCATGTCCCGCGCGTCCATTTGGAAAAAACGAACCAAGTCCGAAACGCCCGCCTTAGCGGCGTTTTGCCGGGCGGCACGGACGCACTGCCTCGACAGGTCGCTCCCGACTATGTGGACGGCGGGGCGGCCAGCAATGTCAGGCGCGGCGCCTACCGTAGCGCCTACCGAATCGCCTACCGAAGCACCTACCGAAGCGCCTACCGAAGCGCCTACCGAAGTGCCTACTGAATCGCCCGCCAAAGCGCCAGTCGCAGCACCTGGCATTACCCCTCTGGACGCATGTTCGGACATCGCGTTTTCATGCACAGCGCGCGCCTTTGCCCGTTCCTCATCGAACAACGATTTAAATGGCGCGGTTGTCCAGCTCTCCGCCGCGAACCCGCGCTGCAGGCCGGGCGCGCGCCTCGCGGCTATCATCGCCGCTTCAATAGCTATCGTGCCCGAACCGCAAAATGGATCCCAAAGGGCCATCCCGGGCCGCCAGCGCGACAGCTCCACCAGCGCCGCCGCCAGCGTCTCTCGTATGGGGGTGGGAGCGGGGCTCTCCCTGTACCCGCGCTTGTGCAGCCCGTCCCCGCTGGTGTCTATATAAATTGTAGTCCGGTCACGGATTATATTGAAGTTGATGCGGTACATAGGGCCGGTTTCTTTGAACCACTCGGTTTTCCATTTGCCCTTCATAGACTCCACGACCGCTTTCTTAATTATAGACTGGCAGTCGGGCACGCTGCCGAGCTTGGACGACAGGCAGTGGCCGCTGACAGGGAATTGCGCGTCAGCCGGCAGATAGTCCGGCCACGGCAGCGCTTTGACCTGATCGAACAGTTCAACAAAACTCGCCGCAGCGAAATCGCCAACCTTGATTTGCACCCTTTCAGCAGTGCGGAGCCACAGGTTCGCGCGGCATATCGCCCGATCGTCGCCGTAGAACGAAATGCGCCCGTCTTCCACGCGCTCGGTTTCATAGCCCAACATGCGGATCTCGTGGGCGGCGAGGCTCTCAACCCCAAATGACGTGGGGACGGACAACAACCATCTACTCATCGCCGCCACCTCCGCCGCTATTACTGCCGCTATCCGTCATAGCATCGTTGCTGCCGCTGCCGCTGCCGCCATCCATCATAGCGTCGCCTCCTCTGCCGTTACCGCCATCTATTATAACGTCACCGCCGTCGCCGCTGCCACTGCCACCATCTATTTTGACGTCGCCGCCGCCGCCACCTCCGGCGCTATTGCCACCTGCTGGCCCATCCTCTCCCATAAGCACGGAAAATTCTCTGATTTCGGCTTCGATGTCAATCGCCGCACCATGCGTCAACGCGTCCAACTGCCTCGCAAATACCGCCTCTATGTCCCCCATCAACTCATATATGCCCTCCCTGGCCCGCGCATCCGCGCCATTTGGGCCGTCGCCTGCCTGATCCGCGTCAATATAGTCCTCCGACAGCTTAACGAGCGCCGGTAGATAGTATTCCAGGAAGAAGCGGACGTCGCTGACTTTGTCGGGCCGTTTTTCCAGCGTTTTAAGTATGTCGTCCGCCAGCTGTCCGATTTTGGCCACCCTGTCCGACATTTCCGCATTGCCGAACGAATGGGAAAGGCGCCCGATCCTGTCCATGCGCTGCCTGCCGACGCGCAGGACTTCATGTACCCCCGATGGGTAGCCGTCGTTTATGCCGCCGGCCGAACCGCTCCCGCCGCCGCCGTGAAGCACGGCGCCGATGACGGCGATGCATATTACAACCACGACGGCTAATAATACAATTGGCAATATCACTCCTCCTCATGTCCTTTTATATGCGGGACTCCACATCGTACAAGTCATTGACAAGTATTTATGAATTACATAAAAATTACATTATAAAAACATATCCAATATTTGGAATAAGTCGTTAAGACTACAAATTATAAGTATTCCAAATGATATATCACGAATTTACATTTTGTCAAACGTGTGGAACTTTTTGTTTCACTCAGATAAGTTTGAGGTAAATAATAAAAAAATAAAGCAGGTGAGCATCTTGAAAATAGAGAAAATCACTGACAATATATTCCGGGTAACCATAACGCTGAACGACCTGGAGCAACGACAGATAGACATCAACTCGATTGACATTAATTCACCGCAGACGATAGCATTGTTCAATGAATTGATGGAGCAAGTGGCCAGCCAGTTCGGTTACGATTTCACCGGCACACAGCTCATCATAGACCCGGTACCGAACCACGACAACAGTTTTGACATCACTATAACGAAAATAGACGAAGAAATAGAATTTGAGTCGATACATAAATATATCAAGAACCGCTACAAAAAATCGGATGTCGGTGTCAAAAAAAAGGCGAGCGGGGTTCTATCCAATATTTTGGTCTATGCATTTAAGACGTTCGACGATGTCTGCCGCCTCGCGTTCCTGATCTATGACACCTATATAGGCGCAAGCTCGCTGTATAAACATGACAACCAGTATTTTTTGTCGCTGTCAAAAAGCCTCGTTAAGATACACGATGAGCGGGCGCTTGAATGCTATTTGAGCGAATTTGGCACGAAAGTCAACAACCCGTCCACGTTTGAGGGGTACCTGAACGAGCACGGTACCATATTGATCGAGGAACAGGCGGTCGAGCGGCTGCGCGATCTGCATTGAACAATCTTCATTGAACCTGAGCCATTTGCCCACGTACCAAATAGCCCAGCGATAAATCAGTGACAACCCAACGCCAGGGCCAGCGACAACCCAGCGATAAATAATCGCCATACCCAGCGATAACTCAGTGACAACCCATCGCCAGGGCGGTTATTGCTCCGCTATTTTTTTGCCGTCTTTGAATAGCTGCGCGCGTCCATCTGCGATCGATGAATGAATTTCATGCGGCGCCGCGCGTCCGCCTAATAATTTGGAACTGCCTGCAACAATCACTGTCAGCTCGCCGTCCTCTATGCCGGAAAATATTACTATGTTGCTGTCCAGTGAGTTCGTGAACCTAAAATCCGGTAAATCCGTCAAATCCGCCGCCCCGCCGCCGTCGGTATTGCCGTCGCCGGCGACAGCCGACAGCATTATGCCGAACCCCGGCAAACCGCTGTAATCGGCAGCATCGGGCGATATGGGCGCTTCCATCGCAGCGTAGTCGCAGCCGCAGACCAGCAGTGCATGCATCAGCGCGGTGGCGACGAAGCCATATTCCGGCGGGGCGCCGCCGCCTGATGACAACCCGGCTTCATCCAAATAACGCATAAATGAGAACGGGGCGCTGGCCGCGCCCTTTTTGGGAACCCAGACTTTATTAATGGCTTCGGCGGCTTGTGTGAGCAGCGCCAAATCATGCCCCTGCGGCACGGGTACATCTATCGAAGCCAAAATAGCGTCGACGTCGGCTAGCATGGAATCGGCGACGCGCGGCTCCGCGACGAGCAGCGCCGTGGCGGCAATCATCGCGTTGGAATCGAGTTCCATGGGGCTGAACGGGTCGGCCAGAAACGCCGACATAATATATTCAAACTGCCCGTCGACGTCCAAATCCGCCCCTTGCCACGATGGCGAGTGTACAATGCCCTCCTCCGGGGAATAGCTGATATCGGCGTTGACGGGCGCCGAGTCGACATATGTTTTCATCAATCTGAGTTTTTCGCGAAACGCTTCGACGTCTACTGTAAAGAGCGGAGCAGGATCAGCCCCATATTGCCGGATAAACGCCGTAAACATATTGTTGTAGTACGCGCCCGATCCCCTGGCGGCCAGGCTTTGCGCAAGCTGGGAATAGTCCGCGCGAAGAGCGATTTCCGTGAACCGGAAAATGAATTTCGTCTCACGGTAAGTGAACTCCGCCATCCCTTTATTTAATTGGCTTTCACTGATTTGTTCGACCAGCGCCGAGGCTTCCGCCATGCTGCGCCCGGACAACTCCACCCCTAAATATTGCGCCCCGCCCCGGACGGAGTCGGCCGGAACAGCGGCTCCAAGTGCAGCAAAGCCCGCGAACAGCGACAGCGCAATCTGCGCAAAGAGAAACACAAAGAATAACAGCAGCCTTTTCATATTACTACGCCCGGTTATTCATCACAAGCTGGACCATGCGGCCATTGTCCCTGACTGTATCGATTATATCCTCGGTTATCCTGACGCCTTCCTCGACAAGCACATTGCCTTTGTTGTCGAGTATCGTCTTTGTGACGACGCGTCCGGTTAAATAGCGCCGCTGTTTTTGCTCAAAGAGGGTCGCCTCCGAATCGATGACCTCGGCTTGCGCGGCGCCGTTCTCCAGTGCCGCCCCTCCTGCGCCGCCTGCCGCCGCGCCACTGGCGTCAATCGCCGCAGCCTCGGCCCTGTAGGCCCCTGCCGCAGTGCTTTGCATTGGGCTTGCGGCGTATGTTTCACCCAAAATCTCGCTCGACTCCGGCGCGGCGCTCTCAACTTGCGTAGCCGTTTGCGGCGGTGTAGCCGCCTCGTCAACAAAAGTAACTGCGGCATCAGCGGCGGCAATTGCGTCAACATCGCCTGTGATATTGCTTGCGCCTTCGCCGGCGCCGGCGCCCGCCGGAACTGCGGCTATCGACTCATCCGCCAAGTCCGCTCCCACAGGCGGCGCAAAGGCTTCGCCCGTCGTGTCCGCCTGCTCGGCATACGCCTCCTGATAGGTCCCCGGCGCCTCGGACGGCGCCAGCGACGCTTCCGCTACCGCGTCGACAATGGGCGCAGCCGCAAGCGATCCGCCCACCGCGCCCGAAGCGTCCGCCAACGGCGCGGACTCGGAATCGGGCCCAATGTCGGTAACGTCTATATAAGGCGCGTCCGCAAGGCTGGCTGCGCCGGTTACTCCATATGATTCTGAAGGCAGGGACCCGCTGTCCGCTTCCAAGCCGCCCGCTATTTCCGGGGCGATTGCATAATCCGAGGCAACAACAGCGTCTGCAGCGTCTGCAGCATCCGCCAAATACGCGCCGGACTGCGCATAAGGCGCGCTGGCCTGTACATTTTGCGCATCGGACACATCATCAACCGAAGCGATCTGTTGACCGGTTTGTGCGGCATCGATCGTTTCGGGCATCGAATCGATATTTTGGGAAAAGTCAGGTTCGGCGCCGTAAGGTGGCGTTACATCGGACGGGGCGCCGCTGAAAGCGTCGATAGTGGGCGATGCACCGGACACTTCCAATACATCAGAAACAGTTCCGGCCGATTCGGCGGCCCCCAACGCAGCGCCGGAACCTTCCGCAGTGCCGGAAACCTCCGTAGCGCCGGAAACGGCCACTGCGGCGCCCGGCATGGCGCCGGCGCCGGTATTGGCCATTGCGACTGATTCGGAAGCTGCGCCGGTCACATCCAGCGACTCCGGTGCAGTGCTGCCTGTAAAAACCGGCATAAGTCTGGCGCCGTCAGCTCTATAAATAACAGGTGCGACGCCCTCGGTTGCGGCGGCTTGCGGTACAGCGCCGGAAATATCCGTGACCACTGGCGCGGCGCCGGTAATTTCTGCAGAACTAGGCGCAGCGCCTGTGGCCTGCACGGCCTCCGGCATAGAGCCTGCGATTGCGGCTGTTTCAAACATAGCGCCCGATGCCTGCGCGGCTCCCGGTATAACGCCCGCAGCCCCGGCGTCCTGCGACACAAAGCCGGATGGTGTAGCACCCTGCGGAGAAGTGCCGGACGATACAACAGCTTGTGGAGTAGTGCCGAACGATGCAGCGGCTTGCGGTTCAACGCCGGATGATGCAGCGCCCTGCGGCAAAGCACCCGACGTTTCCGCACGCTCAGGCGCGGCGCCCGACGCTTGCACAAACTCCAGCGCGGCGCTTGATGTCTGCACACGCTCCGGCATGATCCCAGCGGGGCCCGTCTGTCCAATAATATCAGTATCTGCGGCGAACAGCGTCGCCGGTTCTGTCAATCCATCAGGACTTTTTTTTTCCGTCGCGTCCTGCACAGCGGCGCCGGACGCCCCCAACGATTCGGCGCGCACGACCGCAGCACCCGGAGTCCCTATTGGCGCACCGGATGCAACGGGATACATCGATGCAACGCTCGCGCCCACGCCTGTGACGGCGCTCGCGCCCGCACCAGCGCCCACGCTTGTAGCGGCTCCCGTACCCACGCCCGTGCCCGCGCCCTGCCCCAACCCGGGCGTCGCGGGCCGCTGCGCGACTTCGCTATCTTGTGCGACTTGCTGGCGCGCGGCCATATCCGATATGTCGCCGAAATCCGAAATAGCAGACTCAAACGTGTCGGAGACAATGACTAAATGCCTACCGTAAGTGACGATGCATTTATCGGGCAGAAACTTCGCGCTGCCGTCGCCCCGTAGCGGGAAGAATTCCATCCCCCTGATCCTGCACCGATCATCCTCGTCGACGTATATTTCGGTAATCTCCCCGACCAGCTTCCCCTTTTTGGTGAGGACCTTTGAGCCCCTGATATGGACGTTCTTTTCCAAAAGATCCATCGCGGCCGGAATTTTGCTGATCATGGAAATGACATTGTCGTCTTCGACCGTAACCGCGTGCTCGCCGATGCCCAGCACGCGATCGGTGGAGATGACCTTAGCCCCAAGCAAATGAAGCCCGTTTTCGACGACTAGGAAACTGATCGAGCGATCCTCTGCGTTAATAATGATATTCTTCACCATGCCGATTTCGGAGCCGTCAAATATGCTAATAATTGGAAGTCCGATTATTTCTTTAGTCTTTTTCATAGCCGTCTCCTCCAATGCCTGCGACTATGGACTCGACCATACTGACGCCCGTATCCAAGGTCTCCCTGTCTGCGTCGGTAAGCCTGTCCCGGTAATTTGCGCTATAGCTTGTCAATATGTCATATGCAAGCTCCGCGCGCTCAAGCTCGCAATAAATTATACCTAATTGGATGGCAATTTGGATTTCCAGGTTGAGCGGCGGATGTTTTTCAATCGCGCTATAAAAATATTCGGCGGCGTCTTCTTTATTACCGTCGTTGAGGCATTCAAAAGCGCGTTCAATTAATTGGGCTACACCGCCTTTTTCGCTTTCATTATCCAAATTTGGGTGCATCTCATCAATATTACCCATTTTATCAATAATTAAGGCGGTGTCAACAGAATTTTTTACGGATTCAGTGTCAATTCCCATATTTTTAACGTCAAAAGGCGTTATTTCCACCGATTTTTCGGGATTTGCCCGCTCCATTTCGTCAAATGCGGCGACATTCTCCCGCCGGGCCGCCATTTCGGCATTGTCAACACGCAGCCGCAGGTCCGGCCTGGGGACAGGCGCGTTCAACCTGACAGACGGCGAGCGCAGCACGACGCGCCATATAACCAGGGCGACGTAAAAAACGGCCCACAGAGCCATTATAGCGAAAACCGCAACCAGGCCGCGCGCCGGCATTCCATTGCCCAAATCACCGCTGAACAGCGCGAACAGCGGAGGAAACGCGGCGCAGAACAATGCATTTAATGCTGAAACAGCGACGATGAGCGATGGCCTGCATAAATTCATGCGTTTTGATATATAGATAAACAGCAGCGACGTGGCAGCCGCTGCCAGTATCACCGCGCCAATAAATAAAACCAAATAATCCCCCTTCAAAATAATATTAATATAAAAATCGTCGGTACGGAAAATGCGATTTCCCGTACCTTACGGGCGCGATGCGCCCGCGCGCCGCGTTGCGTCGCGATAGTGCTCACGACGACAGGCTTTCTTATCATATTGATAGCGGCGCCCGTCGTGACCACCATTACAATTTGTCATGAAGAATTTTAACACATAACGGCGAAAATATGAATCAATTATTGCGTAATTTTGACGCTTTGCGGCGCAGGGTAGCTACATGCAACTACTGATCGTTATTTTTTACAGAAAAAAATCCAAATATTTGTCAATATTATACTTGATAGCGGGTATATTTTCTGCTATTCTTATTAAAAATGAGATATATGTTGTTCGCATCTACCTAAACAGACATCTATATATTGTTGATAATAACGAATTATGGACGTATTGTTCCAATATGAACGTATTGTTCCAAATGGAGGACTAAGGTGTTACAACGATCCAGCGGCGTACTCATGCACATATCATCACTCCCGGGGCCATTCGGCACGGGGACGCTAGGGAGCCAGGCAAGGCAGTTCGCGGATTTGCTGGCAAAAATGGGCTGCTCATATTGGCAAATATTGCCTATCAACCACCCGTCGGAGGGCAATTCGCCATATTCGAGCCGGTCCCTGTTTGCCATTAACCCAAATTTCATCGATCTTTACGCGCTCAGGGACGGCGGCCTATTGACAGACGACGAAATAAGCGACGTGCATCTGCCGGCCGGGCAGAAGGCCATCGATTACCCCATTCTCGAAAAAAAGCGTCTGATCCTGCTGCGCAAGGCGTATTCGAGAATAGATTCCGAAATGTCGGAGCGTGTGGCGGCGTTTGCCGCTAAGCACGCGGGGTGGCTCGACGCCTACGCCCTCTTCGTCGTGCTAAAGAACAATTTCGGCGACGCCTCCTGGAACGAGTGGCCGGTCATTGGGCTGAGGCTGCACAAGGACGATGCGATAAAACAGGCCTTTGCCGAGTACGAAAGCGACATCATGTTCTGGAAGTTCATTCAATGCACCGCATATTCGCAGTGGGCGGACTTCAGGCAATACGTGAACGGATTGGGCATCAGCATTGTCGGCGACATCCCGATCTACGCGTCGTTCGACAGCTCGGACGTATGGGCGGACAACCGGCTGTTCCAGCTCAACACAAAACACATCCCAAAGCGCGTCGGCGGCGTACCGCCCGACTATTTCAACAAAAATGGCCAATTATGGGGGAACCCGCTCTACAACTGGGCGGAGATGAAGCAGGACGGTTATAAATGGTGGCTGGGGCGCCTGGAGAACGCGCTGGAAATCTGCGACGTCATTCGGCTCGACCATTTCCGAGGGCTGTATGCATATTGGGCCGTGCCGTTCGCCAACAAAACCGCGAAAAAGGGCGAATGGCTCAAAGGGCCCGGGATGGACTTGATTAAGAAAATGAATGCCCGCTTCTCGGGCAAGCCGTTTATAATGGAGGACCTCGGGGCGCTCGACCGCAATGTGAAAAGGTTTTTTGAATCAACGGGCTACCCCGGTATGCGCGTTATGCAGTTTGGATTCGGGGAGGACGGCGGGGCTTCGCATTTGACTAAGAACTACCCGGAAGAATGCGTGGCGTATACGGGTACGCACGACAACAACACCATCCTTGGCTGGTACGACGACGTTTCGGAGCTGACGAAGGCCGACTCCCTAAAGGAACTCGGGTTCCCCCCGGCGGATCCGGAGAACCCGATTTCGGACAGGGGCCTGTGCCGCGCCTGGGTCGAGAACCTGTTCGCCTCAAAGGCCAATTTGGTCGTTGTCCCCATACAGGATTTGCTGTACGAGGGCGTGGAAGCGCGGATGAACTACCCCGGTACGCAGTCGCCCGCCAACTGGTCTTACAGGGCGGACGACAGAAAGCTCAAGTCCCTGCTCGACGTCGAATGGGTGGCGGGCCTGAATGAAAAATACGGGCGCGCGCGCGGGGCAGGCGGGGAAGCTGCCCCCGGCGGCGGTGCGGCGGTGCCGAAAAGCGCTGCGGAACCGAAAAACACTGCAGAGTCGAAAAGCGCTTCAGCGTCAAAAAACACTGCGGCGCCGAAAAGTGCTGCGGCCAAAGCTGCGAAGGCAGGGGGCAGGCGCAACACGCGCGGCAGCGGCGGTCAGGGCAGTCAGAGCAGCCAGGGTAGCGGCAGCAACGAAGATAGCCATGGCGGCCAAGGCAGCCAGGGCGGTAAAAACAACCCGGAAAGCAAAGGCAGCAACAGCAGCCAAGGCGGTAAAAAAAGCAACCGAGCCAAAAGCGGCCAGTGACAGCGCCCGGCGGCGCGCGTTGGCCCACCCGCAGGATCACATATTTTGCACTGATGACTTCAGTGGCGTTCGTGCTGTCCGCCGCCGAGTCCATGATACCTGTTCCTGTGCCGGCGCCGGGCATCAAGCTCGGGCTCGCCAACATCGTCACGCTGCTCCTCCTGCTGGACAGCCAATACCCCTACTACGCCCTCGTCGTAACATTCGCCCGCTGTGTCCTGGCCGCCGCCGCGCTCGGCGCAATGTCAACTTTATTGTTCAGCCTTGCGGGCGGCATTTTCAGTTGCATTATTATGTGGTTACTTTTACGTTTCAACTCCCCGTTCAGCGCGACGGGGGTCAGCGTGGCCGGAGCGGTCGCGCACAACTTGGCACAGTTAACGGCTGCGTCTTTTGTATCGCGAGACGCCGCCGTTTTCAATTATTTGCCCATTTTGTTGATCACAGGCGTCGCGGCCGGGTGCGCGACAGGGTTCATCGCATTAAAGGTGCGCGGCATATTGAAATTTATCCATAAATAATAAACATCATTTAGTTTCGCTACCCTCTTGATTTTCATGTAATTATTATGATATTATTAGATGAGGTACTAAAGAACGCAGTTATAATTGCCAACAGATAACAGGGCGGAGCTGCTGCCCGGCGCCATTTGTTTACAGAGCGTTATACACGCAGCTTGCGAGCGGACATTAGATTGACAAAATGTAGAAAGAGCGGGACTGTGGCGCAACACAAAAAATACTACACGACTAATTGTGCCTGGTCAAGGCATGGTGTTTAGTATGAGCATTATTCAATCCGGCATAATACAATCGGAAATGGTTGTTACCAACAAACAGAGGGGAACGGTGACGTTCGCCAAAAACGTGTTGGACAGCATGCTCGATTGGGTCCGCGTTATAGACAGGGACGGCGCCGTCGCTTTCATGAACAGGGCCATGCGGAGCTATCTCGGCGACAACCCGGACGCCGTGGACTTTAACGAGATATTCTTGCAAAGGCCCATGCGCGACGCCGGTACCATGGACTACGAGCGCGTAATATCCACGGCGCTCAACAGCAGCGAATACGACAGGGAGCTGAGCATCGGCAGCAAGGTGTTCGCCGTTATAAGCTCCCCTCTGATTAACGAGCTCGGCGAGACCGAATTTACGGTCGAGGTGTTCCGCGATGTGACGCGGCTGAAAAACCTGCAGCTCACCATTGTCGATCAAAACAGAAAATTTGAGAACGACCTCGATATGGCGAAAATGCTGCAGCGCAAGCTGCTGCCAAACGCATCGCCCAATGCGAAAATAACATTTAACTATTTGTACAAACCGTGCGATATGCTCGGCGGCGATTTTGTAGATATATACAATATCGGTAAAGACCATTTGGGCGTATATATTGCCGACGTGTCTGGGCACGGCGTTTCGGCCTCGATACTCACGGTTTTTCTGCGCTCGACCATCAGCAAGCGCATGACCTCCCCGGCGGAGGCGCTAAACACGCTGTACCGCGAATACAACAAAAATAATTTTGAGTCCGAAGTCTACATAACGGTATTTTATGCGATATACGACCTGCGCAACAACATACTCACCTATTCCAACGCCGGGCACAACGCCACCCCGGTCCTCTACAACAAGGCACGCAGGGACCGCCAATTATTTTTGACGACGCCCGGCCTCCCCATCAGCAACTGGGCCGACACGATATCATATTCGGAGAACAGCATACGCGTAGACCAGGGGGATCTGTTGTTCCTGTATACGGACGGGCTCGCGGAAATTAAGAACAAGGAAAAAACGATGTTCGGCCAGGATCGCATAAACGAGGCGCTGAGCTCCATGGACGGG
>WRLR01000039.1 GCA_009777515.1 Oscillospiraceae bacterium | reverse complement strand
ACTGCAGGCGGAGAATGTGCACGCCGACAACTTCCAGGACGCGCTGGACAACCTGGACGACGAGGACTACATCAACGGGAAGTACTCCGTTGTGTACCGCTGCCCGGTATGCGGCGAAGTCGCGTCCGAACTGCCAACCAACTGCCCGATATGCAACACGCCCGGCAGCTCATATGTTTCTTATACCACAGAAGACGAGGATGATGAACCCGGCGACAACGGCGGCACTCAGCCCGGCGGCGGCGTTCAGTCCGGCAGCGGCGGCAGCGGCGCCAGCTCCAGTTCCATCAGCCCTGACAGGGCCGGCACAGTCGTAGATACGGAAGTCGGCGAAGGAGATGGCGACGGCGAAGGCGAAGGTACAGGCGCAGGCAGCGACGTAGATTTGGTTGACGACGAACAGGATAGCCCGCCGTTGGGCGCGCCTGAAACTCCAGGCCTCGCGCAGCCGACGGACGCATTGGCGCCGTCCCTGGACAAGAGCGGCGGCAGCGGCTATGTTTCGGGTTATCCCGACAATACGTTCCGGCCAGACGGATTTGTGACGCGCTACGAAGTGGCGTCGATGATTTATGCGCTCGTCCTGAACGAAGACAAAGCGGACTATGCAGGCGAAGCCGGTAATTTTACTGACGTACCAGCGGATCAGTGGTATACGGAAGCCGTTGGGTACCTTGCGGCGGCAGGTATCTTGTCAGGATATGAAAATGGCGATTTCAGGGGAAATAACAATATCACGCGCGCAGAGTTTGCCACGATCATGGCGCAATTCAACAAATTGAACCTAGACGGCAGCTTTCCATTCGCAGATGTGCCCGGCGGGCATTGGGCATATGGCTATATCAAATCTTCGTTTAACGATGGGTTTGTTTTAGGTTATGACGATGGCTCGTTCAGGCCCGACAATCCGATAACAAGGGCAGAAGCTGTGACCATGATTAACAGGATGCTGGGGCTGGATTCGGCTGACGCGCAGGGCGAGATGAGGTTCTCCGACGTGCCTGCAGACGAATGGTACTACCAGGAGATTCTTCTCGCGACAAACGGTTTATAGTGTAAATGTCAACGTAGGGCGCGTTGTCCTCGTAGGGCGCGATGTCCTCATCGCGCCGCAGCAGGGTACGACATCATTTATTTTCATTTATATATGTACACCGTAGCGTATGGCTATTTTCACACATAATGTCAGTTGCAACAAACAAGCCAGTTAGAGCATTATAGTAATTGAGCATAGAAAAACCGAAGCAAAAAACCAGGGACAAAGTGTGGCGGCGCTTGTGCACAGCGCCGCCCCACTTTGTCCCTCTCTTAGTGCCACAATATCTGAGCCACCGCATATGCGCCCTACATGAACCCGCTTTCGCTTTTGCGGATGTGGTGCTCCTGCTGCTCGGGCGACAGCATGGTGAAATACGCTGACCAGCCGCCCATCCGGACGCGCAGGTCCCTGTAAGCGGATGGGTTCTCCCGCGCGGCCCGCAGCGTCTCCGTATCGACGATTGTGATAGTCATCAGGTTGCCGCCCAGGTCGCGGAACGACTTTAGCAAGCCCACCAGGCGGTTCACCCCTTCCTCCCCATCGACCACGTTGCCGGACAGGCCAAGGTCCAGCGGGGAGCCGATGGGTATCGTGTCTATGCCCATAGACGAGAAGCTGCGGATGGCGGCCGTGACGCCTTTTAGCATGGCGCCGGCCGAGGGCGAGAAGTTGGATGCGATCGGCATGGCGGCGTTCCGGCCGTCTGCGGAGGCGCCCGTCCCTTCGCCCACGGCGATATACCAGGAGAACGTGCCGATGCCCGGCATGAACATCATATCGTCATATTTATCGCTTATCCGGCGCACGATGTCGCTGTACCGCTTTACGATCTCGCGCCCGATGTCGTCGGCCTGCGCGTTGTTGGTCCCGTACTTTGGGCAGTCGAGCATCGCCGACTGGATGTGCTCATATCCGTCAAAATCGTGGTCGATGGCATCCACGATCTCCGCCATGGAATAGCGCCCCTCCCGGAAGACTAGCTGCCGGATCGCGGCCAGCGAGTCAATCAGGTGGCTCATGCCCTCGAAAATGAGCCCGTTCACGATGAAGCGGGTCGACATATCCGTCATGTCCCGCCCCTTTTCCACAGGGCCGTCGAGCAGGACGGACAGCAGCGGAGTGGGCGCGATGGACGAGCGGTGCGGGTGCATCCACGCCATATGGGCAGACATTTCGTCGGCTACATAGGCCACATTATGCAGGCATTTGTCGAGCAGCACGTCGAAACTGCCAAAATCGGACGGATCACCTAAGTCCGGGACCTCCTGCTTGTCGTCGATGTGGCAACGGCCGCGGTTCAGCGTCCATTCCAGGCATTTGAGCCCGTTGATCTTTTGAAAGTAAAAGTCCGTGCGGCCCGGCAATATGCATTCCCAGCAGCCATTATTGGCAAAGTCCCGGGCGTCCTCCAATGAGACGCCGTAGCTGGTATAGGCGTTGAGTATGGGTTTGTCGCTGTAGATGGCAGGCATCCCGCCGCCGGTCTTGAGCGCCCTTGCCAACTGGCGGAAAAACCAGTCCGGGGTATGCTCGTTAACGCGCGCGGACATCACCGGGTTTGTCATGCGCAGGCGCCGCGAGCTTTCCAGGATCATCACGGACGCCAGGTTCACGGCGTCCGAACCATCCCTTTTGCACCCGCCGATGACGATGTTTTGGTTATAATGGATCGTCGCGTCCATATCGTCCCGTACGTTGTAGCGCTGCTGCCCATGGTCGTGTATGGTGCGCTCGCGCCAGCGCCGCTCGTAGTTTTCCTGCACCACCTGCCAGTCCCGAAGCTCGCTCTTTGTCTGGCTGGAGAAGGCCCGTTCGTTGAATTTCAACATCCACAGGTCCATTATTTCCTGGGCCTGGTCGATGGTGAGCCTGCCGCTCGACAAGTCGGCTTCCAGATATGGGTTCAGATACTGGTCCGGGCGGCCCAGGGCGAGATGGTTGCCCGTCAATTGCAAGGCGACATGGACGAACCAAGCGGACTGGCATGCCTCCCGGAACGTGCGGGCCGGCTGCATGGGTACCCTTTCGCATATATCCGCAGCTTCCAGTAGCTCGCGCCTGCGACGCGCGCCGCTACTGCCGCCAATTCTGTCGCCGTCGCCAACACTGCTACCGCCGCTTATTATGCTGTCACCGCCGCTACCGATGCCGCTTCCTATGCTGTCGCCGCTACCGCCACTACCGCCGTCGCTATCATCGTCATCACCATCGCCGTCGCCTGTTGTACATTGCTCTGCCAAGTCGCGCAAATACTGCACATGCCGCTTCGCATAGGACTCCAGCCCCTCGATAGAGATAAGCGCAGCCTTTAAAAATGTCACCTGCTCGTCGCCCTCCGCCGTGGCAAGGCGCTCCTTTACAGTTTTGGCGAGCGCGGTTGTCCCCATACGCAGTATGCGCGGGTAGTCCGGCGATATATGTCCAAACATGGAGTAAATGCCATGGCCGTACCGGGCGCCCTCCTCGATTTCCTCCGGGAGGGCGAACTCAGGCAGGGCGTGGTCGTTCGCGAGGGTCCCACTGTTATACGTATGGCACCCGGCGAAAATCTGCCCGTCCCATATGCCGGGCGGCACCCGCTCCAGCTTTTGCCGCTCGCTCATCGCCTTGCGGATAAGCATGGGCAGCCCGCGCGTCTCGTCGTTAAGCACGCTCCCCACATCGCTGTACGACGAGCGCCGTACCTCCATGGCGTCCCTGACAGCCTCAATGGCGTCCGAAACCCGCGTGGCCGGGCTTGAATCGATAATCCGCTCGCTGTACTCCCGTGCGGATTCCATCACAGAAGCTTTAACACTAACCGTTTCGACCCTAGTTGTTTCGCGCATGGCAATCGCTCCTTAACCATATCTTATAATCAATTGTGAAACGCCAACATCGGTGCGCCGAGGGCGTCGCACCCTACAATTTTCCAATATATCCAATATATATCGTAATCATTATATATTCATATAGTATATTTATACCATAAAATGTAGGGCGCGACGCCCTCGGCGCGCCATAACTGATATATTTTTAAACGCTAATACGTAATCGCCTACGAAATATACATTTTTTGCGTTTAGTAATATTCTTGACTTTTAAACCAGGTTTGTTAATATAACTAATATATTTTTTTGTATTGTATCGAATTTATAATAAAGGCTCATAATGGCGTTAATGGAAGGGGTGGCTAACTGCAATTGAAAAAAGTTAATGTGTTCGTCGAACTCTGGCGCCACAAATTTTTATATATATTGGCTTTACCGGCTATCGCATATTCATTTATATATAGTTATGTCACCCTGCCCTACATAGCTATCGCGTTCCAACAGTTTAATTTCAGGACAGGCATTTTTAGCCCGTTCGTCGGGCTTGAAAACTTTTCATTCTTTTTCAGGTCTACATGGGCATGGATAATAACTCGAAACACAGTTGTGATTAATTTTTTATTCCTGCTCGCCGGAACGTTGTTCGCCATAATAATGTCGATAGTATTAAACGAAATAAGGGCGAAGAAGTTTCTCCGTGTGACACAGTCGACTATGCTCTTTCCCTATTTTATATCATGGGTGATCGTGAGTTACATGCTGCAAGGTCTGCTTGGTACTGAAACAGGCATCATAAACAGGGCTATAGAAAGCATGGGCGGCGTCAGGATATCTTTTTACAATGAACCGAAGTATTGGTATACAATTTTACTAATCCTTAATATATGGAAATATATGGGGTACAATTCCATTATTTATCTAGCGGTCATTACGGGTATCGATGAGGGACTTTACGAGGCCGCGTACATAGAAGGCGCTACACGCGTGCAGAGGATTCAATATATAACGCTCCCATTGCTGACCCCAACGATATGCATACTGTCGCTGATGTCGGTTGGCCGCATATTTTATGGCGATTTTGGGATGTTTTATGCGATTATACGTGACAATGGTTCATTGATGCCGATGACGGAAGTCATAGACACATATGTCTACAGGACGTTCAAGATCACAGGGAACCCTAGTCTATCGATGGCAGTGGGGCTGTACCAATCGACGATCGGCTTTATATTGGTATTTATTTCTAATTCTATGGTGAAAAAATTTTTCCCCGAGGGGGCGCTATTTTAACTGGCTAACGCTATCACATAAAAAGAAAGGGTAAGGCTGCGCCGCAAATAACTCAATTTGATTATGACAAGATGACAAGCTTTGCGCGTGGTTCATATGTGGTGTTGGGATGCGTTCGAAAAAAACAATGCAAATGGGGTTGGCAGAAAAGCTTCAGCTTTGTTTTGTCTATGTGTATGTGACATTTTGTTCTTTGGCATGCGTCGTACCGTTTATATTAGTCATCATTGTTTCATTCACCGATGAAAAATCGATAACGCGGTACGGGTATAGCTTTTTCCCTGCCGAGTGGACGTTTACAGCGTATGAGACATTGTTTTCACCTCGTTCTTCTGTACCGCGGGCATATTCCATTACTTCATTTGTAACAATCGTTGGCACGGTTTCTGCCACCCTGATAACATTCGGGTGTGGATACACGCTCGCTAACAAGCAATGCAAGTATAGAAATGTCCTGGCGCTATATTTTTATGTGACGATGGTTTTTTCCGCCGGGCTTGTGCCTTGGTATATGGTGTCAAGGGCTATTGGCGCTTTTGACAACATATGGGCGTTGATAGTGCCATCGCTGATGTTTTCGCCGTTTAACATGTTTTTGACGCGTAATTTTATCAGGGGCATACCGGACGAGTTAAGCGAGTCAGCCAAAATGGACGGCGCCGGGGATGTTACTACTGCGTTTGCTATATACTTGCCCTTGTGCCTGCCGGTTATCGCCACCATTTCGCTGTTCTATGCCATTGGATACTGGAACAATTATTTTAATGCTGTTATGCTTGTTAACGATAAAAACATTTTCACGCTTCAAATGTTATTGTTCCGCATTCAATCGGAAATAACCGAAATGAACAGAGTCGCACAAGGCGCCATTCGCATTAACCCGCCAAAGGAAAGCTTTAAAATGGCTACATCTGTCGTGACGATGGGGCCGATTATCCTACTGTACCCGTTTTTACAAAGGTATTTCGTAAAAGGCATGGTAGTCGGCGCGATAAAAGGATAGCGTGCTATATAATTTTGTTATATAAAATTTGAAAGTATAAGGGGGATATTGGGTTGAAAAATTATTTCAGGTTACTAACACTGCTATTGGCTATAAGCATGCTGGTGGCAGTGGCGGCATCTTGCGGATCTGGCGCGCCGCCCGCCACAACCGCCCCGGCGGCTGAGAGCGCCACGACGGCGGCGGCGGCGACCACCGCAGCAGCGGCAGCGGCGGAACAAACGACGGCTGCGGCAGCGGCGACAACGGCTGCGGCTGCGAGCAATGAGCCGGTGGTAGTCAAGCCGTGCCGCATCGTACAGCCTGGGCTTCACAGAGTTGAGTATGAAATTGGGGTAGCCGCAATCAACGAACAGCTATTGTCTGACGGGCTGGATTTCGCCATTGACGTGACACTCATCCCATGGGATGCATACTCAGAAAAGTTGAATGTCATGCTCACTACGGGCGAACCATTTGAGCTGCTCCATATTATGCAGGATGTGAGGAATTTATCATCTATAGCAGGCATAGGGGCAGTCATATCACTTGAACCATATTTAGACAATTATCCGGAACTAATTGAAAAGTTTACCGATTTGGAATGGGTAGGTACGTTGTATCAAGGCGAACGCTACGCCATACCTTGTTATTGGAGGTCTTTTGAACGCACCCCTTCAATAACTCTCAGGACTGACGTCATGGAGAGCCTTGGCTACGCCGAGTTCCCTACGGCTATAGACGATGTTTTCGACTTGTTCCAAAAAATGCAGGAGAGCATGCTCGAAGAGACCGGCATCAAAGCGTACCACTGGTTCCATCAGTTAATGACTTCAGCCGCTTGGCTGCATAAGTACTACGATTCATGGCCATTTTATGTTGAAAATAGCTTAGGATTAGTGTTGTCGCGCCAGGATGGGACCATCGATTCATTTTATGAGTCGGAGGAGTTCAAGCAGGACGCGCTATTTTATAGGCGCCTTTATACAGCCGGTCTCATTCATCCCGATGTATTGAACCTTGACCACACCGAAAAATATGACCAAGCTGATTTAGGCGCGTTCCTCCCATCGTCGACATTTGACGCGAATGCTTCGTTGTCGATATTCAAAAACACCGGTATAGTAACGACAGTGAGCGTAGTGCGGCCTCGCCCGGAAAAACCGGATCGCATCTATACATTCTGCCAAAATATTAATGCGATTTCGTCTACATCAGATGACCCGGAGACTGGGATCAAGCTATTGGACTGGATATATAGGAGCAAGGACAACCACGACTTGTTCCATTATGGGATTAAAGACAGGCATTATGAACCGGTTGGCGAAAACAGGATGCAAATTATCAGGAACGAAGACGATCAAACGCTCTTTACGCTGGATCATTGGATGACCGGTTATCTACCTTACATGCGCTATGACGCCGATTCACCGGACGAGTATATCGACGCCGCGACATATGTGTCGGAGCATTTTGTAGTTTCGCCCGTATCCGGGTTCATATTTGACACTTCGAATATTACATCGGAGCTCGCTAACCTGCAGACAGAAATCATTGCATCCATATATCCGTTAAAGTTTGGCTTGGTGGAGTATGACACCGCCATAGAGCCAGCGATTGCAAAATTAAAAGCAGCCGGATTGGATAAATATATGGATGAGTATAGGGCTCAATTTAAACAATACCTAGATGAAAACGACTGGGTACTCGATATGGCGAAGGAAACGCGCAGGTAGGATAAACAGGCAGTAGGACGCGGCTACAGGACGCGGTTACACGATTCAGTTACATGGCGCGGCTATAGGACGCAGATACACGATTCAGTTACATGGCGCGGCTATAGGACGCGGATACAGGATGCGTTTATTGGATGCGGCGAACGATAAATAGCCGATAACGGTGTTTATATGGCGCGGTGTGCCGGGGGTTGAACTCCCGATGTGGCACACCGCGCTTTCCTTGTTACTAGGACATCGCGCCCTTCATTGTGATTATTCGTAGTGGCCGAACTCGTGCGCGGCGTTGAAGAGTGCGATTATGTTTTCTAGCGGCATTTGATCGGTTAGCACCTGGGATGCGCCGCAGATATACCCGCCGCCGGGCTTCATTTGCTCCATTCGTAGTTTGACTTCATCGCGGACTGTCTGAGGCGTGCCGTATATCATCGCGTCGATGTGGTTCACGCCCCCGTGCAGGCAGAGCCGGTCCCCGTATTCGCGCTTCATGTCGAGCGGGTCGCTGTCTTTGACATATGGCGGTACGGGGTCAAGGATGTCTGCGCCCATTTCAATAAAGTCTTCCATGATGCATCGGCAGTACCCGCACGAATGCAGCCATACCTTGGCGTTGTTTTGATGGCATATATCAAAAAGCTCCGCCCATAGCGGCTTGTACAGCCTGCGCCACGCGATCGGGTTTATCATGAGCGCGTTGTTACCGCCCGCGTCCTCGTCGCACCGCATAACGTCGATAGTCCCGTCCGCTGCCACGAAAAGTGCGTCCAGGTATGAAATGAAGTACTCGCGCAGCCTGCCCATGTAGTCTTCCATAAAAGCTTCGTCCAGCACATCGAGCATGGCGCATTCGTAGCCGCGCATCCGTATATGGTGGTTCAGCCCCACGCTGATATGCGCGCCGATCGACACCATGTCGTGCGTGCGCGCCTCGCGCATGGAAGCCTTTATGCCGGAAAAGTCCAAATCGCCAATAGTCGGCCATCTGTACGCGCCATAGTCTGCTTCCATCGGATGGTACACTTCGGGCATGGACCCCCATATGCCGACCGTAATGTTATGGTGCTTGATATGCGGGCGCGGAGGGCCGACGTATACCGGCTCCGCAGCGGGCCAATCCCATAGCGAAAAATTGTCGACGCCGCTCTTTTCATAAAAATCGTAGTGATTAGCGGCGCCGTAGTAATCATATATTCTCCTGCGTGTCTTGGGCCAACAGTCCATCCCGATTGGGACCCTGTCCGGTACCCCGCGCGCAAAAACAGTGAGCAAACGCTCCCTTCTTGTCAATGTAGCCAATGCGCCGTCCTCCATAGACCATGCCAAGCGAGACTGGCGTTTTCATTGCCCCGTTTGTAGCTTGACGGATTTAAGGACATGGTAGCCTGCTTTCCGGGCGATGTCCATGCAATTGCCGAAAAGCTCCGACAGCTTGTTCGCGGCGCTGGCCATCCCTTGCTTCTTTTGGATGACAATATAGTATGCGCCGCCTTCATTCAAGGCATTATGCGCGCCTTCGAATAGTTTATATATATGTTCCTTGCCGGCCCGCACTGGGGGGTTCGCGACGATTGCGTCGAAAAGGGCGTCTGTCCCGCGCAGCCATTCAAGACCGTCTGCTTGCACAACGCGAGCTTGCAATAGTTCGACGCCGTTTATATCATGCGCGCTATAATATGTACCGGCCAACAGGCGGCTGCAGTTCTCGCGGCACAACTCGACAGCGCGTTCGTTGATGTCTGAAAACCACATTTCGACGCCTGGGTTGAGCAGCGCGAGCGCGATCCCGGCGGCGCCGTAGCCACAGCCCAGGTCCAATACTTTGCCCAAAAGCGGGGGCATCGAGCGGATCAATAAATCCGTACCAAAATCAACGCGGCGTTTCGAAAAAACGCCGCTGTCTGTAATAAATTTAAGTTTTAGTTGGGATTGCCCGGGCAAATGCCCGGTGGGTAGTTCGTAAGAAACTGTCGCGCGTGCACTTGCGGCTAGGGGCGCATTCGAAAAATAATGCTCTACATTTCCGGCGCTGTTACCGCCTGCGCCGCCGCTCCCGCTCGTGCCGCCGCTCCCGTCGTCGCCCATCCTGCCGCTCCCGCTGGGTACGCGGGCGTCCCGCCCGCCCTCGCTATTGTTCCTGCTGCCGATGCCGCTGCCGCCCCTGCTTTCGCCCCCGCCAACGCTTTTGCCCGTAAGGCCGCCCGGTTTACACATTATTTCGCAGAACCTGTCCCAATATTTCAATACCTTTTGAGATATCGCCCTGCGCGGCACTGGTGAAGTTCAGCCTGAATGTGTTTTTGCCCCTGCCATCGGCGAAAAACTGCTCGCCGGGGATATAAGCGACCTTCCGCTCCAACGCTTGCTCAAGCAAATCCGTGGTGTTTGTCCCATCGGGGCAGACGCACCATATAAACAACCCGCCCATTGGCGCCGCCACATCGATGGATTTTGGGAACGACTCCGAAATACATGCCAACATTAAGTCGCGCCTGGCCTTGTATACGCTGCATAGCTTTGATATATGGCCACCAAGCAAGCCGCGCCTGATATATTCGCCCGCAATTGCCTGCGGCAGCGTGGCGGAATGCATGTCCGCCGCCTGCTTCGCGATTGTCATGTACGGTATCAGCGCCTCGGGAAGATATGCAGCGGCGACGCGCAGCCCGGGGCAGAGTATTTTTGACGTAGAAGTCAAAAAAACGATGTTGCCCGAACGATCAAAAGACTTAATTGTGGGGAGATGGTCGCCTTCGTAACGCAAGTCCCTATATGGATCGTCCTCAATGAGCAATACATTTAAGCGCCCCGTAATTTCCGCTACGGCGGATCTCCGTTCATAACTGATAGTGGCGCCCGACGGGTTCTTAAACGTGGGGACTATATACACGATTTTCGGCGTGAAAATTTTGATCTTTTCTTCAAGGTCCTCCGGAATGATGCCCTGGCTGTCGGATTCGATCGGTATAACCTGCGCCCTGAGACTCTTTAAAATTTGCAACGCCGCCGAATATGTGGGCGATTCTACAAGCGCGACATCGCCGGGCTCAATGAACATCTTGCATAATAATTCAATCGCCTGCTGCCCGCCTGTAGTGACGATGATTTCGTCGGCTTTCGGGGCGAGGCCGTAGCCCGATATCAATTTTGCCATGGCGTCCCGTGCAGGCGGGTAACCCTCAGTCACGCCGTACTGTAGTAACCCGCCCGGATCCGACCCAAGCAAATCACGCGTTATGCCTAAAATATCGTCAAATGGAAAGACAGCCGCGTCCGGCGCTCCGGGTGCAAAACTTATGAACCCCAGTTCGCTCAATTTCGGCAACAAACTAAATATCATGTTTGATTGCATCTTTGCCATATGCGGCGCAAGCCGCGGATTTAAACCCATGGATTGCCTCCTGTATATCAAGCGATAATATATCACATACAGATCAATTACACAAATTAAAATTCCTTTAAAGTCACTATGAATTAATTATTTGATCTAATTATTTGAACTTATTATTTGATCTACTCATCGGTATTGGTAATTTTCAGAGGCTAATTATATATTTTGGGTTTGGATAGTAACTTTGGAAATGGATTTTGATATGGCTTAGGCTTAGGATATGGCTTAGGATATGGATTTAATTTAACGCGATAAATAATACTGTTGCCTTTTTTTAAGCCTTGTGCTATAGTAATTTTACTCTAAACAAATAGACGTGTTTTCGCGGAGAAGAGTGGCTAACCCCCACTCTTTCGTATTGTGGGCGGCCCGAATTCGTATGTGGATACACATAGCGCCCCCGTTTTTTCGCGTCTGCGTCTGTCGGGAGGCGTTTGGCGTGTCGCAAAATATTGCGGACAAAGCCCGCATGCTGGTCGAGCCGCTGGCGCAGGGCATGGGGCTCGAGGTTGTGGAAGTGGAGTTCGTCAAGGACGGCGCGGATTGGCAATTGCGCGTTTATATAGACAAACGCGGCGGCGTCCACATCGACGACTGTGAGCAGTTGAGCAAGGCGTTCTCGCTAGTCTTAGACAACGAGGACATGATCAACAGGGCGTACAGTTTAGTGGTTTCGTCGCCGGGCCTTGACAGACCGTTGAAAACGGAAGCGGATTTTCGCCGATACGAGGGCGAGCTGCTTGATATATTTATGTTGCCGGGGAGATTGAAAACCGGCGATAAGCTTAGTATAAAGAGCCGCTCCGGCGGCAAGGGCAAGGCGGGCGGTGGCAGAATGGGCAAGGCGGGAGGCAGCAGCAAGGGCAAGGCGGGCGCCGGTGGAATGAGCAAGGCGGGCGCCGCCGACGTGGTCTGTGGGTACCTGGCCAAGTTCGAAGGGGGCCGCATCTATTTGACAGATGGAGATGACGGCGCTTTTTCGGTAGCGTGGGAGGATATAAAGACCGTGAAAAGGGCTTTGCGGTTTTAGGGGCCGACGCGCCAGCACCGACGCACCAGTGTATAGTAGTACCAGCGCCGCCATGCCAGCGCCGACGAGCCAGTATCGTAGTACCAGCGCCGATGCGCCAGTGCGCCAGTGCCATAGTACCAGCAGTAGTGCCAGCGCCGCCGCACCAGTGCACAGTAAACTAGAAAAGAGGTAACCGGCAAATGAGTGTTGAATTGATTCACGCGCTCGAACAGCTTGAAAAAGAAAAAGGGGTCGATAAAGACATTTTAATAGAGGCGATTGAAGCCGCGTTGATTTCGGCATACAAGAGGAACTTCGGCTCGACACAGGAAGTCCGGATCAGTTTTGACAAGGGCACCGGCGATGTGCGGGTGTTTTCGCAAAAAAAGGTCGTGGAAGACCCAGACGACGCGATGTCGGAAATATCGTTGGAGCAGGCGCGCCGCATCAGCGCGGACATGGAGATCGACGACATCGCCGAAATTGAGGTAACGCCTCGGAAATTCGGAAGAATTGCCGCGCAGACCGCGAAGCAAGTCGTCGTGCAGCGCATACGCGAAGCCGAGCGGGACATTATATTCGACACATTCGCGAGCCGCGAGGACGATATCGTCACGGGGGTCGTCAACCGGTATGAAAAGAGGAATGTCATTTTGGACGTCGGCAAGGCAGAGGCCATTTTGCCGGAAAAGGAGCAGTCCCGCAATGAGGACTACCACTACAACGACCGGGTCAAAACGTATATCACCGAGGTACGCAAAACGCCCAAAGGCCCTCAAATCATAGTGTCGAGGACGCACCCCGGGCTTGTGAAGCGGCTGTTTGAGCTCGAAGTCCCAGAGATCGGCGACGGCACAGTGGAAATCAGGAGCATTTCGCGGGAAGCCGGCTCGCGCACAAAGATTGCGGTGTTCTCCCGCGACGACAATGTCGATCCCGTCGGCGCGTGCGTGGGGCAAAAAGGGACGCGCGTACAGGCGATAGTTGACGAGCTGCGTGGCGAAAAAATCGATATAATAAAATGGAGCAACAATCCGGTCGAATTTTTGTCGAGCAGCCTCAGCCCCGCGAAAGTCGTGCGGGTGGATTTGGCGGAAGACGAAAAAATCGCGGAGATAACCGTACCGGATTTTCAGTTGTCGCTGGCCATCGGTAAAGAGGGGCAGAACGCGCGCCTCGCGGCGAAGCTCACCGGTTGGAAAATTGATATCCGCAGCGAGTCCCAGCTTCGGGAGGAGATCGAGCGCCAGTTACTCAATTATGATAGGGATTATGAGTATGCCGACGACGACGAAGACGAAGACGAAGACGACTTAGATGATGACGCGGGCGATTTTGATGACGACGAAGACGATATCGATGCCGATGATTTTGATGATGTAGCTGATGAGGCTGACGATGCTGACTTGGCTGACGTTGCTGATGTTACTGACGATGCTGACTTGGGCGAAGAAAGCGGATATGACGTAGCGGAAGCATATGTAGACGATTCGGATGCGGCGGAAATTGGCACATAATGCAAATTTTGTGTGCGTATGACGTATATAATGAGGGCGCATAACGAAAATAATGAGATGAGGGCACACACGTAAATTTTATGTACGCATGACGTATAATGCAAAGGGGCATTTAATATAAATTGAAACAACGTAAGATACCTGCGAGGATGTGCGTTTCCTGCGGGACAATGAAACCTAAAAAAGAACTAATACGCGTCGTCAGGCCGCCCAGCGGCATTGTCGCCATAGATGCTGGCGGCAAGGCCTCCGGCCGGGGGGCGTATTTGTGCAGGAACCCGGAATGCGTCTCGCATGCGAAAAAACGCCATATAATAGAGAGAAATTTAAATATTGGCGAATGCGGGGACTTATATTCATCGCTTATGGAATTGTGCGGGGATAATGTGGCTGTCGAAAACGGGGGTGTGTAATTTGGATAAAATCAGGGTCTATGAGCTGGCAAGGGAATTAGATACGAACAGTAAACGGTTAATGGAAAAATTGGCCGAAATAGACATCATCGTAAAAAACCATATGAGTTTGCTGGAAGAGAGCGATCTGGAAGCCCTCTACAAACACATAGGGATGAAGACGAAGGTGCAAGACGCTGTTCAAATCGATTCGGGTCAGCCCTCTCAAGAGCCTGTGAGAGCCGCGAAAAGCGCTGCCGAATCCAAACCGCCGGATGCGACAACAGTAGGGGTGGCGGGCGCCGGCGATAAAGCTGCCCGCCAAACAGACGCGAGGGCGGCTCGCCAGTCCGACGCGAAGGCGGCTCGCCAACAGGACACGAAAACCACCCGCCAGCCCGTCGCTAAGGCTGACAGTCAAGCAGATGCTAAGGCAGGCAGTCAAGCTGATGTGAGTGCTGATCGGCTGGCTGATTCACAGTCGGAGCGCAAACCCGACGCGGCTGCGACCCGTGAACTAGGCGCGGATGCAGCCAGCCCACAAGATGCTAAAGCGGTTCGCTCACAGGATACAAAGTCGGATCGACAAATAGATGAGAAGTCGGCTCGCTCACAGGATGTAATAGCGGTCCGACAGGCGGACGGGAGCTCGGATCTGCAGGCGGATGCGAAGCCAACCCGACAAGCAGATACAAAGTCGGTTCGACAAGCAGATGTAAAGTCGGTTCGACAAGCAGATGCTGAGTCGGTTCGCGAGCTCGATGCCGCAACGGCCCAACAGCAAGAAGCAAATGCTGCCCGTCAACAAGATGCAAAATCTGCTCAACAACAAGACACAAAGGCGCCTCAAGCTCAAGATACAAAAGCAGCCCGCTCTCAGGAAGTAAAGGCGGTTCGCCCCCAAGAGGCAAGAGCGGCACGCTCCCAAGAAGCAGGAGCGGTTCGCCCCCAAGAGGCAAAAACACCCCGCCCACAAGAAGTAGGGGCGGTTCGCCCACAAGCAACTGGGGCGGTTCGCTCTCAAGATGCAAAAACGGTTCGCCCGATTGATTCCGCGCGTAACAGGAGAGACGATAGAAGCGCGCCCCAGGGCGCCGGGAACGCAACCAACGCTAGCGGAACGGGCAGCGGCGGCGCCGCCGGTTCTGCGCGGGCGACCAGGGAGGCCAGGAACGCCCCGCGAATTATCAGGACGACGGAAGTAAACCTGGATCGCGCTTCGCGCGACGATAGGCGCGATAGTTCACGGCAGTCGTCGGCGCCGGCTCAACAGGGCGCCGGAAGGGACGGCGATCGCGGGCGGCGCGATCGCGACAGAAGAAGACGCGATTATGACCGCAGCGAGTATTTCCGCGCCCCAGATTCCAACTCCGGGCTAATTGCCGGATTCACGCGCATGACGCGTGAGGAATCGATGAAACAACTCCTTGAAGAGGCCCGGGCGCAGCAAAGGCGGGCGGCGCTTATAGCCGAGAGCAACAAGCAAAAGCAGCCGCAAATAGATGAAGAAGCCGTTAAAACCGAGAGGGCAGCGAGGATAGACAGGCTTGCCAGGATTGACGCACAGGCGAAAGCAGACATAACTGGGGGCGAGGGTGTCGATGCTGGCGTCGGGCCGGGTGCGGCAGGCGCGGCGGGTGCTGCGGACGCAAGCGCGGACGCGAGTGCCGGTGCAGGTACGGACACAATTACCCATATTGGCGTAGATATATTACATGAAACGGCTGCTTCGGCTTCAGCGGGCGCGACAGCGGCGGATACTGTTCGGACTGTCGATTCGCCTTCGTCAGGCGTATATGCGGGTGCGTCTGCGGACGCCACAACCGGCGTTGCGGCTGGCGATATGCCTGGCGCTGCAGATGCGGCAGCAGCCGATGGCGCGGACAGTGCATTGCATATAATGGAATCAACGGATACTGCGCATGGAGATAGGCTCTCTATAGATGCAAGTGACGCCGGTGGCATTGGCGGCCCGGCGGCAGGTTCGGCTGCGGTAGGGGCTGCGGTAGGGGCAGCGACGAGTGCGGCTGCTGGTACGGCGGCTGGCATGGCGGCTGGCGGCGCTGCCAGCACAGCAGCCATCGCCGATTCAAGCATGCCAATAGACGCTGAGACAAGAACTGCGGATGGTGCTGCAGCTCGGGCCGGGGCTGACGCTGCAGCGGCAAGTGCGGCAGGCCGGGTCGGAGCTGACGAAGCCGCAGCAAATGCTGCGGCACTTCGTACCGCCGCAAGCCAGGATGCCGCCGCCATTTCGGCGGAAAGGGCTCGGAGGCCCGGCGAAGCGCCAAGAACCGGCGAAGCGCCAAGAACCGGCGATGCGCAAAGGCCCGGCGAAACACCAAGAACTGGCGGGGCGCAAAGAACCGGCACAGGCGCCGCCGCCAGCTCATCGGCGCCCTCCGTCCGTACACAGGACGGCAGGAGCCAGCCCAGGGCATCGTTTGACGGAAGGCCATACCAACAACAAGATCAAGGCAGAACGGGCCAGGCTCCTGGTTCGTCCGCGCGGCAATACGACGGCAGCCGCCAACAGGACGGCTTAAGGCGCACGGCTTCGGGCGCGCCCGCGTCCCAGCAACAGGGGCAAGGCGGCTTCCGTAGGGACAGCAGGCCATTTGGCGACAGGGACAACCGCCAGCAGTCCGACGCGCGCCCATATAGACCGAGGGATGATCGCCCAGCCGCGCAAGGCGGCTATCGCCAGCAGTCCGACGGGCGGCCCTATCAACCCAGGGACGGTCGCCAGCAAGGCTACAGCGGTAGCGGCGGCGGCGGTAGCGGCGGCAGTGGCGGCGGGGCGCGCTATGGCGGCGCCGCTGCATCGGCGCGTCCGGGCGGCGGCATTGGCTCCGGCGCGGCAACCAGGACTGGCGACAGAAGGCCGGGCGTCGGTGGCGGCGTCGGCGACAGGAGGCAGGGCGCCGGCCAGCGCACGCGCAGCGACGCTGCGAAGCCCGGCGGGTTTACCAGAAGCGACGATACCGGATCGCTCAAGAACGAGCAAAAACGCGAGCATTCCGGCAGGGATACAGCCAAAGAAGCCAAGAAAGACATGAGGCGGGAAACCGCGAAGCCCGCGCCGGTAGCCGCGCCCGCGAAAAGGGGCGGCAGGTACAGGCCGCAGGCCTCGATCATCGGGGAGAAAAAAGGCGTCCAGGCATTTGCCGACGACGAATTCATCATCAGCGAATTTTACGATTCAGCCGACGAGTCTAAGCGGAGCAGGCGCCAGCAAAGGCAGCGCAGGTTGCAACGCAAGGAAAAATACATACCCCCGCGCGCGATCCTCACTTCCGTTACGATAGCGGAGAACCTTACGGTCAAGGAGCTTGCGGAGGCGCTGAAAAAAACGGCTGGCGACGTCATATCAAAGCTCATGGGCTTCGGCATGCCCGCGACCATCAACGAAGTGCTCGATTTTGACACGGCGGAGCTGGTGGCCGGAGAATTCGGCATCACGGCAACGAAGGCCGTCGTCGTAAATGAAGAAGACATTTTGTTTGACGACGAGGATTCGGAAGACGGGCTTGTTACCAGGCCGCCCGTTGTGGTGGTCATGGGGCATGTCGACCACGGCAAGACCTCGCTGCTCGATTCCATCCGCAAGACAAACGTGATATCGAGCGAGGCCGGCGGCATCACGCAGCATATCGGCGCATATATGGTCGACGTCAACGGGAGGGCCATCACGTTCCTCGATACACCGGGCCACGAAGCGTTCACGTCCATGCGCGCCAGGGGCGCGATGGTCACCGATATCGCGGTCCTTGTCGTGTCGGCAGTGGACGGCATCATGCCGCAGACCATCGAGGCTATAAACCACGCCAAAGCGGCGAATGTCAGCCTTATCGTCGCCATCAACATGTTTGATCGGGGCGGGAACAATCCCGAACGCGTCAAACAGGAGCTGACGGAACATGACGTACTCGTGGAGGAATGGGGCGGCGACGTCATCGCCGTACCCGTGAACGCGAAAACAGGCGAAAATATTGAGCAGTTGCTCGATATGATAATATTGACCGCCGACATGCTGGAGCTCACGGCGAGCCCGGAGCGGCAGGCAAAGGCCACGGTTATTGAAGCCAAGCTGGATCGCAACCGGGGGCCCGTGGCCACGTTGCTTGTGCAGCGCGGCACGCTCAGCGTCGGCGACTCGTTCATCACCGGCACTACCGTCGGGAGGATCCGCGCGATGCTCGACGACAACGGCAACAGCATCCAAAAAGCCGGGCCGTCGATGCCGGTCGAGATCATCGGCCTGAACGAGGTGCCGGGCGTGGGCGAGGTCTTCTATGTGACGACGGACGACAAAGTGACCAAGAGCCTTGCCGAGAAGCGGCGGCAGCAGCACCGCGAGGAGCAGCTTCGCTCCACATCTTCGCGCATCACCTTGGACGATCTGTTTTCCAGGATACAGGAGGGCAAGCTTAAAGAGCTCAACCTTATCATCAAAGCGGACGTCCAGGGCTCGGTGGAGGCGGTGCGCCAGTCGCTCGAAAAGCTGGGCAACGAAGAGGTCCGCGTCAATATCATACACAGCGGCGTCGGGGCGATAAACGAGTCGGACGTTTCGCTGGCAAGCGTGTCCAGCGCCATTATCATAGGCTTCAATGTGAGGCCCGGAGGCGCGTCCGTCATTGAGGCCGCAGACATCATGGGCATCGACGTCAGGCTGTACACCGTCATTTATAATGCGATCGAGGATATCGAGTCTGCGCTGAAGGGCATGCTCGACCCGACGTTCCGCGAGGTTGTGCTAGGGCACGTGGAAGTCCGCCAGATATTCCGCGCTTCCGGCATCGGCACTATCGGCGGCTGCTATGTGCTGGACGGCAAAATACAACGCGGCAACAGCATACGGATACTACGCGACGGCGTGGCCATCCACGACGGCAGGCTCGCCTCGCTGCGCCGCTTCAAGGACGACGCGCGCGAGGTGATGCAGGGCTTCGAGTGCGGCATAGCGATAGAGCGCTTCAACGACATAAAAGAAAACGACATCATTGAGCCATATATGATGGAAGAAATACCGGTAGTTTAAACGGCCCAATCCCTCGAAATATGGTTCACAGGAAAAGAACACAGTCCACAGGAAAGGAACACGGCGTTGACATCCAATAGAAACGCGCGGGTCTCGGAAGAACTCAAACGCGTGATCAGCGACATCATTAAAAATGAAATCCGCGACCCAAGGCTGCCCGAGCTGCTCAGCATAGTGCGCGTCGACGTATCGAGCGACTTTGCGTATGCGAAGGTCTACTATTCCGTGCTGAACGGGCAGGGCAGCGAAAAGGAGATACGCAGCGCCCTAAAGGGGGCGGCAGGCTTCATCCGGCGGGAGCTGGCGTCGCGCGTAAACTTGCGCCAGACGCCGGAGCTGCGCTTCGAACACGATCAGTCCATAGAACGCGTTATAGCGTTGAACAAATTAATAGACGAAACGGTGAAAAGTGACGCCATGAAGGGTAAATAATTATAAATTTGCATAGCGTTGAACATACAGAATTTCGATACCGTGAAAAATGACGCTATGAAGGGTAAATAATTATAGATTTGCATAGCGATGAATAAACAGAATTTCGATACCGTGAAGAATGACGCCATGAAAGGGAAATAATTGCTAATTTGCTGTGAAAACAAAGAGGGCGTTGCCGGCCAGATCAGCCTGATTGCGGAGGCGCTAAAAACAAAGGGGCGGATAGCGGTGCTGTCGCACAACAACGCGGACGGCGACACGCTCGGTTCCTGCATTGCGGCCTGTATCGCCCTGCAAAAACTGGGGAAAGACGTCTCCATGATATATGAGGAAGACTTCCCCGAAAACATGTCCGACATACGGACGGGGCATGATTTTTACATGCTGCTGCCCCCTGGCGACGACAGCGCGCTGGAACGCAAATGGGACGCCATCGCTGTTTTTGACGCCGCCGACCCAAAGCTGCTGGGCAGGCGCGCAAAGCTGCTTGAAAAAGCCGAATTCGTAGTAAATATCGATCACCATATTTCGAACTATTGCTTCGGCGACCTCAACATCGTAGACGCGGACGCGTCGTCGACAGCGGAAATTGTATACCAACTGATCGAAGAGCTGGGGGTCCCGCTCGATCACGACATGGCGCTGGCAATTTACGCGGGCATTTGCACCGACACCGGGGGCTTCAGCTATTCTAACACCACGGCTGTGTGCCATGAGATAGCCGCGCGGACGCTGATGTTCGGCATAGACGTCGCGAACCTTCGGTTCAAATTTTTCGACGCGATTTCTATAGGGAAGCTGCACTGCCACGGCTATGTCGCCAACACGCTTAAATTGCACGAGGGCGGTAAATGCGCGATAGTCGTCGTCTCCGCCGCCACGCTTGCCGAGCTGGGCGCGACGGGAGAGGATTGCGAGGGGCTGGTAAACATCGGCCGAAACATCGTAGGGGTGAAGGTTTCCATGTTCGCGAGGGAGGTGCGCCCGGGGGAGTTTCGCATTAACCTGCGCTCGCGCGGGGATGTGGACGTTTCCGCCATCGCGCGTTTGCTTGACGGCGGCGGGCACAGGTCCGCAGCAGGCTGCACGATCAAAGCGGCGCCCTCTGAAGTGGAGGCCATCCTGTTGGGGGCGTTGCGAGAAGTTTGTAATTAACAATATTTAACAAATTTGCATTTTATTATTGCTTTTACATTTTTTATGTGATAGAATCACTACTGCATCCTTGCTCCGGCCAATTTGAGCCGGGGCCATAGTCCGGGAGGAGGTGAATATTTCTGTGAACAAGTATGAAACGATTTTCATCGTCGATTCTGAATTGAACGAGGAGGCGCGCGCGCCGGTAATCGAACGGTTCAAGAACATGATCGAATCCAACGGGCAGCTTGAGTCAATCGACGAGTGGGGGACGCGCAGGCTGGCATATCCTATCAACGACAAGCTTGAAGGCTTCTATGTCTATGTCAATTACAGCGCCCCTGCTGATTTTCCGAGCGAGCTAGAGCGTGTGTTTAAGATCACCGACAGCATACTTAAGTTCCTGATCATCCGCAAGGAAGACTGACAGAGTTTATGATTAGGGGGGAGGTGATCGCCGAGTTCGTTCACTCGGCGAAATTATGAACAAGGCCATTTTGATGGGTAGGCTAACGCGTGATCCGGAAGTGCGGTACTCCCAAAACAACCTTACGATTACCAATTTCACACTCGCGATAGACCGCCGGTTTGTCCGGCAGGGCGAGGAGCGGCAGGCGGACTTTATCCCCGTGGTCACATTTGGCAAGACCGCTGAATTTTGCGAGAAATATTACCGCAAAGGGCAGCAGGTCCTCGTGGTGGGCCGCATACAGACGCGCACGTGGGACGACAACGAGGGCAGGCGGCGCTATGTCACCGAGGTCATTTGCGAGGAGGCGTACTTCGCCGACAGCAAGCGGCAGGACGGCGGCGCGAGGCCCGACGATTTCGGCTACATGCCGCAAATGCCCGACGGCTCGGACAGCCCGTACGGCATGGGCGCACAGGCGTTTGGCGGGGGTCGGCAGGGCTCGGCCGGGGACGGCGACAGGCAGAGGGGTCGCGCGCCCGACGGCGCCGGCGGAGGCCAGGGCGCAGGCTCAGACGCGCTGCAGGAAGCGGACGACGACGGCTTCATGCCCATAGACAGCGAGAGCGATCTGCCGTTTTAACGCGACGGTCAGCAGCGGTCTACAACGGGTGGCAACGGTCGACAACGGTAGGCAACAAGCGTTAATATGATGTAATTTTAGCAATATGCAGTATTTGAAATATGCAATTTGAGCAACATGCAATATGCAATATGATTTTGCAAGGAAGGAGATAGGTACATGCCAAAATCAGGCGGTAACAAACGCGACAACAGAAGCGGCTACCGCGACCAATACGACAAAAACGACGGCCCGCGCCAGCGGCGCACAAAACGGAAGATATGCGCTTTTTGCGTCGACAAAGTGACGGACATAGATTATAAGGATTCCATAAAACTGCGGAAGTTTATATCGGAGCGCGCGAAAATTTTGCCGCGCAGGGTGTCCGGCTGCTGCGCAAAGCACCAGCGCCAACTGACGATCGCCATAAAACGCGCGCGCCACATAGCGCTGCTGCCATACACAACCGACTAGGATGTGACAATAGAATCATAGCACTATGTCGCTTAGCATGCGAAAGCGCGGCAGTAAAACAAACGTAGGGCGGGGGCTTGCCCCTGCCCTACGCTGTGAAACAGATGCGGCAAATTAACGCATAAAAAAATACCCCTATGCGGGGTATTTTTTTGCCTATCATTACAGCCCCGAGCCGCGCAGTCCCAAGCCAGCAGCCGTCATTACGGCCTCGAGCCGCAGTCCCAAGCCAGCGGCCAAACACACCTCTATGCCAGTTCGGACTTCGCGACTGACGCGACAATCGTTCGCGTCGGGTTCACCAACTGCGGCACGTTAATTTTCAACACCTGACCAAGCAACAGATACGCGTCGCGCTCATCCATGCCGTACCCGTCGCAGAGCCAGAAAAGAAGCTCGCGCGTCGCAGC
Organism: Oscillospiraceae bacterium; assembly: GCA_009777515.1. Taxonomy (GTDB): domain Bacteria; phylum Bacillota; class Clostridia; order WRLR01; family WRLR01; genus WRLR01. Next base: position 9,121 of record WRLR01000039.1, on the reverse strand, counting down.
GACACAGCAGTCGTCCATGCTGCCCTCACACGCTATAGCGTGCAGGTGCGTAGCGCTTTCAGCCCTCACGCATCCCGTCCGGAGTGGGCGTTTCACGATTTCCGTATGCAGCGTGACGAGGGAGCGGCATTCAATACCGCCAGCCCCGCATATTTCGCCGTCGCCCTGAACCGCGTGGACGTCGCCTATGTGCAGCAGCGCGCCCGGCACTTCAACAGGCAGCGTGACAGCCGTCCCGCCGCGCACGACCTGCGCATCCATGTTGCCGCCGTGCCGCCCCCCGTGGGAGTTCCTGACCGGGTCGCCCGCCGGCGCCGTTCCCAGCGTCCCTATCATGGGGTCGATGGGCAGGCGCCGCGTCGGCGTAAAATGGATGTAACCGCCATCGATCTTGACGACGCGTATGTTGTATCCCCAGTCGCGGTCGATAATTTTGTTTGCGAGCGCATGGTTCCTGTTTTGAAAACCCGTGTAGCCAATGCCCTCCGGCTCTATTTTATGGATATGCACACGCAACGCGTCGCCCGGCGCCGCGCCCTCGACCGCCACTACGACGGTCGGGTTGGGCCCCATGGCTTTGCTCGCGTCCCACACATCGTCCATGCCCTGCAGCCATTCTCCCGAACATAACTGCGTTTCAGCCTCGAATACCTCCCCAGGCATAACCGTGAACTGCGGTTTGCTGTCCCTGCCGTGTTCAGTCGTAACAAATTTTCGAAGCGCCCGTTTCATATACATTCTGCCTTTCAATTATAAAAGTCGTCGGCTCGGAGAAGTGCGATTCTCCTCGCCTAACAGGCGCGAAGCGCCTGCGCGCCGCACTGCGCCGCGATAGTGTCCACGACTCCATACTTTCGTGCCATGCTGGTGGCGGCACCGTCGTGAACACTATTATAATTATCCTATCAACGCGGAAGTGAGCAGGCGCGATATCATGCCCCGTATCCTCTGCTCCTGGTTGAGCTGACCCACCACATAATTCGTGTCTGAAAACGCCTTTATCGCCATGGCCTGTAGCGCGCCGAGCATCACATCAGCGAAAGCTACAATATCAAAAGTGGGGTCTATTCGCCCGACGTTTATGCCGTGCTGCATTATTTCAATAATATAATCGGTGTTATCGCGGTTGGACTCTGAAAAATTCGCATTGGCCAGCGGGTCCTGAAATAACCGCATATATATAATTTTTGTTATGAGCACCACGCGGATATATTGTTTTGGAACATCAGATTCATATGTGTATATAAAGTTTTTGACGATTTCATCCGTGTCGGCCGTTTCTATTAGCTTTTTCATTTTTTCTATAGGCACGCGGTTTTCGTACTGCCTTCGCGCGTGAAATTCGTACGCGTATTCCAACATGCTATTCTTAGTCTTGTAATGGTTGTATATCGAGGCGACCTGTATCCCGACCTTGTTGGCTATATCCCGCATACTTACGTTTTCGTACCCCAATTCGCTGGTCATCTCCACAAACGCGTCAAATATGAGTTCTTTGGTTTTTGTCGGCACATCGCTCATTTATATTTGTATCCTTTAATAATAATAATAGGCAATAAAATCACCCATTTGCCAAACGTTCGTTCGTTCGCCTATAGGGCATATTTATACACGGAATTGAAGCTGTAAGTGAACTCTTGGCTGTCATGGTTTGCCCTATGGGTCGTCGCCATGGACTATTTAAATGGCTTTATATGAATATAATACATTATTTCTGCCATAAAAGCAATGAATGATAATTCGCATAACAAATGTTTGTACATGCGTTTGTACATGCTGTTTATCATGTGTGGTTTCATGAACTGTGTATCTTCCGTTTGAACATGCATGTTTCATGAACTGTCGGAAACGCCGTATATATTAATGACAAGAGTGAACATGTAGTAGAAAATATTTTTGAGACCCATGCCGATATTTGAAGTCAGGTCGTCCCCCATGCCCATCATCATGCGGTTGGGGAATGTGTATAAAAGGCTGGATGCGATTTTTTTCCAAAATTCCGGGTCGGCGTCATGGCTGATGATTCTCAGGTTCTTAAGCACGTTGAAAATCATAAGCACGTAGTTTTCCGACGCCAATATGGTTTTTTTGACGTACTCCTGCGCGATGCTGTTGCGGTGCTGCTCCTGAAACAGTACCTGCAGCGCCTTTATATAGAACTCCTCTGTTAATATGGCGAAGCTTTCCTGCAGACAGGTCAGTACGCCCTCCGGCGTCGGGTTGTTTTGGAGGATGGCTGGCATTTCCGGGTTGCTGTACATGTACTGCGTGTGTTCCTCGAAGCTTTTTAGCAGGTAGAGTAATATATCTTCCTTCGACTTGAAGTGGTTATATAATGAAGACGCGTTGATGCCGACGTCGGTGGCAATATCACGGACGGACGTCTCGGTGTAGCCTTTCGTGGCAAACAGGTCGACGGCGCTGTTCACGATGCGTTGCCTTGTCGATATACTGCGATCAGTATTATATAAAATTCCATTATCCATTTCATTTATATCCTTTGGTATATTTTCCACTTTTTACACGATGCGAAATATACTGTCGCGGATATAATTATAATATCTCTCTATTATGAAATAATCAAGATATTTCACAAACTAATGATAGTTAATATACCGTCAAGCTTAATACGTCCAAAAATACTATATTTGCTGACGCTTTGGCTGACGTTTTTGGCGATGCATGAACCATAATGGATCATACCTGTTTTGCGAACTCGCCATCATCTTGAAAGCGAAATCGACCCGAAAACAACATTATACATCATAATACAGTAGCTATATTGATATCGTCTATGACTAAATGGTTACAATTTCAAAAATAGTTCATTACAATTACATTAAGAAGATATTTTGCGTATATTTTCATAGGACTCTACTAACGTATTTTAATTATTACATATTGCTAGATTCCTTCGATTCATCGCATTGTGTCCAAATCCTCAAAATGCGCATAAACACTGTGTTTTGGCGGTTAGCCAATAATTATTATTACTGAAAAAAGCATAAAAAAACGCATATGATCACTATGTAAATATATACCATATGTTGATCATAAGGTTTATTTGCATTTGATTTCAAATTAAAATTACCACTTGTATTAAATATTTAGTTAATGTATAATCAACAGATAGAAATTATTATTTTTTGTAAAGGTTTTTAGAAAGGTTAACACGCATTTAGAAAAGTATTATTTATCTATTCACAAATTCATATGACCGTTTGCGCATAATTAGGGGCATCTTAGGGGATTGAAATCCGTCAGCCGGGTCAAGGCAGCATATATATAGATAAAGAAAAGCTACCGACCATGCTATACACAGATGAGTACAATCCAATGACAAGCGGCGGGCATAAGCATCGCGGGGGTATTAGAGGGTGGCTTTGTCTGGTAGGGGCATTAATGGTTCTTTAGTCGCCGTGGCTTCACGATCGAGCCATATGACGCGCATCCATTGCTTCCAAAGCAAAATAAACCATACAAAAAAACTTATTAAAGCTATTATAACTACTGAAATTAACAATATAGTTATAGAGGCTATTATTGTTATTGAAGCTATTAAAGCTAATGCTCGCATGTTTTTAAGTAGTGTATCGGGCTTAGTTAGGCCATGTTAAATAACATAGGGCGCGGCTTCCGCGACAACAAAGGTAGCAAAAGCAGCAAAGGCAGTAAAAGAAGCAAGAGCGTCAAAAGCAGAAAGAAAACATTAATCAAAGTGCTGAGCATCGTCGGCGCCGTAGTCATCGTAGCCGGGATCATCGTGGCGGCGCAGTGGGAAAACATAAATGCCATAAGATACATGGTTTCCTTTACAGAAGATGAAATTACCGAAAAAATAGACGAAAACGATCGAAAAATTACTGATATTATGAGCGATGCCATATCTGTTAGGATTCGTGATTTAACAGAAGACGAAAAAAAGTCGCTGGCTACCGATGTTATAACCGTTGAACAAGCCGTCAGGCTGCTGGTGGACGATACGAAATACAATCACGATGGCACGGGCGGCGCAGGAAGTGCGGGCGGTTCGAATGGATCGAATGGCTCAAATAGCGCCGGTAGCGCCACGGATGGCGCCAGCAGTACCACAAGAAGCTCCGGTAATACTGGCGCCGGAGGCGCAGAAAACACGGAAGATACAGTTGAAATTGAAGACATAGAGGACATAGAAGACCTTGGAGATGAAACAACCAACCAAATGCCTACAAACGGCCAATACCCGGGCGAAGGCGAAGATGAGGAAACGGAACTGACAAGGCTGGTCGCCGAGGCGGTGGTGCTGCGGGCATACTACACAAACCGCCTAGAGGCGATGAGGGTATCGGCATTATCGGAATATAGCTCTTTAGACAAGGAGGAGCAGACACAGACCGCGAAGATGAACATCGGCGTGAAATACTTAAACCTTGCGGGGGCGTTGGAGGGGGAATGCGACAATAAAATGGACAATCTCATCGCCAGGATAGAGTCTGAACTCAGGCAGACCGGTGGCGATACATCGATAGTCAATGAAATCAGAGAATGTTACGCCGAAGACAAAAGATTGAAGAAAGCTTACTATTTAAACATGTACAGTTAGGCAGATAGTTAGTAACAGTACAAGCATCAAATGGGTGCATGCTTTAAAAGTTTCACATCAATATCATGAACTCGCGGCCGGTCGTGGTCGATAATTGACATACGTGCGGCAAAATAGAAAATATAGGGTTCTACGATATAAATCAACTTAACGAGGTGATCATTTTGAAAACGCGTAAAAACATCATCGCAATTGCACTGGCAGTATTAATGATTTTATCACAGTCGTCATTGTTGGCGGCAGCCGCTAGCTTCTCAGACACGGGTGGTCACTGGGCGCAAAGCGCCACGGATGTCTGGAGCGGGTACGGCGTTGTCAACGGCTATCCTGACGGCTCGTTCAGGCCGGACAATTATATAACCCGCGCCGAAACCGCGCAGATAATCGTCAACCTGATGCGCATCCCGGCAGTGTCTATTTCCAATCCATTCGGCGACGTAAAAGCCAGCGATTGGTTCTATGACGCCGTAATCAAGAACTATTCGTCCGGATACGTCGCAGGGTACGACGACGGCACTATGCGGCCCGACATCAACATCACCAGGGAGCAGGCGATGGTCATACTCGGCAGGACTTTCCGCTACCCGCAGGCCTCGTCCAGCAGCATCACATTTGTGGACGCTGCTTCGATTTCCGACTGGGCGACAGGCTATGTCTACGGGCTAGTCGGCGAGGGCTTGGTGGTCGGTTATGAAGACGGCACGCTGCAGCCGCTGCAAAATGTCACAAGGGCGGAAGTAGTCACCATGCTCGGTCGCGCCATATCCACATACGCATACGAAGCGGGCGCGACCTATAACGCGTCCGGCGACGCGATAACCCTGGTTGTCGCCGACGGCATAACCATCACCGGCAGCGTGGCCACCCTTCTAGTCGGGGATGGCGCGAGCGGCGGCGAAGTGTTTGTCGTAGGCGCCGATGTAGACGCGATTAAACTTGTCGCTTCCGACTGCACCGTGTATGTAGACGTAGATTCTAATGTCAATAGAGACAATGTCGAGATAATCGGCAGGAATTCCAAGGTAGTGTATGAAGCCGACCTGGAAGACGAAGACGAGCTGCCTGCGGGCGTACCGGATGTTCCAGTAGCACCCTGGCCCGGTTCCGCAGGCCCCAGCGGTGGCGGTGGCGGTGGTGGTACCACTACACCTACCCCGACCCCGACCCCTCCTCCACCTCCTGAGCAGAAGTACACCGTATCGTTGGAAATATTTGGCACGCTCGATACGCTCAAACTCAGTGTTGATGATGATGTCTTGACTAAGGAAGTCACCGAATCCACAACGCTTGCAGAGATTTACGCCAGCGACATGTTCCCATTATTAGAGGAATATTTAGATAAATATCAGACTATTGTAGAAAAGATATATGGCAAAGCTGACACCGTGGATCTGTTCGATAGGGCATATACTAAAGCAGGAGAAGGCATGGCTGCATATTACGCAGGCGGCCAAGCTTGGGAAGATTTCGTGGACAGGTACATAACCGATGTCAACGGTAATACAGTGTCTGATATCACCATTGCTTTGAGGAACAGGACGACAGTGGGCGAAATGGGCGAGGGCACCTGGGGAATAAAGATAGAAATACCTTCCAAACCAAACGTCTCGCTTACCGTGATGTTCTACATAACTCTAGCCTAACATCATCAATCATGAACGTTTCCGGGGGCTCCGGCATATTGTTAATAATATGACGCCGGCGCCCCCGGTAGGCGTTACCAATCATTCGGCGCCAAAAAATAGGGGACGAATCTGAGATTATTTTAAGGGAGCAAGACAAGTGGGCATACTTCAACGTATCGCACAGTTGTCGTCGTGCGTCAAAAAAGCCATTATAATAGCGTATGACGTGTTGGTAATTCAACTGGCCGCGTTCCTAGCGTTATGGATTAGGTTCGAATTCAGCGCAACGGCGATACCTTCTATATATACAAATAACTATATCCGTTATGCAATTATCAACACTGTGGTAACCATAGCGCTGTTCGTGCTGTTTAAGCTGTATGGAAGCCTTTGGCTGTTCGCCGGCTCGGCAGAGCTATTGAATATACTGAGCGCGTGCGCACTGTCTGCCGCGTTGGCGGTAATCGGGTTCTCATTATTCAGTTTTGAAATGCCGAGAAGCTTTTTTGTACTGTACTTTGGGTTCTTGCTGGCCGGGGCAACGGGCATTAGAGTGTACTATCGGCTGCGCCGTCATTTGCATAGGCGCTTCCATTTATGGGCGTCGCGCGCGAAGCGAATCATGCTGATCGGTGCAGGCGAGGCGGGCAACCTTATATTAAAAGAAATAATGGACAACGAAAGCATCGATGGGAATGTGGTATGCTGCGTCGACGATGACCCAGGTAAAAAAGGCAAGTACCTGTGTGGTGTTAAGATCATCGGCGGCAAGCACCTTATACCGGAAGCTGCAAGAAAAAATAGGATAGACGAAATCGTCGTAGCCATTCCGTCCGCATCGCCGAAAGAAGTAAGCGAAATCTTGGAAATATGCAAACACACCGGGTGCAAAACTAAAATACTGCCCGGCATATATAAGCTGATGGACGGCGAAACAAAGTTCGCGCAGTTAAGGGACGTACAGATAGAGGACTTACTTGGGCGCGAGCCTATCAAAGTCAATTCGGATGAAATTACGGAATATAATAAAGGCAAGGTCATATTGGTGACCGGCGGCGGAGGATCCATAGGCAGCGAATTGTGCAGGCAGCTTGCGCGCAGCGATCCTAAATTACTCATCATTGTAGACATTTACGAAAACAACGCCTTTGATATACAACAAGAACTTTTGCGCGACTTTCCGGAGCTGAGCCTTGAAGTCTTAATCGCATCGATACGGGACGTCAGCAGAATGAGGGAGATATTCGAGCAATATCACCCGGACATTGTTTACCACGCCGCAGCGCACAAGCATGTGCCGCTCATGGAGCAAAGCCCTAACGAAGCGATAAAGAACAATGTGTTCGGCACGCTTAACGTTGTCAGAGCGGCTGGTGAAAACGGCGTCAAGCGTTTTGTCCTGATATCTTCGGACAAAGCGGTCAACCCTACGAACATTATGGGCGCTTCCAAGCGCATATGCGAGATGATCGTCCAGATGATGAACGGTGTATACCAGACCGAATATGTTGTCGTACGCTTTGGCAATGTGCTGGGCAGCAACGGCAGCGTCATCCCCCACTTTATAAAACAAATAGCGACCGGCGGTCCTGTGACCGTAACGCACAAGGACATAATCCGTTACTTCATGACAATACGCGAGGCGGTTTCACTTGTTTTGCAAGCAGGCGTTTATGCGGACGGCGGGGAAGTATTTATCCTCGATATGGGTGAACCTGTACGTATCGACGATTTGGCACGCAACCTCATTAGGCTGTACGGTTTTGTACCGGACGTCGACATCGACATAGTATACACAGGGTTACGCCCGGGCGAGAAGCTTTTTGAAGAGATTTTACTTACAGCGGAAGGTTTGCGGATGACGAACAACAAATTAATATATGTGGCAAACCCCATAGAGTTTGACGGAGTAGTATTTTACGATGAATTGGAAGAACTACGCAGACTAGTCGTCAGCAACGAAGACGTCAGGCAAAAAACATTCGAAATTATAAACAAGCCAAGGCTGGACGCGGCATGCGTTGAAGGATATATATTTGATGGTGAAGAGGACATATTAAACAACCAATACGAAGTGGGCAAGCTAAAACACAAAGAACTCATCCCAACGTAAACAACAATTGTACGCAACGCACATATGACGACATTTGAGGCAACACTGACATAATATAAGGAAACATTATATGGATAATTTTGTTGAAATCGACCTGGGCCACTTGATTGGCGTTGTGCTAAAGAAATGGTGGCTCATTTTATTGGCGGCTGTGCTGTGCGGCGTCGCCACGCTACTATATACATTATACTTTATCACTCCGATGTACCGCACAAACATATCTGTCTATGTAAAAAACGTCAGCGACGACGTAAAAAGATCTGACACCATAAATACTGCGGATCTTACCGCGTCGCAAAGGCTCGTCAACACATATGTGACAATTATTACCAGCAATACAGTACTTGACAAAGTCTCGCAGAACATCGGATCAATTTATGATGCCTCAGCCATCCGCTTGATGATGTCTTGCGCGGCAGTTAGGGACACGGAAATATTTACTGTAACGGTGACCAATGCCAGCCCGGAAATAGCTGCTTATATTGCCAATGCTGTCGCGGATGTAATGACAGTGGAAATCCCGGAGTTTTTGGAAGGCAGCTCTGTTAAGATAGTAGACTATGCCATAATACCCACAAGACCTTTTACACCGGACATCCCCAGAAACCTCATACTCGGACTGGTTGTAGGCTTGTTTCTATCCGCATTTATAATTATTGTCATAGACTTTTTCGACAAGAGGATAAAGTCAGAAGAGGACTTGGTCCGGCTGTCGGATATACCCGTGTTGGGCGCGGTTCCCGATTTTATGGACAGCAGGAAAAGTGCCGGCTCTTACGGCTATGGCTCTCAGGCTAAGGA
>WRLR01000038.1 GCA_009777515.1 Oscillospiraceae bacterium | reverse complement strand
TAGATGATGTTAACCTAACTTTTGTATTTAAGTGAATTATTAATCATTATATCGTATGACGGTTAAACACATTGCGAAAATCGGTGATCAGGAGAGCTGGCGTCCTCAACAGCCAGGAGATATGTTGAGATCCGTGTGCTTCCATTTTTAACCAAAACAAAGAGCGTATACGGTATAAGGACAACAGCGAACAGAGTTTATTTGTTGGGAGCGGCGTTATTGAAGCGGCATATAAAAATATGAGTGGTAGATATTTTTTTTGGAGGATTTGAGAATGGAATCATTTATAACCGGAATTGAAAATGAAGTTAAAAATAATCCCATCAACATACCTACAACAGCATTCGTAATTGTTGAAAGTGATAAAGGATACATGCTGTTATATAACAAGCATTATAACCGTTGGGAACTTACAGGCGGTTATATGGAGCAAAACGAATCGCCAATAGATTGTGCTATCCGTGAATGTAAGGAAGAAAGCAATCAAAATTTATTACAATTACAGTTTTTCGGGATTGCGAGATATAAAACTATGAATGCAGCGATTTATTATTCATTTTTACATGAAGAAAACGTATTCATTGAAAACGATGAAATTAACGGTTTATTGTGGTGGAAGCCACATGATGATATTGTTGGTAATATAGATGCTGAGAGCTTGAAACTTATAGAACTGTATGTTGCTTCATTGTAAATATAGTGGAGAGACGCTTTTTTACCCATTTTCTTGATGCACACCCAAAGGTAAGCGTATCTTTAGACGCAAAAAAATATTTTAATCCGATTTAGGATTGCGTCATGCGATCATTGGGTATCGCGACAACTATATAACTGGTTTATTCGAAAAGATTAATCTGGCTTGTTTTATAATCTTACATGTCCATTTCATAAAAATGCGCCTGTCGCACTGCACTGCCCCGCCTGTCAACCCACCCTCGATCCTCGTCACCCTTGACCTCGTCTTTTAATCCACCTCGCGCCGCCCCATCGGTTGCAATGCTAATGGGCGTGTGATAGCATTTAGCGGAGCAGAAATGACTTTGTGCGCATATGTGTAGCAAAGGCGACGGGGCAATAAATATGAAGGTATTGGTGGATATATGTTAAAGAGTGAAAAACAAAAAATGCGGATGGTCGCGGGGGATTTGAGCGGCTTGTATGGGATGGAGGATTTTACATACAACGAAGGCAAGGCGAAGGGGATGCGCGCCATACGGATGACCAATGGCAGGGGGCTGTCGGCCACCTTGCTGCCCGACCGCTGCCTGGATGTCCCGTTTTTTTCGTACAAGGGCGTCAACTTGGGCCTTGTCACGAAAACCGGGCTGTCCAGCCCGCAGTATTTCGTTGAGGACGGGCTCAGGGGTTTTTTGCGACAGTTCTACGGCGGCTTGTTGACGACCTGCGGGCTGCTCACTGCGGGCGCGGCGTGCGAGTTCGAGGGGCGCGAGTACGGGCTGCACGGGCAAATACATAACATACCCGGCGTAAACGTTAACAAATGCGAGATCGCAGAGGGCGATGCGCTGGTACTGCAGGCTAGCGCCGACATGCGCGAGGCATGCGTGTTCGAAGAATACCTGGAGCTGCGGCGCGTATTCCAGATGGAGACGGAGAGCAATGTCGTCCGCATCATAGACACTGTGCGCAACCTAGGGTTCGCCCGCGCCCCGCTGGTAAACCTCTACCACATCAATTTTGGGTATCCCTTCATCGACGAAGGGGCGCGTATGTATTACAGCGCGGAGAACGTCGTGCCGCGCGACGACATCGCTGAGCGCTCGTTTAGCAAGTATCATGTGGTGGAGGGCGCGGAGATAGGGCGGCCGGAGGAGTGCTATATCCACACGGGCGGCGGCGGGGCGCAGTTCGGGATGATCCACAACCCGGCGCTGGGCTTGGCCGCGATCGTGCATTACGAAGCAGACGAGCTGCCGATTTTTTGCGAGTGGAAGTGCATGATGGCCGGCGACTACGCCGTGGGACTGGAGCCGTCGGTGGCGGGCTTCTGGGGCATAAAGCGCGCCGTCGAGGACGGCCTTACCCGCTATCTGGAGCCTGGCGAGGAATACAGTTTCCATCTCCGGGTGGAGGTTTTGGACGACGCGGCTGCCATCGAAGCGTACGCCGCCAAATGCAAAGAACACAATCTTTAACATAGGGCGGAACGCCCCGTCTGCGCCTAGTAGGGCGGAACGCCCCGTCTGCGCCAAGTAGGGCGGGATTGCCCCCGCCGATGGTATGTATATTGTGTTACACAAATTCCAAAGTTTGCGCGGCGGGGGCAAGCCTTCGCCCTACCAAATATTTAAGGAGAGTTTAATGGGTGATATAGGCGGAATTGTCGCAGGCAAAAAGATCTTGATCATGGGGCTGCGCAATAAATGGGGCATTGCGTGGGGCATCACGAAAAAGTTGTACGACGAGGGCGCGGAACTCGCGTTTACATATATGGGCGAACGCGAGGAGCAGGGCGTCCGCGATTTGCTCAAGTCGCTCGCCGACAGGGACGGCGAGGCGGGCAATACAGTGGGCGTGTCGCGTCTGCAGGGCGGCGATTTCCCACTGTTTAAATGCGATCTGGGCGATGACGGCGAGATCGACGCGGCGTTTGCCGCGCTCGGCGCGCAGTGGGGGCGCCTGGACGGGGTCGTGCACGCAATCGCCAACGCTCGGACCGAAGATTTGCAAAACGATTTTATCATGACGTCGCGCGAAGGGTTCGCGCACGCGCTCAACATCAGCGCGTATACGCTGGTCTATGTGTCGCGCAAAGCTTCGGAGCTGATGACCACAGGCAAGGGCGACAAAGGCGGTGGCGGCAGTGACGGTAGCGGTGGCAACAGCGGTGACATCAGCAATGGCGGCAGCTCTGGCGGTAGCAGCGGCGGCGGCGGTTCCATTTTGACGCTGACTTACATGGGTTCGGAGCGGGTGTTCCCCGGATACAACGTGATGGGCGTCGCAAAGGCCGCGCTGGAGGCGACCGTGCGCTACCTCGCGCACAACCTGGGCCCCTCCGGCATCCGCGTGAACGCCATTTCATCAGGGCCAATAAAAACACTGTCATCCAAAGCCGTTAAAAACTTCTCCAGCATAATGTCGGTCGTGGACGAAAAGGCGCCGCTGAAGCGTGGCGTCAGCGCGGACGAAATAGGCGGTTCGGCGCTCTACTTGCTGAGCGACCTGTCGTCCGCCGTAACGGGCGAAATCCATTACGTCGATTGCGGCTTCAACATAATGGGGACATAAAAGAACCGTCCCGCTGTGTCCCTTCAATCAGGTATTGCGATTGTCATTTATTAATGTTAATTGGTATATAGCGCTCGCCTTTTGCCTGTTTTTTTTCATAGGCGGCAGGCAGCTTGCGGAAGCCCCAGGCGGGAACCCCCGGGGGCGCAGGACAGCCGGGCTGGTGCTTTTTGCGTTCGCGGCGCCGGCATTGCTGTTTCCCCTTGCGCACCTCCCGGGGTCGCTTTCTGCTTCGCCATGGTACAACACATTCCGATCTATAAACAGGATTGAGCTGTTCAGCGCGCTCATCGCCCCTGCGGCGGGTTTTTCCACATACCGGAAGCCCGACCTGCCCTACAGAGAGCAACGCCGGGCTGTGTCGCCCGTAATGCGCGTGTTAAAGCCGCTGGCGTTCCCGTTCTGCATCTTGTTCGTATCCATAAATTTTACCCGACCGCTCGTGCAGCCACTGGACAAGGACATCGTGTTCGGCGACGTATGGGCAGAAAACGCCGTCCTCATGCGATCCGCCGATCAAACAGGCGGCCCGGCCGCGCTGGTCAGCGCGATGTACAGCTTGAACAGCTATGCCGGCAGCGAATATGATGTTACGAAGGGGACATACACGGATCGATCGGGTACGGAGTTCTGGTACCTTGCTCGCTATGCCTCGAACCGGGGCTATAGGGCAAGGTTCATAGGCCTGTCCGATATAGAGGACGCGCCTGTGCCGTCCATTGTCCCACTACAGGGCGCGGGCGACTATATAACGTTATTGGGGCGCTCAGAAACCGGGACGCTCATGATCGGCGATCCCGTCGCGGGCATGCTGGAGCTGAATGCCGGGGACTACCTATCCATATACGGCGAACCGGAACTGGTGCTGGCGCTGTCCGTTCCGCCAAACAGGTGATTTCACGGGGCGGTGCAGAGTCGGTTAAGAGCGCCGATTACAACATCACCAGCGATGGTATATATTAAAGCGATAAATAAAAGATAAATTTGCAAAAACAGCATATGAACGGGATATGCATGATTGGCAGTATATTAATTTTATTTGAGGTGCGGATATGAAAAACTATGTTTGCAGCGTGTGCAACTACAGGTACGAACCGGAAAACGGGGACGCGGATTCCGGCGTCGCCCCGGGGACAGCTTTTGCCGATCTCCCGGACGACTGGGTATGCCCCCTGTGCGGCGTCGGCCCGGAAATGTTTGAAGCCGAGGAGTAGCAATGCGCGGCAAGGTCCTCATCGCCATGAGTGGCGGGGTCGACAGCTCTGTCGCCGCGCTGCTCATGCGCGATGCGGGCTACGACTGCGCCGCAGTATATCTGCGCCTTTTTGACGAAGGCGGCAATGAAAATGAAGCAGCGGCGCATGGCGGCGCGGCGGCTGAAAAAGGGGCGACGGCTGGCGCGGCCGCCGCTAACGCGGCAGCAAAACAAATAGGCATCCCTATTGAAACGTTGGACCTGCGCGCGCTGTTCAAAGAAAAAATCATAGACCACTTCATCGCGTCGTATCTTGACGGCGAGACGCCCAGCCCATGCGTCCATTGCAACCGCTACATCAAATTCGGCACGCTGCTCGAATATGCCGAAAAGCAGGGCTACAGCCATGTCGCGACCGGACACTACGCCAGGATAGAGAAAGACAGTGATACAGGCCGCTATGCGCTTTTAAAAGGCGCGGACGCCGCCAAAGACCAGAGCTATATGCTGTACGCGTTGTCGCAGCGGCAGCTCGGGCGCGTCATGTTCCCGCTGGGCGGCATGGGCAAGGCGGAAGTGAGAGCCATGGCAAAGTCGCGCGGCCTGCCGAACGCAGACAGGCGCGAGAGCCAGGACATATGCTTCGTTCCGGACGGCGACTATGCCAGATACATCGAGGCGCGCGCCAAGGCGTTGCAAGCCGCGCCCGCCGAGGTGTTGCATGCCGCGCGCGCTGAAGCGTTGCATGCCGCGCATGTTGAAGCATTGCATGCCGCGCGTTTTGAAGCGTTGCAAGCCACGCACGCCGAGGCGTTGCAAGTCGCGCCCAACCCAGGCGGCGGGCCCATTTTCGACAGCTCCGGCGCCGAAGTTGGACGCCACAAGGGCGCATATAGGTACACCATAGGCCAGCGCAAGGGGCTGGGCATTTCCGCAGGCGCCCCCATATACGTTTACAAAAAATCTATGGCCGACAACGCCATATACGTCGGCCAGCCCTCCTTGCTATATTCTAAAATCCTCATTGCCGAGGATGTCAATCTGATACCGTTTCAACGCCTCTGCGGCGCCATGCGCGTCACGGGCAAAACCCGCTATCGCCAGTCGGAGCAGCCCGCTACAATTGAGCAGCTCGCGAATGGCGCCATACGCGCCATTTTCGACGAACCTCAGCGCGCCATAACGCCCGGACAGGCTGCTGTTTTTTATGACGGCGACAATGTCGTCGGCGGCGGCATAATCACACAAGGCGCGCAATAATATGCGAGCGCGAGCGTCTTTTCTATTTCAACGTGTCTGATGTTAATTTTTGTTGTAAATTTCAATTTTTTTGCTTAATAATGCTTGCTTTATAATAAATGTTTGTTTATAGTTATTAAAATTACAATTATTAATTATAGTTAGTTATATAATGACTTATAGTCATATGTTCTAAAAACTAAATAAAACGCCACCCTGCCTTTATAATATGGCTAATTATTATTTGTTTGCCATGTTTTTGCAGCGTATGTATCCGACATTGGAGGGGTAAATGGAACGTCAATATTTTGATCTGTCAGAACCGCAAATGTCTATCTGGCTTACCCATCAGTTATATGAAGAAATGAACCACAGCGTCGCGGCCGATGTGATGTTTCGCGCGGCGCCCAATATCGCCGCCGCACGGCTCGCCGTCAACGCGCTTTATAAATACTGCCAGATTCTGCGCGCGGAATTAACGGTCATTAGCGGGACGCCGAAACAGTTTTTCAATGACCATGACGCGTTCCGCGATTACGCCGCCGTCAGGGAATTCGACAGCCCAAACGGCTACAGGAAATGGGCGGAAGAATACGCACTACAAAAGATGGGTGGCGCCCTATATGAAGTATCCATCATCGACGCCGGATCGGAGTTTGGTTTTCTCATAAAAGCATCGCATATGATCATAGACGGCATGAGTGCCGTTTTACTGCTTACCAAACTAAAACAATACTACAATTCATTAGTCGGCGGCGGGTCGATCATCGATACCGAGCACCGCTATCAGGATTTTTTAGAACGGGAGCGCCTGTACTACGACGAGAGCGCGGCTTTGGCCCGGGATCGGGAATATTGGCAAAGCAAGATTGCGAAGATCGACGCCCCAACATTGGTATCGGCTAATAAAATGGGTTCTGTAATATCAAAGCGTTCATATGTCGCACTTCCCCCGGATTTAGAAGCCCGATTGAAAGATTATTGCGCAAGATACGGCGTCAGTGAATTCGGCGTCCTGCTGTCTTGCTTCGCGCTGTGCATCTCCGCACATTTTCGGACAGATGCCACGACTATTTTATGCGCCGTGTTAAACAGGGTGGGGCTGGCGGAAAACAGGACCCCCGGCATGTTCGTCAACACGCTGCCCCTGGTCCTGGACTGCGCGCATGAAGCAATATCTGCCACATCATCGACGGGTTTTATAAAGGCCGCCCAAAAGGAGTTTTACGAAACATCCAGGCATTTCCGGTACAGCTCCAACCATATCCTCACGGACTTATATAAACTGCGGGGGCGCCAGGAGCTGTCGGACATCCTTTTCAGCTACCAAAGCTTTGAGGCGCTCGCTTCCGAGGAATATTCGCGGGAAGATTTCTATCCAACATGGCATTTTTGCGGGACGCAAACAAACAGCTTGTCATTCCATGCGAGAAGGGAGCCAGAGGAAAATCTTAAGCTCATATTCGAATACCAGGCTGAAAAATTTTCAGAGGATGATATCAATCTTTTCGGGACGCACTTGCTCGAAACGCTGAACTCGCTTTTTGCCGCACCCGAGGCAATGGCGTCGGAGCTGGACATGATCAGCGCTTGGGAGCGCGAAACCATCCTGACCAGCTTCAATGACACTTACGCGCAGTACCCTGCGGACAAGACGATAGTCGATCTGTTCGAGGAGCAGGTACGGCGGACTCCGGAAAGCGCTGCGCTGTCATTTGAGGGGCGGACGATGACTTACGCGGAGCTCAACGCCAGGGCGAACAGGCTGGCGCACCGGCTGCGAGAGCTTGGGGTCAGACCGGGCGTCCATGTCGCCGTGCTGGCGGAGCGCCGCATGGAGATAATCGCGGGGATTATCGGCACGATCAAATCCGGTGGGGCCTACGTGCCTATCGATCCTGGATACCCCGAAGCCAGGATCAGATATGTGCTGGAAGACAGCGGCGCCGCCGTGCTGCTCACATATAAATCCGCGCCGCCGCCTGGGACGGACATACCGACGATGGATTTGGGCGACGAGGGATCATACGCCGTAAACTGCGAAAACCCCGCCCATGTCAACAGCCAAAACGATTTAATATACATCATATATACGTCCGGCACCACGGGCAGACCCAAAGGGGTTATGATAGAGCATCTGGGCGCCATTAATTTATGGACGCAGCTAAAGCGCTACAGCCCTGCCGAGACGGATACGGTGCTGCAGTTTTCCAGCCTGTCTTTTGATGTGTCTTTCTACGAAATGGAAATGGCCTTGTTATTTGGCGGGACGCTGTGCGTTATTCCAAGCGACATTATACAGGACACAAAAGCGTTCGATCAATACGTCAAAAACCACGGCGTCACGATGGCCATATTCCCGCCGGGCTATACCGCGCAAATCGACCTGGGGCAGTACCGCAGGGTCTTTACTGCGGGCTCCCCCGCGAACAGCGACATTGTCAACCGCGCCAACCGGGCGGGCGCCGAATACAAAAACGAATACGGGCCTACAGAGGTGACGGTCGTCGCCAGCAATTGGGACTGCCCGGTCGGGACCGCCGTGCCCCCGGTGATCCCCATAGGCCGCCCGCAAGCAAACAAGCAGATGTATATCATGAGCAACAATCATAAATTATGCGGGATAGGCGTGCCCGGGGAACTGTGCATTGCCGGCTTGGGGCTGGCCAGGGGATATCTGAACCTGCCCGAACAGACGGCAGAAAAATTCATAAAAAACCCATTTGGCGAGGGCAGGATGTACCGGAGCGGGGACTTGGCGCGATGGCTGCCGGACGGCAACGTCGAGTACATGGGGAGGATAGACGAGCAGGTAAAAATCCGAGGGTTCCGGATAGAGCTGGGCGAGGTGGAGAGCGTTCTTCGCAAGCAACCGGGGGTGGCGGACGCTGCGGTAGTGGTCCGGAACGTCGGGGGCGACGAGGCCCTGTGCGCATACATAGTCCCAGACGAGGGGGTCTCGGACGTGGGGAGCCAGGTACCGGACATGGGGAGCCAGGTACCGGACGAGGGGGGGCCAGTAACGGATGTCGGGAGCCAGGCCCCGGATGTTGGGAGCCAGGTACCGGACGTGGGGAGCCAGGCGCCGGACGTGGGGGGCTCGGACATAAGCCAAAGCCTCGATGTGTCGGAGATCCGGGAAAGTTTGAAAAAAGAGCTTCCGGACTACATGATCCCAGCGTTTATGACAGTGATGGAGGCGTTGCCTCTCAACCGGAACGGCAAGTTGGACAAGCCCGCCCTCCCGGCGCCGGACGCGCTTGCGGGTCATGAGTACGCAGCGCCGGAAACCGAAATGGAGCTTTTGGTTGTCGAGGTTTTCGAAGCTGTTTTGGGGGTATCCCCCATTGGGATAGACGACAACTTCTTCGAACTGGGCGGGCATTCGCTCAGGGCGACGGTGATGGTGAATAATATCGAGCAGTTGACCGGCGTCCGGCTCCCGCTGCGGGCCATCCTCGCGTCGCCGACGCCCCGCGCGTTGGCGGGGGAGCTGGAAGCTGCGGACGGGCTGTTGACGCAAGAGCCGTCGATGCAAGGGTCGCTGACGCAAGAGCCTTTAACACAAAAACCGTTGTCACAGGAGCAGGGGGCGTTGCGGCGGGGCGGTTACGAGCGCATACCCAAGGCCGAAAAGAAGCCGTTCTACGCTTTGTCTTCCGCGCAGAACAGGCTTTTCATCACAGAGCAGATAGCGGGCGAGGGCACAGCCTACAATGTGCCTGCGGCAATAGAAGTCTCGGGCGGGCTGGACCTTGCGCGGCTCCAGTATGCGCTGGACGAATTGGTTAAGCGCCACGAAGCGCTGAGGACGAGCTTCGCTGTCATCGACGGTGAAGCGGTGCAGATTATCGCGGACGAAGCGACCTGTACACTTGAATATGAAGAAACGTTGAATTTCGGCTCAGCGCTAAACTTCAACGCAACGCAAAATTTCAGCACACAAATGGCGGAACAATTCATTCGCCCATTCGACTTGGGGAAAGCCCCGCTGATGCGCCTAAAAGTAATAAAAGAACTCAGCGGAGATCGCCATATCCTGCTGTTTGACGTACATCACATAATTGCCGACGCTGCCACAGTGAGTATATTGACCGACGAATTTTCCAGGCTCTACGCCGGCGAAGAGTTGGCGCCCTCTGGCATCCAGTACAAAGACTACTGCGAATGGATGCGCGGGCGCAGCCTCGACGCGCAAAAGGCATATTGGATGGGTATCTTTGCGGAGGAGGCGCCGATCCTGGATTTGGCGACGGACCACCCTCGCTCACAGGCGCGCAGCTATAGAGGGTCGCAAATAACAGCCGCGCTCACCCGCGAGCAGAGGCAAGGAATCGAACGTATCAACCGAAAAAACGGTACAACAGCGTTCATGACGCTGTTGGCGGCGTTCATGGTCGAGCTCCATAAATACAGCCGCCAAGAAGACATCGTAGTCGGCGTGCCAATGTCTGGCAGGGTCCATAAGGACGCCGAGAAGACTATGGGCATGTTCGTCAACACATTGGCGCTCCGGGGCCGCCCTTCTGCGGATAGGCCATTTACCGATTTCCTCGCCGAAATAAAGGAGAGCGCGCTGGGCGCCCACGAAAATCAAGAATACCCCTTCGAGCAGCTTATCGACGACGTTCAGGCGCGATGGGACATTTCCCGAAACCCGCTTTTCGACGTAATGTTTGCCATGCAGAACAACGAGGCCGCCAGCCTGCGCCTGGGAGACGCAAAGCTTCGCGAGCTGGATATCAGCACAAATACCGCGAAATTCGACTTAACGTTGCAAGTATCGGAAGCGGGGGGCGGATACAGCCTCAATCTCGAATACTGCGGCGATTTGTTTGCAGAAACATCGGCGTCGGCCATGCTGATGCATTACATCAATCTGGTCGATTCCATCATAGCGAACCCATCGGCAAAAATATCGGATATTAAAATGACGAGCGCCGTGGAGCGCGAAAGGATATTGTCGGAATTCAACGACACTGCCGTTCAATTCGCTACGGATAAAACGATAGTCGACCTATTCGAAGAGCAAGCCACAAAGACCCCGCTCAACACAGCGCTTAAATTTGAAGGTCGGACAATGACATATGCTGAGCTGAACGCGAGGGCGAACAGGCTGGCGCGCCGGCTGAGGGGGCTTGGGATATCCCCGGACGACCGCGTGGCCATCATCGCGGAACGCGGCATGGAAATGATCGTAGGGATAATTGGGACAATCAAGGCCGGAGGCGCCTATGTACCCATCGACCCCGAATACCCGGAGGACAGAATCAGGTACATGCTGGACGACAGCGCCGCGCGCGCGGTTTTGACGCATAGGACAAGGGCGCCGGAGGGATTGCCCATAATGGAGCTGGATTTGGGCGACGAGGGTTCCTACGCCGAAGGCGAGGACAACCTGCCGGGCGTCAACAGCCCGGGCGATCTGATATACATAATCTACACATCTGGCACCACCGGAAGGCCCAAGGGCGTCATGATCGAGCACCGGGGCGTAGCCAACCTCAAAAAACGTCTGGAGCGCAACGGCCCCGGTGAGGCGGACACAGTGCTGCAGTTCGCCAGCTTGTCTTTTGACGCAGCCACGTACGAGCTGGCGCTTTCACTCCTTTTCGGCGGGGCGCTGTGCATTGTCCCGGGCGACGTGATACAGGACACAAAGGCGTTTGAAAAATACATAGCTGAGCATGGAGCAACGATGTCTCTGTTGCCCCCCGCCTATGCCGCGCAAGTGGACATTGGGCAATTCAGGCGTATAATAACCGGCGGCTCCGCCGCGATCCGCGATACTGTTGTCCGCGCCGACGAGCTGGGCATCGCGTTTACAAATGAGTACGGGCCTACAGAGGTCACCGTTACGGCAGCCAGTTGGGACCGCCCTGCAGGGACGCCCGTGCCGCCCGCAATACCGATAGGCCGCCCGATTGAAAACGCGCGGTTCTATATTATGAACGGATCGGAGCTGTGCGGGATAGGCGTACCAGGGGAGCTGTGCATAGCGGGCGCAGGGCTGGCGAGGGGCTATCTGAACCAGCCGGAACTGACAGCCCAGAGATTCATTGAGAATCCATTTGGCGATGGCCGGCTTTACCGGAGCGGGGATCTTGTAAAATGGCTGCCGGACGGAAACGTCGAGTATCTGGGGAGGATAGACGAGCAGGTAAAAATACGCGGCTACCGAATAGAATTGGGCGAGATTGAAAGCGTCTTAAGAAGGAACCCGGAGGTAGCGGACGCGGCGGTGGTTGCTCGGACAGCAGGCGGGGACGAGGCTCTGTGCGCGTATCTGGTACCAAAGCGGAGCTTTGATAATATTGCTACGCAGCGGGGCTTTGAAACTGATGCTACGCAGCGGGGCTCTGAAACTGATGCGCCGCAACGGGTGCAAGCCTTGGATATAGCGGCGATCAGAGAGTTTCTGAGATCGGAACTGCCGGAATACATGATCCCGCCATTTATGATGCAGTTGGACGCGCTGCCGCTCAACCAAAGCGGCAAACTGGACAAGCGCGCACTACCGGAGCCCGACGCGCTCGCGGGGCGGGAATACACGGCGCCGGGCGCCGAGATGGAGCAAATGGCCGTCGAAGTGTTCGAAGAAGCGCTCGGCTTCTCCCCTATTGGCATATACGACAGCTTTTTTGAATTAGGGGGCCACTCGCTCAAAGCGACCATGGCGATGAACCTGATCGAAAAACGGACAGGCATCCGCCTTCCGCTGCGCGCGCTCTTTGCATCGCCGACCCCTTCGATGCTCGCAAAAGAACTGGCAAAAGAACTCGCCAAAGAACGGGCTGCATTGGGCCATGGCGAATTCAAACCTATCCCAATAAATGAAAACAAGCAAATATATGCCATGTCTTCCGCGCAAAAGAGGCTGTACATCCTGGATCAAGTAGAGGGCAGCAACACCGTGTACAATATGCCTGTGGCATTCGAAGCAAAAGGCGCCCTCGATCTGAAACGGCTGCAAAGCGCGACGGACGGGCTGATAGAGCGCCATGAAGCTCTGAGGACGAGCTTTGCCCTGATAGGCGATGAAGCAATGCAGATTATCGCCGACGAAGCCTATTGCGAGGTGGAGTATGAAGAGGCGGAAACGGTCGGCGCCGAAGACATGGCGAGATACATCCGCCCGTTTGATTTGAGCAAAGCCCCGCTCATCCGCGTTAAGGCGATAAAGGAGTCACGGGGCGACAGGCATATACTCATGTTTGACATGCACCATATCATAGCGGACGGCGCGACGGCGGAAATCCTGATTTCGGAGTTTTCAAGGCTCTACGACGGCGAGGCGCTGGATCCCCCTAAAGTCCAGTTCAAGGACTATAGCGAATGGATGCTAGGCCGCGATCTTGGGGCGCAAAAGGAATATTGGTTGGACGTGTTCGCGGAAGAGGCGCCCGTCCTGGATTTAGAAGCCGACTACCTGCGCCCGAAAACGCAGGGCTACAAAGGTTCGCAAGTGTCCGCCCGGCTAAGCGGTGAGCAACGCTTTGGAATCGAAGCGCTAAACAGGGACAACGACACGACGGTTTTTATGACGCTGCTCGCGGCTTTCATGGTAGAGCTGCACAAGTACAGCCGCCAGGAAGACATCGTGGTCGGCGTCCCATTATCGGGTAGGGTCCATAAAGACACCGAGTCGGTGATGGGGATGTTCGTGAATACGCTGGCTCTGCGGGGGCGTCCATCCAGGGACAAGGCTTTCATCGAGTTCTTGGCGGAAATAAAAGAGCACGCGCTAGATGCGTATGAAAACCAGGAATATCCATTTGAGGAGTTGGCTGAGAAGGCTGCATCGCGGCGCGACATATCTCGCAATCCATTGTTTGACGTGATGTTTATCGTACAGAACAAAGGCGGCGCCGGGAGCGCCGAGCTGCGCCTGGGAGACACGGCGCTGCGGGCATTGGACATCAAGACAGCTACCGCAAAATTCGATCTGACCCTTCAAGTGCATGAAGTAGAGAGCGAGGGCGGCAGCGGCTACGGTCTTACCCTCGAATACCGCGCAGATCTGTTCACAAAAGCGACCGCCGAGGCCATGCTGGCCCATTACGTCAGCCTTATAGACTCCATTATTGCGAACCCAGGGGCAATGATCTCGGAGCTGGAAATGACCAGCATGCCGGAGCGCGACAAAATACTCGTGAAGTTCAACGACGCATATACCTCATACCAAGGCGACAAAACGATAGCCGAGCTGTTCGAAGAACAGGCCTCTGCAGCGCCGCAAAGCGCAGCCCTGATATTTGAAGGGCAAACGATGACATATGCGGAACTCAACGCGAAGGCGAACAGCCTGGCACATCGGCTGCGGGAACTGCATATAAAACCGGACGATCGGGTCGCCCTCTTGGCGGAGCGCAGCATGGAGGCCATCGTGGGTATATTGGGGACGATCAAGGCCGGCGGCGCTTATGTACCCATCGATCCATATTACCCTGCGGACAGGATCAAATACATGCTCATGGACAGCGCCCCAAAAGCGCTGCTGACATATAGGGCGGCGGCGCCGGGGGGTATTTCTATCCCAACACTGGATTTGGGCGAAGAGGGCTCATATTCCGAAAAAACGGGCAATCCGCCGCGCGTCAACAACCCGAACGATCTGATATACATTATCTACACATCGGGCACCACCGGGAGGCCCAAGGGCGTCATGATCGAGCACCGGGGCGTCTCCAACCTGAAAAAGCAGCTTGGGCGCGGCGCCCCGCACCGGGGCGACACTGTTTTGCAATTCGCCAGCCTGTCATTTGACGCGGCTATGATTGAAATAATATCCTCGCTTCTTTTTGGAGGTGCGCTGTGCATCATCCCCAGCCATGTGCTTCTGGACATAAAGGCGTTTAACGAATATGCCGGCAAAATGGGCGCAAATGTCGCGATTTTAACTCCAGGATATGCTTCGCAAATAGACATACGCCAATACCGCAAAATCATTACAGGCGGCGCCATCCCGGACCGCGACACTGTCATGCGCGCAGATGGCGCGGGCGTCGAATATGAAAATGAATACGGCCCGACGGAAGCGACGGTCCTGGCCTGCAATTGGGAGCACCGGAGGGGGGCCCCCGTGCCTTTGGCCATACCGATTGGGCGGCCGATAGAAAACACGAAGGTTTACATATTGGACGGCATGCGGCTGTGCGGGATCTGCGTGCCGGGCGAGCTGTGCATAGCGGGCGCGGGGCTGGCGAGGGGGTACCTGAACCAACCGGAGTTGACGGTAGAAAAATTCGTAAAAGACCCGTTCGGGGAGGGCCGGCTCTACCGGAGCGGGGACCTCGCGAGGTGGCTGCCGGACGGCAATATCGAGTTTCTGGGAAGGATGGACGAGCAGGTCAAGATACGCGGGTACCGGATAGAGCTGGGCGAGATAGAGAGCGTCTTAAAAAAGCAGCCGGGGGTTGCGGACGCGGCGGTCGTAGCCCGGAAAATCGGGGGGGACGACGCCCTGTGCGCGTACCTGGCGCCAGAACAGGGGCGGCCCCTCGACTTGGCGGGGATCAAAGAAGACTTGAGAAAAGCGCTGCCCGAATTCATGCTCCCCGCGTTCATGACGCAGATAGAGGCCATCCCGTACAACCGGAACGGCAAGCTGGACAAGGGCGCTCTGCCTGCGCCCGACGCGCTCGAAGGGCGCAGCTACACAGCGCCGGCAACGGAAATGGAGCGCGCAGTCGCAGAAGCCTTCGAAAAAATACTGGGGGTCTCCCCTGTCGGGACAGAGGACAGCTTCTTTGAGCTGGGCGGCCATTCGCTAAGGGCGGCCATCGCGGTGAACATGCTGGAAAAATCCACGGGGATACGGCTTGCCCTGAGGTCGATCTTTATGTCGCCGACGCCCTCGATGCTCGCAAAGGAGCTGGAGGCGCTGGGGCATGGCGGTTACAGGCCTATCCCGAAAGCCGAAAAGAAGGACAGCTACCCCATGTCTTCCCCGCAAAAGCGGCTGTTCGTGCTAGATCAAATTGACGGGGGCAGCGCCGCGTATAATATCCCGACGGCGATAGAGGCGAAGGGCGGGTTGGACGCCGACAGGATCCAAAAAACAATGGACGCGTTGATATCCCGCCATGAAGCATTGAGGACAAGCTTTGCCCTGATTGACGGCGAGGCCGTGCAGATAATATCGGACGAGGCCGCCTGCGCCGTCGAATACGCGGAAACGGATATATTCGACATGGGCGAAATGGATAAATTCGTGCGCCCGTTCGATTTGGCGCAGGCGCCGCTCATGCGCCTAAAGCTGATTAAGGAGCGCGGCGGCGGCAGGGACATATTGCTGTTCGACATACATCACATCATATCCGACGGCATGTCAATGGCCATCCTGACCAAAGAGTTCTCGCGGCTCTATAATGGCGAGGCGCCGGAGGCGCCGGAGGCACAGTACAAAGACTACAGCGAATGGATGCGCGGGCGCGACCTGGGGGCCCAAAAGGCATTTTGGATGGAAGCGTTCTCGGAGGAGGCGCCGATCCTGGACTTGGCGACGGACTACCCGCGCCCGCAAACACAGAGCTACAGGGGGGCGAGCGTGTCTGCCGCGCTAAACAGGGAGCAGAGCGCCGGCATAGACAGGATAAACAGGGAAAACGGGACCACGGCTTTCATGACACTGCTGGCGGTTTTCATGGTGGAGCTGCATAAATACAGCCGCCAGGAGGATATCGTGGTCGGAGCCCCGATATCGGGCAGGAGCCACAAAGACACCGAGACGATGTTGGGGATGTTCGTCAACACGCTGGCGCTGAGGGGTTATCCGGCTGCGGACAAAACGTTTGAAGGGTTCCTATCGGAGATTAAGGAGCACGCCCTTGGCGCGTACGAGAACCAGGAATATCCGTTCGAGATGCTGGTAGAGGACGTCGACGCGCGCCGCGACATGTCGCGCAACCCGCTCTTTGATGTGATGTTCGCGATGCAAAACAACGAGAAGGCCGTGTTCCAGATGGGAGGCGCGGAGCTGCGCGCGCTGGAGATCAGCCCCAATACCGCAAAGTTCGATCTATCGTTGCAAGCGGAAGAAACAAGCGACGGCTACAACCTGAGCCTGGAGTATTGCGTGGACTTATATAGCGAAGCCACGGCGTCGGGCATGCTTTCGCATTTCATAAGCCTGCTGGACTCTGTCATAGCGAAGCCCGGCGCGAAGATATCCGAACTGGAAATGACAAGCGCCCGGGAACGAGAGGAGATACTGTCGGGCTTCAACGACACATACGCCAAATACCCGGAGGGCATGACGGCCGTCGGCCTGTTTGAGGAACAGGCCCTGCGGACGCCGGAAAACATAGCGCTCAAATTCGAAAAGCAGACGATGACATACGCGGTTCTGAACGCGAGGGCGAACAGGCTGGCCCACAGGTTAAGGGCCCTTGGCATAAAGCCGGAGAACAAAGTGGCGCTGATAGCGGAGCGCGGCATGGAAATGGTCGTCGGCGTGCTGGGCGTTATCAAGGCCGGGGGCGCCTATGTGCCCATCGACCCCGGAAACCCGGAGGACAGGATCAGGTACATACTGGAGGACTGCGCAGCGAGCGTCATATTGACCTACAGGACAAAAGCGCCGGAAGGGGCAGGCGTATCTGTGTTTGACTTGGATGCGAAGGACGCCCTTGTGCTTGACTTGGATGGGGCGGGCTCATCTGTGCTTGATTTGGAATCGGAGGCCTCATACACGGGCGACGGGCGCAACCCGCCGCGCGTAAACAGCCCCGGCGACCTGGCATACGTCATCTATACATCGGGAACCACCGGTAGGCCAAAGGGCGTCATGATAGAGCACCGGGGCATCGTGAATATGAATCTGTCATATTCCACGACATGCGGACTCGGCAGCGCCGATACATTGCTGCAGTACGCAAGCATCTCATTCGACGAAAGCGTCGCCGATATTTTCGCCACCCTGTCCAGCGGCGCGGCGCTGTGCCTGACGCCGACGCGCGTGGTATACGATTTCGAGGCCCTGCACGGATACATGGAGGAAAACCATGTCACTGTGGCCTCGCTGACGCCAAAAGTCATCGGGGAGCTGCATATAGAAAAGCTCCCGTCGCTCCGCTTGCTGGAGTCCGGCGGGGAGGCCGGCGACATAGCCACCCTGCGCAGGTTGGCTAAAAGGATAACGGTGCTCAACACATACGGTCCGACGGAGTCTACGGTCAACACGTCCATGGCGCCTATATCGCCCGAATGCCCGATACTTACTATCGGCAAGCCCATCACCAACACGCGGATATATGTGTTGAACGGCATGGAGCTGTGTGGTATAGGCGTACCGGGCGAACTGTGCATCGCGGGCGGGAGCCTTGCGAGGGGCTATCTGAACCTTCCGGGGCTGACGGAGGAGAAATTTATCAAAAATCCGTTTGGTGAGGGCCGGCTGTACCGGAGCGGGGATTTGGCGAGGTGGCTGGCGGACGGCAACATAGACTATCTGGGCAGGCTGGACGACCAGGTAAAGCTGCGCGGGTTCAGAATCGAATTGGGCGAAATCGAGAGCGTCCTGAAAAAACAACCGGGTGTGGCGGACGCGGCGGTCACTATCCGGGAAGTCGGCAATGACAAAAGCCTGTGCGCCTACCTGACGGCGGAGCAGGGGACGTTACTCAATATACCGGCGATCAAAGAGGGGCTCGGGTACGAGCTGCCCGAATACATGATTCCCGCATTCATGACCCAAATAGTGATCTTGCCGCTCAACCGGAACGGTAAGCTGGATAAACGCGCGCTGCCGGAACCGGACGCACTGTCCGGGCGCGAATACACGGCGCCAAGGACCGACATTGAGCGCGCGGTGATCGCGGTATTCGAGGATATCCTGGGCATATCGCCCGTCGGGATCGAGGAAAGCTTCTTTGAATTGGGGGGCGACTCAATCAAGCTGATTAGGGCGGTATCGAAACTGCGCGAACAGGGCTACCACTTCGAAGTGGCGAATATGATGCGGCTGCGAACCGCAAAACTGATCTGCGAGCATTACAGGGCCGCCGTCAAAGCAGTCGCGCGGGATGTCCCGAGGCCTGGCCGCGCTGTACAAGGCTTCGGCAGTCCGGACGGCGGCGGTCTGGGCGATGGCGTTACGGGCGTCGGCCTTGCGGGCGACGACATACAAGGCGCGCACATCAAAGCCTCCATGCAAAATCTTATGCGCGAATACGGCGGTATCTATATGAGGGGCGAGCGTTTTTCCCCATTCCGGGCATTGTTTATGCATAGAATATTTTTGTCCGATTTTAACAACATACTCGTAAACTGCATAGAGATAAATAGCCCGGCGGACGCCGCGCACACGGCCCTGCAGGCGATTATAGCCTCCCAGGGCGCATTGAGGACCAGATATAACAATGAAGCGCAATGTTTTGAAGAATTTGGGTATTGCGGCGGTTGGGAGATACCGGAGTTGGACATTCGCGACTATTCCTGCGACTTGGACATGTGCGTTGGCATATTCGCCAAATCCGCATATGAGCTGGATTTCCTGGCTGAAAATATGCTGCTTTCCCGATTGCTGCTCATAAAAATAGACGAGGAACACTGTGCGCTGCTGAGCGCGATCCACCATTCGATTTGGGACGGGGTGTCCCAGGACCTCATGCTGATACTGATAAACGATTTTATGGAAAAGGGGCCAGATGCGCTCAAAAACTATTCCTATGCGCAATATTGCACAGCCGTTTGGAACCAGCAAAAGGCCCGCAGCGCCGGTGTAGGCATCGGCATCGGCAGTGGCGATGGCGGTTTCGATAGCGGTTTCGATGGCGGTTTCGATGTAAGCGGCGGCGGCAGTGGCAATGGTCTCTTTGGAAGCGAAGGAGATGGCCTTTTCAGTGGCGATTGGGATGGATATGGCGATGGGGATGCATATGGTGATGGAGATGAAAATTTAACAACGGCGGAAGCGGCGGCGGATACGGCGGAGGATGCGGAGCTGTTTTCGGAATTTTCGGAACTCGCGCGCGAGGCATCAGAACTGAACACCCACAAAAACCCCGCATATCGGGTCGATATCCGCGCGGCCCTGAACGACGCCCAAAAAGACAGGTTCGTGGGCGCCCCGGTTGACACCGCGATGGCGCTACTGGTTGACCTCATATACGGCAGTTTCCGCCCGCGCCTGTCGGCTATCCCGTTCACCACTCTGCGCCACAACCGGAACGCACGGAACAGCGGTATGCTGGGCATGACGCTGAGCGTTGATTTCGCGTTGTTTGATATTGAGGCGCAGCGTCAAAAAGCGGGCGTTTCGGCAAAGTACCCGGCAGCCGATCATTTTTCGCCAAACGAAAGCGTTACCGAAATTTCGCAAAATTATGAAAACGTCCTGTCCAGCATACCCATCATCAACTATCTGGGGATTTTTGGCGCATCAGGCGGCGCTGGAGGCTCGCTTACGCAAGTGTCGCCGGACGATCCGTTCGTGGAGATCGAATACATAGAATCGGGGGACAATGACGTCTATATCGAGTACTTTGTACAGGGCAATACCTTGAACGCATGCATTTTAGGACTGGACCTGGAAAAAGGCGCCATTATAGACGCAATAAATAAAATATGATCCGGCGCTATGGCAACAACGGTAACCGCTAGTATATATCGGACGATCAGATCAACAAGGGAGGGCGACGACAAATGGAATATGTATCCGACTACAGCAAACTTCTCGAACTTGGCAATCTTCACGAATATTTGAAATATATATCGGTCAAGCATCCGCGCAGCTATGTCTACCAAGAGCTTAAAGGAGAAAGCGTCATATCGCATACGTACAAGGATCTGGCCAATGATGCCCGGAGGGCCGGCAACTACCTATTAAAAAATGGGTACAGCAACCGGCACATATCGCTTATCGGCAATTTCAACTACGAATGGCTGACGTATTTTTTCGCGCTGCTGTACTCCGGCAATGTCGTCGTCCCGATAGATTACGGTCAGTCCCGCGAGAGGATCCTCGACTTGGCCATGAGAGCGGACGCAAACGTGATAATCGCGCGTAAAAAAATCCTCTCGGGCGACCGCGAAATCGTCGTGGACGAAAATATTCGCAACATCATCTACTTTGAGGATTTGGACAGCATTATAAAAAATGATGCCTTTGAGGTCGCCGATGGGGCATATGCCCCCCCGACGCAGGACACGACCGCGATGATCATGTACACTTCCGGTACGACGGGCATAAGCAAAGGCATCTTGCTGACGCACAAGAACATCCTGCACAACGCGATAGCAACGGCGTCGCGCATCGGGGAGCACGCGTTTGAGCCGGGGAGGACTTCGCTGGCGCTGCTTCCGCCGTTTCATATGTTTTGGATCGCTGCGGGGATATTTGCCACATTTTACTATGGGGACACCCTTTGCGGCAGCGAAAACACGCTAAAAGACATCGAGCGGCTCATCAAGACGTTCAGGCCTACATGCCTCATATCGGTTCCGCAGATTGCCGATGGCATCCACAAAAAAATATGGGCGATGGCCAAAAGCACAGGCAAGGAAAAAACGTTGCGGACGGCGTTGAAAGTCAGCAACACGCTAAGAAAAATCAAAATCGATCTCCGTCCAACCCTGTTCAAAAGCATAACGGAATCATTCGGCGGCAATCTGCATACGATGATATGCGGCGGCGCTGCGGTGGACGAACAGGTGATAAAAGAGATGTCTGACTTTGGGATAACAATCCTTGTCGGCTACGGGGTCAACGAGTGCTCTTCCATCGTGTCCGTCAACCCGCCCGAGAGGCAAAAAAACGGCTCGATAGGCCTTCCGATCCCGGCGCCGTTCTGCCGTGTAAAAATAAAGGACGATGAGATTATGATCAGCGGGAGCATTGTGATGAGCGGCTATTACAACGACCCCGAGGGGACGGAAGAGGCGTTTGACGGCGAATGGTTCAAGACGGGCGACATTGGCCACATCGACGAGGACGGCTATTTATATATTACGGGCCGCAAGAAGAACCTGATTATCCTAAGCGACGGCAACAACATATCCCCAGAGGAGCTGGAGGCGCAAATACGCGAGTCCCCTATCGTGGACAGCGTCCTTGTGCATGTCAAGGAAAGCAGCCGGGCCAAGGTGCTGCACGCGTCGGTATATCCGAATGCGCAATACTGCGAAGCCAATGCCATAACGGACGTCAAGGGCGAGCTCATGCGGCTGATTTCCCAGATGAACGCCGAAAACCCCAGGTATATGGAAATCTTCGACGTGGATGTCAGGGACGCCCCTTTCGAAAAAACTGCGATTGGAAAAATCAAGCGGTACTTGTATACAAACGAATCAATTAACACCTAACCGATACAGAGTTCATATCAGGAGGCGCTAATGACTGAGTCAGATATTGAACGCGGCTTAAGCGAGGTTCTGGCGAGCTATACGGAGTTTGACATGAAGACGGCCGACCGGTCGACGTCACTGCGCGAGGACCTCGGGCTTTCTTCGTTCGACTTGATTACATTGATTACACAATTGGAAGAACGGTTTTCGATCAGCATCGACGATATGGACATACTGTCCGATATTAAGACATTTGGCGATGCTGTGGATATGATCGCCGGTTTGGGCCTGTCCGCCGCCAGATGACAAACAGCGTCTGTATTTATCTGTTCGACAAAGTCGACACTTTGGGTGAACACTTTGTTGCAGAAAACATTGACAGGCTTCCCGCGTTTCGGAAGGCGCGCTGTATGCGTTACCGTCGCGAGGCGGACAAACAGGCGTGCATCATCGCCTATATGATGCTGCAAAAGGGGCTGTACGATAAATATGGGATTTTGGGGCCTGTTGCGTTTATATATAACTGCCACGAAAAACCGTACTTAAAGGACTATCCCCATATTTTTTTCAACCTCAGCCATTGCGAACAGGGGATAGTCTGCGCCGTCGCCGATTTCGAAATTGGGATAGATATTACCGACATACATCCGTACGACCCCGCCATCGCGGACATGGTCTGCGGGGCAGGCGAGCTGCGCCTCTTGGCGGGGGCCGCCGACCCGGCGCGGGCGCGGCTGTTCTGCCGGATGTGGGCGGCGAAAGAGAGCTACGCAAAAGCGCGGGGCATCAGCGTTGCAAACGTATTAAAATTCGAAGCGCCGGAGAGCGCGGTCACGCTTTGGGAATGGGAAAAATACATCGTCGCCCTGTGCAGCAAAAATCACAGGGCGGACGACCTTCATGTCGAGTGGCTCAACTGCACAAGCCCGCCATCGTTTGAAAACTCCATATTCAATATCTGCGTATAAAAAGACAGCGGGGCGTATGTGCGATCGTCGATGAGCTCTGCTGCGGCGTCGAGTTTTGTGGGCACTGCTCTGCCGACGGCGTACTCGTCGGAGCCGATTGTCACATAAATCGCCACGCCTACGCGCGCCGTGTTCGTCTCGGCGTCCCATGCGATGCTGTGCCCCAGCGACTCCGCGACCGCGCGCAGCGGCAGCATAATGGTCCCGTCGGGCTTGACGACGGCTTCTGCGCCGTGGAGACGCGCTCCATTCACGAATAAGGGGACGCCCAGCTTATCCAAAACTACTGCGTCCTCGACCTGCGCAATCGGCGGCAGGCTCCTGGTCGTGATTGCGTAGTATGCTATGACGGCGCGGCCTATGAACGCTGTGGCGCCAAAACTGCCGCTGTTGTTTGTGCCGCCGCCCGGAGGCGTCCCGCCCGGCACAGCCCCGCCGCTCTGCATCACAACGGTGGTATTATACGAAACATTCAGTACAATAGAGCCGTCCGACGCGCGCCCCTCGTCGTCGACTATGCCCACAAACGCGGCGCGGGGGCTGCCCGCGTCTTTCACGACGACTACCGTCGCCGCATAGCGGGCGGGATACTGCAGCGAAACGATCAGCGGCGCCGTATAGTATGCGTCCACATCGGCCCCGACTATTAACGCGTCGGCGCCGGCCAGGCCATTCAAGTCGGAAAAGACGGTCCGGTCTTCATCTATCAGAAAGTCCACGTCGCCGCCTTCCACGTTCGTAACACGGATAAACCGCTGGCTTTGCCATTCGCCAATCAATGTGATTGCCCCGGAAAATTTTGAATAAGCCGCTTCACCAGCGCAGTCCGCAATGCCCGCACCCGCGCCATCAACCGCGCCAATATCTACCCCGGCGACATTATCGCCCACAGCCATTATGCCGGGCGCAGTGTCGACCTCGACCGGGGCCACGATATTATCGCCCACAGCCATAATACCGGGCGAAGTGTCCACCTCCACAGGTTTGTGATCGCCCGCGCCAACGACGCTCTCGCCTGCGAAAACACCGGCGACGGGCAGCGCCAATACTGCCAACGCCAGCATCGCCAATACAACGAATTTTATAATACTCATTTATATTCCTCCAAATCTTTTTTCACTACACAACGCATCGCATCATAATAAATTAAATTTGAACCCGCCGAGCAACCACCACTGTCATTGCAAGTTTAACCCTCAACCTCACTCAATCATTACGGGTTTGACCTGCAGCACCCCACCACCGTCATTGCGGGCTTGACCCGCAATCTAGCATTAAAAAAGCAAACGGCTGCACATTGATATATATCAACGAACCGCCGTATGCAACCTTAAAGTTTACTGACAAATTCATTACAGCCTTGACCCACGCATCATTGCGGGCCTGACCCGCAATCTCACGCCGTCATTGCGAACCTGACCCACGCGTCATTGCGGGCTTGACCCGCAATCTAGCTCCGTGCAAGCCTCCTCTATACGCTATATCTCCGCCACCGTCCCGTCAACCTGGTAGCGCGGTGTGTACTGCATGAACTCATACGGGTAGCGCGCCATCGCCTCCTCGTCCAGGTCTATGCCCAGCCCCGGCCCCTCCGGCAGCGCGAAGTACCCATCGGACGGCTTGAACGAAATGCCCTTGACGATGTCCGTCCTCGACCACACCGAGCCCGACGCGAACTCCAGTATCACAAAATTTTGCGATGCCGCGCAGACCTGCAGGCTCGCCGCCGTCGCGACCGGCCCATTCGGGTTGTGCGGTGCGAACTTGATGTGGTACGCCTCCACCATCGCGTCAATCTTCATGATCTCCGTGATGCCGCCGCAATGGCAGATGTCTGGCTGGGCAATGTCGAGCAGCCTCTCGTTGACCACCTCGCGGTACTCGAAGCGGCTGAACAGCCTCTCCCCTGCGGCGATGGTCATCGCCGGCACGGCCTCGCGGAGCTGCCGGTACGCCAGCATGTTCTCGGGCGGGATCGGCTCTTCAAAGAAATAAATGCCAAACGGCTCGGCGGCCAGCATCTGCTTGATGGCCACAGCCGGCGACGACTGCCCGTGGTTGTCGATCGCAATGTACTTGTCCGGCCCCATCGCCTCCCGTATATCGCCCAGGCGATCCTTTGCGGCAGACAGGAAACGCAGTGGGTCGTACACGTCAATCCCCCCGCCGCCAAGGCCGGTCTTTATGCCGGCAAAGCCGTCGTCCACGGCCTTCTTCGCAGACTCGGCGTTGCCCGCGTGCGTGTACGTGAGGATTTTGTTCCGCACCGCGCCGCCCAGCAGCTTGTAGACGGGGACATTGTGGAGCTTGCCGTTGATGTCCCACAGCGCTTGATCGATGCCGCTGATGGCGGACATGTGGATGAAGCCGCCCTTCCAGAACCCATGGCGGTACATCTGCTGCCAGATTTTATTGATATTGCGTGGGTCCTCGCCGATGACGCTGCGCTGCGCGAGGACGAGTATACACTGCTCGACGGCCTTGGTCTGCCCCTCGACACTAGCCTCCCCCCACCCGTACACGCCCTCGTCCGTCATCACCTTGACAAACAGCCAGTTCTGTCTGCTCGCCGCGACCAGATAAGTCTTGACATCCGTAATTTTCATGGTAAACCCCTCTCCTGATATTCATTATTATGCTTTTCATATTTTAATTGATATATCGCCAAAAAAATAATATCATCTGCATTATGCAGCATAATATAGCACTATATAGCGTTATATAGCGTTGTTTTGCATTTTATTCAATTTATATTCTAACAGGAATGGCGCAAAAGGGGGAGAATAATATTGAAAATAGCTGACTTGACGGTGCGGGAGTTTCATGTGAAGTCCTACACGATGACGGATATTTGCGCGCACGGGCATCCCGGGTCGGAGAGCGACTCAGCCGCGTTTATGATGACTCTGGTCGCCGAGGACGGCACGGAGGGGCATTATTTTTCGTCGTCGTTCCATGCCGTGCCCAGCGAGCGCTACAATGTCCCAGCCGGAAGCTTCAGCATGGTCCGGACAAAGGGGATGTCGACGCCGGAGATACTGCGGAGCGTGGTTAAGACCATGGTCGTTGGGGAGGATGTTTTCGCCAGGGAGAAGGTCTTCAACAAGCTGTTCCAGATGCAGCGGCTGAACGGCGCCATCTCCGATCGGATACTGGCCTATGTGGACTGCGCCATGTGGGACCTGGCGGGGCAGATAACGGGGCAGCCTGTCTATCGGTTGCTGGGCGGCGGCCACCGCGAGCGCGTCAAGGCGTACGCCAGCTCAATGGTCGGGGACCACTACGAGGGCGGTTTGAATACGCCGGAGGACTACGCCAATTTCGCGGAGCAGTGCAAAAAGGCCGGCTATCAGGCGTTCAAGCTGCACACATGGGCGGAGAGGGACTGGGACGACGCCACCATCCGCGCCAAGGGCGACTGGAAGCACGACCTGGAGGCGTGCGAGGCGGTGCGCGGGCGGGTCGGGCCGGACATGGCGCTGATGCTTGACTGCTACCACTACTACGACCGCCACGACGCATTGCAACTGGGGCTGGGGATCGAGCGGCTGGGCTACGCCTGGTTCGAGGAGCCCATGGACGAATACAGCGTGTCGTCGTACAAATGGCTGTGCGAGAACCTGAAAATCCCGGTGTGCGGGCCGGAAGTGGCGCTCGGCAAGCTGCAGACGCGGGCGGAATGGATTGCGCGGGGGGCGTGCGACATTGTGCGGACGGGCGCTTTCGACGTCGGCGGGCTGACGCCGTCAATGAAGATCGCGCACTTGTGTGAGGCTTTCGGGCTGCCGCTGGAGGTGCATTCGCCGGGGCTGGCCAACCTGCACATGTTGGCGGCGCTCACCATTCCGGGCGAATATTACGAGACGGGGCTACTGCACCCATTCCTGAAAAGCGTGACGCCGCCGTGGCTCAACCGGCAGATAGACGAGGTAGACACCGATGGGTATGTCCATGTCCCGCAGGGGCCGGGGATGGGCTGGGACATCAACTACGATTATATCGAGGCGAATGAAATAAATAAAATACATTAATGAGAATGGGCGAATATGATAATAGGCAAATAAGATAATTAGCAAAAAAGATAATAAGCAAATAAGATAATAGACTAATAAACTGATAAATTATTAAGTTAATTGGCTGATAAATTAATAAGCTAGTAGGTTGTAAAATTAATAGGATTATATACTTATAGGCTAATAAGCAAAATTGGAGGGTTTTGACTATGCAAAATATTGGCAATACAGGCGTAGGGGCGGAAGACGTCGCGCTGGCGCATGTCAACACGCATTCAAGGCCGTCGCAGCTCAAAATCACGGACATGAAGGTGTGCGACCTCGGGCGCCCGTTCAACACGACGCTGATAAAAATCATGACGAACCAGGGCATCGAAGGCTACGGGCAGGTCCGCGAGGGCGGCAGCAGGCTCTACGCAACCATGCTGAAGCGCCTGCTGCTCGGCGAGAACCCATGCAATGTCGACCGCCTGTTCCGGCGCATCAAGCAGTTCGGCTACCACTCGCATCAGGGCGGCGGGGTGAGCGGCGTCGAAATAGCGCTGTGGGACATCGCGGGCAAGGCGTATGGCGTCCCGGTGTGGCAGATGCTCGGCGGCAAGTTCCGCGACAAAATACGCATATATTGCGACACGGACGTGCGCGGCAAGCCTGACGGCAAGGTGATGGGCGGCGCGTTGAAAAAACGCATCGAGGAAGGTGGATACACATATTTAAAGATGGACCTCTCTTGCGACGAGCTGCTGATTGGCATACCGGGCGCACTGTCGGCTCCGCTGGGCTTCATAGAGGATTACGAAAACGCGCAGGGGCAGCAGTGGCGGATGCGCGCGCCGGAGTACCTAGCGAACTGTACGCCGGACGAGCGGCTGGACAGGCTCGCCGAAAGGCGCCGCGTCACCGACATCGCGTCGATACCCGGCCCGTTCACATCGATCAATCTGACCGAGATGGGCCTCGACATCGTTGAGCAGTATGTAGTAGATGTACGCGGGGTCATCGGGTACGACGTGCCGCTCGCCGTCGACCACTTCGGCCACATCAGCGTCGGCGACTGCATCAAGCTCGCCGAGCGCCTCGACAAGTACAACCTCGCCTGGTACGAGGACATGGTGCCGTGGTACATGACCGAGCACCTGGCGGAGATTCAGAGCCATTCAAAGACCCCGCTGTGCACGGGCGAGGATATTTACCTCAAAGAAAACTTCATGCCGCTGTTCGAGAAGCGCGCCGTCAAGATCATCCACCCCGACATCATCTCCACGGGCGGGATTTTCGAGACGAAGAAGATAGGCGACATCGCCCAGGACTTTGGCGTCCCCATGGTGATCCATATGAACGAGACGCCTGTCGCGTGCATGGCGGCGGTCCAGGTCGCCGCCACAACAGAGAATTTCCTCGCGCAGGAGTTCCACCACCACGACTACCCGTGGTGGTCAAACCTTGTGAAGACAAAGGACAGCCCCATCGTGCAGAACGGCTTCATCAACGTGCCGGACGAGCCCGGCATCGGCATCGAAAGTCTAAACGACGATGAAATAAAGGAACACCTGCACCCAATCGTAAACGGCTTCTGGGAAGGCACGGACGAATGGGACGACTGGTACGCCATGGACAGGATATGGCTATAAAACATTATTAGGAGGCTTGCGTTTATGAAACTGTATAACAAGGACGATGTGATACAACTGACGCCGTTATGGAAAGGCGAGCGCTTTGACGACGGGCGCCCGCGCGTGCCGAACGACATTGTGCGGCGCATATCCCACACGACGGTGACGGAAATGTGGAAGCCGCTGTACATGCGCGGCTTCAAATACCAGTTCGAACGCGGTTTCCACCGCACGAACCCGGACAGGGCGGCCATGTGCGGCAGGGTCGTCACGGCGGCGTTTCTGCCTACGCGCCCCGACCTGCACCGATATCTCATGGACTTCGGCCACAATGTCGAGGGACGCAAGGGAAACTTCAATCAGTGGGCGCTTGAGGACCTGGTCGAAGGCGACGTGGTCGTATACGATATGAAAGACAAGGTATACGAAGGTTGCCCGCTCGGCGGCAATCTGACCAACCTGATTGCCAACAAAACCGGGCAGGGCGCCATCACATTCGGCGGGATGCGCGATCTGGAGCAGGTAATGGAGATCAAGAACGCACAGTTCTTCTACCGCGACACGGACCCGACGCCGTTCATGGACACTATGATCATCGGCATCAACGTGCCGGTTAAAATCGGCGCAGCGGTCGCCATGCCCGGCGACATAGTGCTGGGGACTGCCGGGGGCGTCATCTTCATACCGCCGCACCTGGCGGAGATATGCGCGATCGACGCAGAAAAGGCGCATGTGCGCGACATATGGGGCTTCGAGATGATCAAGACCGGCACGTATACGGCGGCGCAGATGGACTCCGCGTGGGAGACCGGTATGTGGGAGGATTTCGTCAAATGGCTGGGCGCGTCGGAGAACGCGGCGCCGTATGTGCATTTGAACTTCGACAAGGAGCTGGCCGACTGCCGCGCCGGCGTTGTGCGGCGGGGCAAGGAGGCGTTCTACTACGACGCGGACGCCGAATCGCCCGGCCTGATGGAAGCAGGCGGCGGCGGCGCAGGCGGGACGAGCGCAAACAGCAACGGAAGCGCAACCGTAGAAACGCGCTGGTAAACCACCTACGCGAATACGCATAAATCATCATAGGGGCAAATCCCCTTGCTAGAGCAAACTGTCCTTGTAGGGGCGGATTCCATATCCGCCCGAATTATGGAGGTAAAAATGAATAAACCCATTAACTGGGGCATCCTCGGGCTTGGGAGGATCGCCAACGACTTTGCGCACTGCCTGCGCGACATGCCCGACGCGCGCCTGGTGGCCAGCGGATCGCGCGACATAGCGAAAGCCCGCGAATTTTGCGGTAAATACGGCGGTAAGCCGTACAGCAGCTACGAAGAACTCGTCAACGACCCGGACGTCGACGTGATCTACGTCGCGACCCTACACCACATGCACGAGGAACACACCAAGCTCGCCCTGCGCGCCGGCAAGCACGTCCTGTGCGAAAAGCCCATAGCCTTAAACGAGGCGTCGGCAGCCAGGATGTACGAAGAAGCAGAAAAACACGGCCTGTTCCTGATGGACGGACTGTGGTCGCGCTTCTTCCCCGCCTGGGAATTCGCCAAACACGTCATAGACAGCGGCGAGCTGGGCAAGATAATGGCGATCAACTCAATCACATCGTGGGGCGCGACGCCGCTGGGCCCGGAACACCGAATCTTTAATCTGAATCTATCCGGCGGCGCCTTGCTCGACGGGGGCATATACAGCCTTGCGGCGATGAGCGTATTGCTCGGGGCGGACGCGTACCCGGCGTCCATAAAAGCGTTCACGGAGATCGGCCCGACCAGGGTCGACGATTGCGATGGCGTTATGATGCAGTACCCGTCGGGCGTCATTTGCACTATGCTGTGCGGCCTGCGCAGCTCGTTGCTTGTCACGAACGTCCTGTGCGAAAACGGGACGCTGACGATCCCAAACCACAGGAACCCGCACAACGTGGAAGTGCAAGCCCGCAACGCGCGTCCGGGCTTTAGGGGCGCGGGGGCGACAGACTACAGATTCCCATATGCCGACGAAGGCTTCCAATTCGAAGCGGCGCATGTGAACGACTGCCTCAGAAAAGGCTTAACGGAGTCGCCGCGCGTCACAAAAAAGGAGTCGTTGGCGCTTATGCGCATATCCGACGAAATCCGCCGCCAGGCGGGGTTCGTCTACCCATTTGAATAAGCATTGAGCGCAAAGCACGTCTTGAGCGAAAAGCGCGTCTTTTACGGATGGAAAATCGTCGCAGCCAGCGTCGTTATTTTGGCTGTCGGGCTGGGCATGTTCTTTAGCACGAACAGCCTGTTTGTGATCCCTGTCTGCGAGTCGTTTGGTGTGTCTCGGGGACAGTTCACCATGCACCGGACCATCATCACGGTTGTCAGCGCGTGCACGCTACCATTTTACGGCAAGGCTATCACGCGGATCGGCGCGAAAAAAATACTCCTGTGCGGCATTTTTATGATTGGCATTGTCACTTTTTTATATTCGTTTGCTAACAGCCTTTTGCATTTTTATATCTTGGCTTTTATCAACGGCATCTTTCACAATACCGTCAGTTTTATGGTTATAGGCATACTTATCGGCAACTGGTTCGCCGATAAAAAAGGGACAGCCACCGGGCTGGCTTTTGCCGGAAGCGGCCTCGGCGGCGCTGTAATGATACCAATTGTGAGCCGTATCATCGAAGCGGCAGATTGGCGCTTTGCCTATAGGTTCATGGGGGTGTTTGGGATTGTGTCGCTGGTTCCAGTGATATGTCTTGTTATCAAGGACGCGCCGGCGCAATTGGGACTAATGCCATATACCATATCGAATAATACACAAGGGGCGCCCCGGAGCGCAAACAACACTGCCCGCAGCCTGTCGGCAAGGGAAGCATTCAAAACAAGCATTTTTTGGATGCTGGCCATAGGATTTTTCATGATAGGCGGATTCGGCTCCCCAACAAATACGCATTCCACGGCGTTTCTACTGGACCTGGGCTATCCGATCGCGACTGTGTCCGCTGTTGTGGCTATTTTTATGACATTTTTATCAGTTGGTAAGATCCTCCTGGGCTTGGTATACGACCGATTCGGCAGCATGGCGGGGGCCGTATTGATCTCCATATGCTGTTTTATTTTTCCGGTCGCGGCGTTGTTGTCCCACATGCCCGCGTTTCCTTGGGTATACGCCGTAACGGTCGGGATTGCGAGCTGCGGCATGTCGGTGCCGGTCCCCATCCTGATCGACAGGTATTTCGGTTCAAAAGACTCTCCGGTTCTGTTCAGCGCATTTACTTTTTTGATGACGCTCAGCGCCGCCGTTTCGGTGCCGCTGATGGGGGCGATATTCGATAACATGGGGACCTACCGGTTGGCATGGCTGGCATTTATGATATTTGCCGTCATTATTTCAATATGCATGGTATCCGCCGAATTTTTGCACAGGCGGAAGACGCCCTTGCACTACTCGTAAGGCGCGCTGTCTTCAACGCGCCGATATGCGCCCAAGCACTCGTAGGGCGCGCTGTCATCTCCAGGTTGATATGTGCCCATACACTCGCTGGTCGCGCTGTTCTCACCGCGCCGATGTACGCAATGCTCGCTTCTACGGTATTTTTTCAATCATTATCAACGACACGCTTTTGACAGGCATGTCAAAACGCAGCGCTATTTTACCATCCATTGGCTGCTCAATTACTGCTTCTGGGCAGAGCTGTTCCAGGCCGTCCCTTGCCTTGATGGCGTCGTATTGCGCGCCATCCGGATAGTCGGGCCTGCCCTGCCTGACCCATTCCGCGTAAGCGTTTGAATGGTCTTTGTCCACCCGGTAGTGCCTAATCCTGTATGGCCCGCCGAAAGGCAGGTTTTCCACAGTTAAATCAATATTATAAACGCCGTCTTCGTCCCAAGTATCTTCGTGGCAAAAGATCAGCGCCTGCAGCGACTGCGCCTGTGCCGCCTGTTCCGCTTGCGTTGACCGCTCAGCCTGTGCCGCCTGCGCTGCCTGTGCCGCCTGCGTTGACCGCTCCGCCTGCGTTGCCAGCATTTCATCCCCGGCTCCGCCAAGCGTCGCCCAGCCGCCAATTTGCGCGCCTTCCCCCTCCCCTGTCCCCCAGTCGTCGCCGAAAGCCAGGGGCGAGCGATCCATCGACGAATCAAAGCCGACACGCCACTGCCCCAGTTTGGCCAGTATCTTGAACGTATTGAACATCGCCTTGTCTATACCTTGCGTGGAAAATGTCCTGGTGCCCTCGAAGCAGCGCTCGCCCTCAAACATGAACGCCCATGCCAGCGGCCGAAAGTCCATGCCCATCTCCTGCGCCAAGTCATTAATGCCTTTGTATGACGATGCAACATAGGACGCGTAGTATTCGGTGTTCCGAAAATTGAACGCAGGATTGTCGAAGCGCCCGCCCGCCGCCCAGCCGTCTGGG
>WRLR01000037.1 GCA_009777515.1 Oscillospiraceae bacterium | reverse complement strand
TAAACGACCTTATTCCTAATGTCGGCTACCATAAAAATGGCGAACGGGCTTTTGTCACCCTGTACCAGACGGCTCTCACGTCGGGCAGCGAGACATTGACAAACTTTTATGTTTCGGGAACGGAAGACGGCGGAAAGACTTGGACCGTGACGTTTGACAACGACCGGGGGAAGCTCGGGGAGGGTGCGGCGACGGTTGACGACGATCTGTTAAATACCATCGGGATATATGTGAGGGGCTCCCAAACGTCGCTCGTCATTGCGGCGAAGGAAAAGGTTGCACTGGTTATCTATACTAAGCTGGTAGCCGGGCACAACCTGCTCGAGACGACAATATCCATTTTAAAGCCGGCTTCCGCCTCGGAGCGGCTCATCGTGATAGACGCTGGGCACGGGGGCTACGATCCGGGCGCGGTCGGGCTTTCCGGCAGGCTTGAAAAGGACTTTAACCTGGATATCGCCATTAAGCTTAAAGAGGCGCTGGCGGCGCAAGGCGGCGTCCGTGTCTTCTTGACGCGCGACGACGACTATTTTGTGGATTTGTATGAGCGCGCCCAGCT
The DNA here is from genome assembly GCA_009777515.1 of Oscillospiraceae bacterium. Classification (GTDB taxonomy): domain Bacteria; phylum Bacillota; class Clostridia; order WRLR01; family WRLR01; genus WRLR01. The sequence goes on along the minus strand of WRLR01000037.1, from coordinate 34,194 downwards.
CGCCAATGTGCTAAACGCAACGCTGTTTGTGAGCATCCACGCGAACGCCACATCTACCAACCCCGACGCGACCGGCATAGAGACGCTCTATTGCCCGTCGGAGGCCGACGAGGGCGTATTTACGTCCAAGGTCTTCGCTGAGATGACGCAAAGGAAGCTTATTTCCACGTTGAGGACGGCCGACAGGGGCATCGTGCCGAGGCCGAACCTGGTGGTGCTGCGGAGAACGCATATGCCGGCTGTCCTGGTCGAGGCAGGCTTTGTCACCAACACGAACGATCTTTTGAACCTATCGCGCTCGGCGTACCGCAAGAACACGGCCAACGCCATTGCGGACGCCGTAATCGACGCCCTGTCAGTATTAAGGTAAACAATTCATAAAAGATAAACAATTAAATAAGATAAACAAGGTAAATATGGAAATTATCATTGCTACGGGCAATGCCGGCAAGGCGGAGGAAATCGCCGCCATTCTGGCGCTTTGCGGGGGCGCTTCCGGTCGGCTCCGCGTGCGCACCGTTAAGGATATTGTAGGGTCGGCGCCGGACGTGGATGAAAATGGCGCCACTTTGCGCGAGAACGCGTGGATCAAGGCGCATGCGGCAAGGCTCGCCCTGGATGCGCGCCGGGCGGCGCATACGGGGCGCACGGGCTCGATAGTCATTGCGGACGACTCCGGGCTGTTTGTGGATAGCCTTGGGGGCAGGCCGGGCGTCCATTCCGCTAGATACGGGAGCCCAGATGAACCTGGCGCCACAGGCGCCGCCGCCGCGCTGGGGGCCGCCGAGCCTAGGGCCGCCGAGCCGGGAAACGCGGCGCAGGCTCTACCCACCGCCGCAGTCGCCACAGGCGCCGCTGCGCCGACGCCGCCCGCTGCTTCGAAACAGATAGCGCTCCTGCTCGAGGAGCTCCGGGGCGTGCCCGCCGGTAGGCGCGCAGCACGCTTCCGCTGCATAATGGCTGTCAGCTACCCGGATGGGAGCAAAAGTTTCTCGGAGGGTACGTGCGAAGGCGAAATCGGGCTGCGGCCCAAGGGCAGCAACGGCTTTGGCTTCGATCCCATTTTTTATATCCCGGAACTGGGGCTGACAATGGCGCAGCTAACCCGCGAGCAGAAAAACGTCATTAGCCACAGGGGGCTGGCTGTGAGGGCCATGGCGGCGGACATAGACGCCTATATTGAAAGAACGATATAAAAATCCATTTAACCGAACAGGCTCAGCAAAATGCCTGCCGCGATAGCCGACCCGATGACGCCGGCCACATTGGGGCCCATGGCATGCATCAGCAGATAGTTGGATGGGTTGGCCTCTTGCCCGACACGTTGCGACACGCGGGCGGCCATGGGCACAGCCGAGACGCCAGCCGACCCGATGAGCGGATTGACCTTATCCTTGACAAAGAGGTTCATGAGCTTTGCGAACAGTACGCCCCCCGCCGTCCCGAACGAAAAAGCGACGAGGCCGAGCGCGATGATGCCCAGCGTTTTCGGCGTCAGGAAAACAGTCGATTTGGCGGTGGCGCCGACGGAGATGCCGAGGAATATGGTTACAATATTGATAAGCTCGTTTTGCGCCGTCTTGTGGATACGCTCGACGACGCCGCTTTCCTTTAACAGGTTCCCCAGCATCAGCATGCCGACCAGCGGCGCGGCGCTTGGCAACAGCAGCGAAACCAACAAGGTGGACACCAGTGGGAACAGGACCTTTTCGACTTTCGAAACGGGGCGGAGCTGCTTCATGACGATTTCACGCTCGCTCTTGGTGGTCAGGAGCTTCATGATAGGCGGCTGGATGATGGGCACGAGCGCCATGTACGAATATGCCGCGATGGCGATGGAACCCAGAAGGTGCGGGGCGAGCTTGGACGTGAGGTATATGGCCGTCGGGCCGTCAGCCCCGCCGATGATGCCGATGGACGCCGCCTCCTGCCAGGTGTACATGCCCATCGCCATGGCGCCTGTCAGCGCCAGGAAGATACCGAGCTGGGCCGTCGCGCCGAGCAGCAGGCTCTTCGGGTTCGCGATCAATGGGCCGAAGTCCGTCATGGCGCCTATGCCGAGGAATATCAGCGGTGGGAAAATCCCAAACTCTATGCCTTTGTATATATAAGACATGATGCCCGTGCTGTCATTATATATGGAGTTCAGCGATCGGAGCAGAACTGGTAGTTCCTGTGTTTGAATATATGCCAGTGATTCAGGTATCGGTCCGTATTTAGCCAACTCGGCAAGAATCATGTCGCGGTCCGTCATTTTCAATATGTCCGAAAAATTGGTAATGGACGCCACGAAATACGTCGCGTCTTTGGGTAGGATGCCCAGGCCCGACAGGGGGATGTTGGCAAGGAACATGCCAAAAGCTATCGGTAAAAGGAGCAGAGGCTCATATTCGCGTACTATAGCCAAATACAACAGGACGCATGCAACGACCAGCATGATAATCGTTTTGTAGTCGATAGCCGCAAAGCCGGAGTCCGACAAAAGGCCGGCGATCGATCTCAAAAAATCAGACATATATAATCCTTTCCCTTGAAAATTGACATTCATTATTATATAGTTGTTTTCGACAAATGTATAGAGTCAGTTAATGGTCGGCCATTTGTCACGGTCAGGCTTTAAGGTATAATTTGGATAACGAATGTTAATTATAATGGTGTGATATGCGCCGTTCGATATGGTAACGGAGGTTCGTTGATGTTCGGTTCGTATATACAAAAGAAGCAATCGCACAGCAGCCCAGCTCAAAGCCTGGCTCACAAGTCGGCCCAAAGCCCAGCTCACAAGTCGGCCCAAAGTCCAGCTCGCAAGTCAGCCCAAAGCCCGGCTCGCAAGTCAGCCAGCAGGTCGGCTCGTAATTCGGCCCGCAAGTCGGTTTACCAAGTGATGTCCATAATCCTGCTGGTCGCAATCATTTTCCAGTTTTCCGCCGCGCCGGTCTATGCTTCGGCGCCGGGCGTCGAGGCGAAGGCATACATCCTTGTGGACGCGGATTCGGGAGAGATCCTGTACGAGGTCAACTCCACGCAGGTACTGGTGCCGGCCAGCATGACTAAGCTGATGACGCTCTACCTGGTTCTCGAGCGCATCGCCGAAAACCGGCTCAGTTGGACAGATCAGGTCACAATCAGCGAATTTTCCAATTTAATTTCGCGCCAGCCTTCGCTGAGCTCGTTCCTCCTGCCCGCAGGGGCGAACTACACGGTAGAGGAGCTTTTTTACGCCGCCGCGCTGAACTCGTCGAACGCAGGCGCCATAGCCCTGGCGGAGCACATCGGCGGCGGGAGCGAGGGCGCGTTTGTGCGGATGATGAATGAAAAGGCGCGCAGCTTCGGCCTGGCCGACACGGTTTTTGTCAACAGCTCGGGGCTGAATAACGCGGACCTGTTCGGGCGGCACCCGGAGGGGACGGGCGCGCGCGAGGATACGCGGCTCTCCGCCCGCTCCATGGCCACCATCGCGTTCAGGCTGATTAACGACTATCCCGTATATTTGGAATTCTCTTCCATGCAAAGGACGACGATTAAAGAGGGCACGCCGGATCAGGTGGTCATCAATTCGACAAACAGGATGCTTGCGGGCAGCGTATACGCAGTCGAAGGGGTGAAGGGCCTAAAGACGGGCTATACGTTCAACGCGGGCTATTGCTTCGCCTCGTACGCGGAGCGCAGGTCCGGGCGCTTCATCACCATAGTCATGGGCGCGACCACGACAGAGGAGAGGTTCCGGGGCAGCGGTCGGCTGCTGGACTTCGGGTTTGCCATCGCGGAGGGCCGCGAGAGCCGTTTGATAGAGCAGGTGCACGCCTATCTGTATCCCGACGGCCTGAATTATTATGACAGGGCCAAAAACGGCTCGAAGTCGCTGCTGACATTGGGCGATACAGGTTTCGGGATGATGGACAACGGCAAGTCGGACGTGTTGATATACAACGGGAACCTCTACTGTATATCCAAGCGGGGGCATGTGTCCCGCCTGGACGATCCCAGCGGGGTGGGTTCAGCCGCACTGACGTTCTTTAGCCGAGACGGCGAGATTAAGCTCACCGGCGAGAGGGGGCTGTACGAGCTGGAAAACGCTCTGCTGCTGGCCGTGGACGACACGGTCGGGTCGAGCTACTGTTTTAAAATCGAGGGCGACGTCAGGCCCCGCTCGGTTACCACCGTCAGCAACGCCGGAATGGAGTACGCCAGCGGCGGGGGCTCCGGCAGCGGGGCTGTCGTCGGTTTTTGGAACCACGCTTCGGAGAACGATATCCTCCGCCACGGCTTTACATTTTATTATTTAGACGCGGACAGGCGCGGCGGGGGCGTCCTCGCGGAAGCCGATTTTGGCGATTTGTCCGTCCGGATCGACCGCATAGAGCCTATGGACATGGTTTTCGGGCGCGGGGAGGATATACCTATTTTGGTCCGTTAAGCAAGTGGGGCGACGGCGGGACGGATTAAAACGCTGTCGCATTGGTCCGATAAAATTATTTTGTAAAATTTTGTCATTGTTTGACACAACAAAAATTATTATGTATAATGGTCGGGATTACAAGAGGTGTTTGCTATCCTATACATTGAGCATTTAGATAAAACGACTAAATTACGGGAGGCCAATCAGTGAAAAAACCGCAAAAGGTCCTAACAGCGGTTGTCTTGGCGGCCTTGATACTTATGTCATCGGTCTGCGCCCCTTTTGCGGAGGGCCGCGGCATCGTTGTAGCGGAGCTGCTTAACGTCCGAGTATCGCCGGATAAAGACGCGCAGGTTGCGGGAAGGCTGACACAAGGCACTGACGTCAGGGTTACGGACACTAAAGGCGACTGGTACCAGATATCATACGGCGACGGCGCTACGGGATGGGTTGTCGCAGAATACGTCAAAGTGGATTTCGACGTTGTCCAGGCGACAGGCGATAGCGTCAACGTCAGGAAAAGCCCCAGCACCGACGCTTCCGTCATAGCCAGCATAAACAAGTTCGATCGTTTCATTGTCGTTGGTCGCTTCAACGATTGGTTCAAGATAAAATTGGAAAACGGCGAGTCGGGATGGGTCAACGACCAATACGCTATAATTACGGGCGTCATCAGCAGGGGCTACTTGGATGGCGAGGACGTGAGGGTGCAGGACACCATAGCGAATGTCCGGGAGCCTGTCAGGTCCACCACAAAAATGGCGATAAAGGGCAATAACGTCAATTTCCGTTCCAAGCCCGATTTGGACTCCGAAATAGTGGCCAGCCTGTCTAACGACGACGTCGTGACGGTCATTGACAACCTTGGCGAATGGCGCCGCGTCAGGACAGCGGACGGCGCCCTGGGCTACATTAACAAAATGTTCCTAAAGGAAATCGTGGCGCCGCAAGTGCCGGTCGCAAGTTCGTCCAACAATTCGGGCCAGACTGTAATATCCAGAAGTAATTCAAGCTCGGGTTCGGGCAGCTCGTCAAGCTCGTCTTCCAGCTCGTCGTCGTCCTCATCGTCGGCGTCGTCCGGCGGCGGCTCTTCGTCCTCCGGTTCGAAGCTGGTCGCGTACGCCAAGCAGTTCATCGGCATACGCTATAAATGGGGCGGGACCACGACTCAAGGCTTCGACTGTTCCGGCTACACCCAATATGTCATGCGCCATTTTGGCGCCAGCATACCGCGCGTCTCGCGCGATCAGGCGCAGAGCGGCACAGCGGTCAAAAAAGAGAACCTGCGCGTCGGCGACCTTGTTTTCTTTGCTAAAAGCGCCACCAACAGGACGATTAACCACGTCGGCATATATATTGGCAGCGGCAACTTCATCCACTCGTCGTCAGGCGGCGGGGGCAAAGGCGTCACCATCAGCAATTTAAACTCGGGCTCGTATGCGAAACGCTATGTCAGCGCAAGGCGCTATCTGCAGAACGTGCCGTAAGCGGCGCGCTATGCTCAATTGCACCATGCTCCATCGCTATATATTCGCGGCGCGATACCCATCGCGCCGTTTGTTTTTGTTCTCTTTTTTTTGTTTTTACATTTTTTAGTTTTATTTTCGATAATTATTTTATATCGCCTGCCGTTATTGATTGCCATAAAATACAATTAATGGTATAATTAGGTTATCAATATACAATGAAAGGCGATATATGGAAAAGCGCCCGCTGTTTATTTTTGCCGCCGCAATGTTTGCCGGCGCGTTTTCGGCAGGGCTGAGGCCATGGTATCTGACCTATGCGGTGCTTGTTCTGGCGCCCGCGCTCTGCGCGTTCTATTGCATATTTCATTTGGTAAAATACCGGGGCGGCAGCGGGGGGCGCCGCTATGCGGCGGAAATCATTCTGCTGGCGGCTGTCGCGGCGTCACTGCCGGCGGCTGCGTACCGGGACTGCGTGGCGGTATGGAAGGGGCGAATGGCAAGATTCGCTGAGTATGACGGAGCCATTGTCGAATCGGATGTCGTCATTAAGTCCTCCGGCACGCTGTCGTCGGGCGGTAGGCTCCGCTATCTGGCGGCGCCGCTCAGCATCGGCAGAGGGCCTGCTTTGGGCGGCGGGGCGAGTGCGGAAGATGCAGGCGCGGAAGTTGCGGACGCGGGCGCGGGCGCGGGCGCGGCTGAAGGGGACGGCCCCCGCCTGGCCGGAGATGCGGCGGCGCTGTCCCAACCGGGCTTGCTGCTGCCGCGCGGCATGCGGGCCCAGGACAAGCTGTATGTGTATTTCACCCCGGCAGTCGAGGACGAGCTGCAGCCAGGCCTGACATCGGGCCTGGTATATGGGACGGTTCTCTCCATTCGGGGCAGGCTGTCAAAGCCAGCGCCGCAGCAAAATGAATATCTGTTCGACTACCAGAGGCATATGTATTCTAGCGGCGTAGCCGCGTCCATCTATGTGGACGACGAATATGAGATTATAAAATCGCCAACGACGGTTCTTGGCCTGCCCGCGCACCCCATCGGCGCCGGCATTGCGGCCAGGGGGCTCGTGGACGTAGTGTTCGCGCGGGCCCTGCCTCCCGACGAGGCTGCGCTCATGTCGGCGATGCTGCTCGGCATAAACGAGCGCCTCGACGAACGTACCCGGGATGACTTCATCACGGCGGGCCTGCTCCACCTGACTGCGGTTTCGGGCCTGCATATCATGATATTGGCAAGAATTATAAATGCCGCCGCAAAACGAGCGGGGCTCGGTGTGCGCGCCGCAGGGGCCATATCGATGGCCTGCATCGTTGTTTTTGCGTTTGTCGCCGGCTTTTCCGCCTCTGTCGTCAGGGCGGCCCTGTCGTACGCGCTATCGTATGCGTCGGTTCTTGCGGGCAGGCCGTTTGATCGGCCCAGCGCTTTGGGGCTGGCGGCGATCGCCCTCATGCTGTATAACCCCATGCAGGTGTTTGGAGCAGGCTTCCTGCTCTCTTTTTCTTCGGCCCTGTCAATCTTCGCCTTTTCCAAGTATTTTCAGTTGGCGCCGGTATATAAAAAGATCCCGAGGGCCATTGCGGAATCCATCAGCATATCGCTAGCGGTATGCGTCGGCTGCTACCCTGTGCAGGCGGCCCTGTTCCACCGCTTCTCGACGGTTACCGTCATATCGAACCTGTTGTGCGCGCCGCTTGTCGCAGGCGCCCTGGCGACAGGCATCGTCACGGGGTGCGCGGGTTTGATATATATGCCTTTGTCGACCTTCCCGGCATATATAAATGCGAATTTTCTTTGGTCAATCGGCCGCGTGGCCCAAGCGGCGGCCCGCGTCCCCAACGCGGGGGCCCGCGCAGGTGCGTTGGGCCCTGTGGCATTCGCTTTTTACTATGCAATTTTGGCTCTGTTGGCTATTATGCTTAAGCGTTGTTGGTTGAATGGAGCGGGGGATATGGGGGGGCATGCGCCGGAGGCGGCTGGGCGCAGAAGCGGTAAAAGGCATATGGCTGCGGCTGCCGCTGCGGATACCGCTGCGGCTTGCGCGGTGTGCGCCGCGCTGGCGCTGGCCCTTGCCCTGCTTTTTGCCAAAAGCGCAGGTGCGGCGGCTGACACAATGGAAGTGGTGTTTCTGGACGTGGGTAATTCAAACGCTGCGTACGTCAATATCGGCGGGCGGTACCATATATTAATAGACGCCGGTGGCATTGCGGGGCGCATGGGCAGGGAAGCGGGGGACGAAACTAGAATGTACGAGTACTTGACCGGGCGCGGGGTCGGCGCGGTCGATCTTGCCATAGCGACGCATGGGGATTTTGATCACATACAGGGCTTTTGGAGCGTTTTGGAGCATATGCCCGTTCATAGGCTATTGATATCGAAGCACGGCGACGCATATATCGAGGAGCTGGCCGCGCTCGCCTCTTCGAAAGGTGCGCAGATAATCGACTGCGCAGCGGGCGACCAAATAGCTCTCGGCGACCACGCGGTCGTCGAGATTCTGTCGCCTGTGAGCGGCAAAGGCGATACCGTCAACCGCATGGCGTCGTCAAACGATACCAGCCTGGTGGCCCGCATAGTGTTTGGCGACATGAAGGCGCTGTTTTGCGCCGACATCGGGTCGGCTGTGGAAGCGGGCATCGTATACAGGGCTCCGCCAGGCGGGCTTGCCGCCCAGTTGATGAGCGTGCCGCATCACGGCTCGAAATATTCCAGCAGCGAGATGTTTTTGGCGGAGGTCATGCCCATTGCAGCGGTCGCAGGGGTGGGCAGGAATAATTACGGCCACCCGGCGCCGGAAACGGTGAGGCGCTATTTAGACGCCGGCGCCCTCTTCATGCGCACCGACCGGGACGGCATGGTCACCGTCACATGCGACGCGGATGGGGGCATGGAAATCAAAAGTTTCAACGATGAAGAAAACAAATATGCGTGGGAACGGGGCAAATAACAGCGGTTGCGTGGCGCTAAGAAGCGGTAGCAATGCGCAGACGGCGGCAGCCAAATGGCAGTTGTACAGGTGCGTATTATATGCCATACTTAGGCTGGGAGCGACAAAATGAGCTTTAACATTTTAAAAAAAGAATTGATTGAAGGCGTTGTGCGTGGGCTGTATCTTTTTTACGGCCCGGAGGCATATATGGCGGGCCATTATGCCAAGGAGGTCGAAAGGCTTATTATAGAGCCGTTCGCCAAAGACGTCTCATACAATCTATTCGACGGCAAGGCCGATCTATGGGCCATATATAATGCATGCGTCGCAAGCCCCTTCTTCGGCGAAAGGCGGCTAGTGGTCGTAAAAGACAGCGGGCTGTTTAAGCCCGCCCCAGCCGACGGCGCGCAAAAACGCGTCGGCGGCCAAAAGCGCGACAGCGCGAAAAAGCGTGAGGAGCCGCAAAAGCAAGTGGAGATGTCGCTCGGCTACATAATCGATCATTTGCCAAAGAGCACATGCCTTTTGATTATGGAGCCGACAGCCGACAAAAGGACTTCACTGTACAAGCATATCGCGGAAAAAGGGCTTGTTGTAGAGTTCGCCCTCCAGCCCCAGTCTAAATTGGAATCCTGGGCAATGACGATTGCCGGCCGGGGCGGCATGAAGTTTACGAGGGACGCTTTAAGGCTTTTTATCGATGTTGCGGGCGACTCTATGACCGAAGTGCGTTCGGAGCTGGACAAATTGTTGATGTATGTGTCCGGGAAGAGGGGCATAACCGCTGAAGACGTCGCCGCAGTATGCCACATCCCGTTGCGGGCCAAGATTTTCGACCTTTTAGACAACATAGCGGCGGGTCGCAGGAAACAAGCGATGATCGAGCTTGACGCGTTGCTGCGCGAGCGCGAACCGGCCATGCGAATAATGTCGGTCCTGTCGGGCCATTTAGTGTTGCTCCTGCAGATCAAAGCGCTTGCCGATGGCGGCGCGAGGCTCTCCGAAGCCACCAAGCTGATGGGCCTCCACTCGTATAGGGCGGAAAAACTTTGGCGCCAGGGCGCGCGCGTGTCGGCGGGCGACGTCGCCCTGGCGATAGAACAGTGCCACATTCAGGACGTCGCTGTTAAAAGCGGCCAAATTGGCGACATACCGGCGCTGCAGCTATTGGTGGCCTCGATTAAATTGTAATCCAAAACATATGCGTGCGTGGGGCGGCGGGCAGCAAAAAGCTGGCCGGCGTTGTTGCCGGTCAGCCTAAATGCGCGCTATTGTTTATAATTGCCAAAACGTAGGGCATGGCCTTCAAAGATGCGCCGCCTGTTTCACTGCTGACTGCTCGCCGCGCGCCCAGGAGGCCGCGCCCTACGCTGGAAACATTGCTGCACGCACTACAGCTTGGCCTCGTTTCTCTGTTCTTTCCATTTGTCGCCCGAAATCATGTTCAAAACCAGATCGCGGATGGAGTCCAGGCTCTCCGAAGCTTTGCCCGCGACGTCGTACCCCATGTCCTCGTGCACCCTGACATTGTTGAGAACCAGGAAGCTGTGCATAATCATGGACGCGACCGTCTGGGTGTCGAAAGGCTCGGAATTGCCGCTTTCGACGCATATGTCAAACTGTTTCTTTATAATGCCGATGCTGTAATCGAGCAGCATGCCGTGGAAAAGATCGGCCGCCATCCCGCTGTGGAACTGTTCCGACTGAATGAGCGCGACACCGTAAAACGTGAACATCAGCGTCGCTTCTTTCAGTTCATAGAATAGATTGTCGATGATGTCGACAATTGTCGTCGTGTGCGGCTGCATAGCCTCAAGGCGGTTAAGGAAAATCAGGTATAATTCCTGAATTCGTTCCAAAACCGATTTCCAAAGCGCTTCTTTGCTTTCATAGTGATTATATAGAGATGCGGGTTTAATTCCCACGACATTCGAAATGTCTTTCACAGATACTCCGAAGTAACCGTTCTTAGCAAATAATGAAGCGGAAGCGAGCAGGATGCGTTCCTTTGTGCCGCTGTTACTGGTTATCTCTGTCTTTGGATACTTCTGTCCCAATACTTTTAAAACGGTAGGATCTTTCATTCAACCACTCCTGATGATAGATTTTGATCCCTAAACCGTTAACCCCACAGACAGAGTATAACATGCGGATAAACGTTTGTAAATAAATAATTCCTTTAAATTTGTTAAGAATTAACAAATATTCGTAAGTTAAATATATAATTATTTATATGCCCGCCATCTCTTTATATGCACCATAATCTATAATAGCTACCCCCAGTTCCTCCGCTTTCGTGAGCTTGCTGCCGGCGTCCTCGCCCGCCAGCACAAAGTCCGTCTTTTTTGAAACGCTTCCCGTCGTTTTTCCGCCAAGCTCCGCTATTTGGCTTTCGATTTCCCGCCTGCCGACTCCCGGAAGCGTGCCGGTTACGACGAATGTGAGCCCGCTCAAAGGCCGCGCAGCCGCACGCCCGTCTCCGTCCCCTCTGGGTGCGCGGGCGTCCCGCCCATCCTCGCCTCGCCTGGGTACGCGGGCGTTCCGCCCATCTTCGTCTCGACTGGGTGCGCGGGCGTCCCGCCCGCCTTCGTCCCCGTCTCCGTCATCATCCCCATCCACGCTTCCCCCAAAGCTGGTATTATCTCCATCGGCCGCCATGCGCAGCCCTGCGGCTTCCAGTCTGTCCAGCAATACTATGTTAGACGGCTCGTCAAAATAGGCGCGGAGGCTCGCCGCTATCTTTTCGCCTATGTCCGGCACGCCGGACAGTTCCATAAGCCCCGCCGCCCTGATCGAGTCCATGGAGCCGAACTCGTCTATCAATAGCTTTGAAACACGCTTGCCGACCAGGCGTATGCCCAGCCCGAACAGTAGCCGCTCCGGGGGGTTCCGCCTGCTGCCCTCTATGGCGTCAAGCAGGTTGCCTGAGGATTTCTTGCCCATCTTATCTAAGGCTTCCAGTTCGGGCCTGAGCTCGTTCAAGCCGTAAATGTCTGCTACATCCGCAATATATCCCCGGCTAATCAGCGCCTCGATGATCGACGCGCCCATCCCTTCGATGTTCATAGCGTCCCGGGAGGCGAAATGGACGATTTTGCGGTACAACTGGGCAGGGCAGTTGTCGCCCGCGCAACGGGAAGCCGCCTCGCCGGTTAGCCTCTCGATGGGTGCGCCGCATATTGGGCAGGCGTCCGGCATAGCGAAGGTTTTTTCCGTCCCGTCGCGGCGCTCTTTCACGGAAGAGATGATTTCCGGTATAATGTCGCCGGCCTTCCTCACCAGGACATGGTCGCCGATGCGGATGTCCTTCTCCATTATTTGATCCATGTTGTGCAGCGTCGCCTTGCTGACGGTGGAGCCCGCCAATCTGACGGGCGCAAGAACGGCATTTGGGGTCAGGACGCCGGTCCTGCCCACATTGACAACTATGTCAAGCAGCACGGTCTCCTTGATTTCGGCCGGGTATTTGTACGCCACCGCCCACTTGGGCGCCCTCGTCGTCTGCCCAAGGGCCGCGCGCGCCGCAAAATCGTTCACTTTTACGACAGCGCCGTCAATGTCGTACGGGAACTGGAACCGCATCCGCTCAATAGAGCCGATGGCCTCGCGCACGCTTTCAATAGAGTTGCAAACGCTGTAGTGCGGGCTTACCGCAAAGCCCTTTGAGCTGAGCCATTCCAGCGACTCCGAGTGCGTTTCGAACGCGCGCCCGCTAATGCTCTGCACATTAAAAACAAATATGCTCAAACGCCTCGAAGCCGTGATTTTTGAGTCCAACTGGCGCAGCGATCCCGCAGCGGCGTTTCTTGGGTTGGCGAACGGCTTCTGCCCAAGGTTCGTTTGGCTGGCGTTGAGCAGTTCAAAGTCAGCCTTGGTCAGGTACACCTCCCCGCGCACCGTCAGGCGTTCGGGGGACTCTCCGTTAAGCGCAATGGGCAGCGTGGAGACCGTACGCAGGTTTTCCGTGACGTCCTCCCCGGTAAAGCCGTCGCCGCGCGTAGCGCCCCGGACGAACAAGCCGTTTTCGTATTCGAGCGATACGGACAGGCCATCGATTTTGCGCTCTACAACATACTCGACGCCCGGCGCGTCGCGCTCTTCGGCGCCGTCCGGCGCTTTGCGCTCCTCGGCGCTACCCGGCGTGTTACACCCCTCGGCGTCATCCGGCGCGTTGCGCTCCTCACCGCCGTTCAACGCATTGCTCAAATTATTGTCACGGAGCGCATTGCGCACCCTTGTATCAAACGCGTCCAGTTCGCCCATGTCGAATATGTCGTTGAGGCTCTGCATCTGCACCGCGTGGTTAACTTTTTTAAACTCAGCCAGCGCCTCGCCGCCCACGCGCTGCGTCGGGGAATGCGGCAGGCGCAGATCGGGCCATTCGGCTTCAAGGCGTTCCAGCTCCCTGTACAAAGCGTCGTATTCGTCGTCCGCAATCTCCGGATCGTCGTTGACGTGGTATTTTTCCGAATGATATAAGACTTCCGAAACAAGCGATTCCATCCGCCGGAGCGCATCGCCACTCGCGCCCGCGCTCCTGCTATCGCCTGCTCCCATACTCACGCCCCTGCTCACGCTCGCGCCACTCCCGTCCGCGTCCACGCCGCTTCCGCCCGCGCCCGCGCCCCTGCTCCCGCCACCGCCACCGTTCATATCAGCACAACCACTCATAGCCATATCAATACCCACACCAGCTAAATCTAATTATCTTATACAATTAATGTCTAATGTCGCACATACAAAAAGCGCAAACAAAAAAATACAAACGCTTCCGGATAGCCCGGCGCGTCTATATTTTTGCGGTCAGTTTATAAATATTATCATCCCCCGGCCTGCGCCGCCTTGTTCATGGCTTTCGCGAGCCTGGACTTTTTGCGGGAAGCCGTGTTCTTGTGAATCAGCTTTTTCGCGGCAGCTTTATCTATAGCGCTGACGGTGCTGCTAAAGACCTTGTCCGTATCAACGCCGGACGCTATTGCGGCCTTGCATTTTTTTACGGAAGTCTTTAGCGCCGACTTGCGCATAACATTCTTTAATGCCTTGCTTTTATTGATATTGACGCGCTTTATAGCGGATTTGATGTTTGGCATTGTCTTCACCCCTTTCGGCGGCCGGATTGCACCTTATGCGCTGCCGCAAGTTGCATTTTATCACAAAGCCCCATTTTCATGCAAGTGCAATTTGACACACGCGCCCATATATAATAAAATTATCACGTCGCCGGCAGTGGCCCGCGCCGCATATGATAAACGGATAGGATGCGAACAATATGCCGTCAAATACTAAAGCCAACCCTATAATAAAAGTATTATTTGTATTGCTTATTATTTATCTCTCCATCAACCTTGTGAACCAGCAACAGTTGATAGAAAACAAAAATTCTGAGTTAGCCGGGGTCCAGGCTAAAATCGCTGCGGAAGTTAAGCTTTCGGAGGAGTTGCGCAATGAAAAGGATATGCTTATGAGCGACGAATCATTGGAGCGGATCGCGCGCGACAAACTCGGCATGGTTAAGCCGGGCGAACGCGTATTTGTCGATCTGAACCGCCAGTGAGGGCGCCATTTCGTATCCCCGCGCGCAAAACCATCTGAAAGGACTGTTGTTTGAGCGGCTTTACAGACATACCCTTTACAAAATTTATCGAATGCATGTGGCGCGAAAGCGACATTGAGCCCGCCGGGGGCGACGGGCGCTCCGCCGCCGCGCATTTTTCGCATGTTCCGCCGCTCGTCCTCGCGTATGTCGGCGACGCCATTCATGAGGTATATATACGCGGGCGCCTCGCCCGGGACGCCTTTGGCAGCGTTCATAAGCTACACGTGGAAGCCACAGGTTATGTCCGCTGCGATTCGCAGGCGGAAGTCATACGCTCCATATCGGAAGCTTTGACAGAGGATGAGCGCGACATCGTCCGCAGGGGCAGAAACGCGCATTCCGGCTATGTCCCCAAAAACGCTAATGTCGCCGATTACCGCCATGCGACAGGCTTTGAGGCGCTGCTCGGCTATTTGTATTTCAACCAAAATTTTGACCGGTTGAACCATTTATTGAATTTATCGTACCAGAGGGCCGCCGAGCGCAATGGTAAGGCGGTTATTGAATGAATAAGACAAAATCGAGCAGTTATATTTGTGGCAGGAAACTGGTGGCCGAAGCGCTGAAGTCCGGGCGCCCGATCAATAAAATTTATTTGCAAAACATCGTCCAGGACGCCGCGTCTTTCGCGGCCATTGAATTTATGGCCAAGGAACGCGGGATACCGGTTGTGCGCGTCGATAAAGCATGGCTGGACAAATTGACGGAAGGCCCCCACCGGGGCGTTGTTGCATTGGCTTCCGCGAAAGAGTACTCGGATGTGGGCGACATATTAAACTGCGCGTCCGGGCGCGGTGAAAGCCCATTGGTCGTCGTCGCCAACGAAATACTCGATCCCCACAACCTGGGCGCCGTCATTAGGAACGCGGAAGCCGCCGGCGCCCACGGCGTAATTGTACCCAAGCGCAATGCCGCCGGTCTCACCGACGCGGTGGCAAAAGCGTCAGCCGGCGCCATTGAATATATTCATATCGCGCGCGTGGCCAATATCTCGGCGACGCTGCGCGACTTAAAAAAACGCGGATTGTGGATCATCGGGGCGGACTCTTCGGGGGCGACGGCATATACCGACTGCGACATGTCGAGCGCGGTTGCCATCGTGATAGGCGGCGAGCACGAGGGCCTTGGCAGGCTGGTGGGGGAGACATGCGACCAAACCGTCAGCATCCCCATGCGCGGCAAAACCACGTCGCTGAACGCCTCGGCAGCAGCAGCCGTCATGTTGTTCGAAGCCTTGAGGCAGCGTTCGCGCAAGGAGCGCGCCACATTATAAAACGGAGGGCGGGAGCGATTGTCAAACCGCAAAGAACCTAATATATCAAATACAGCGAACATATCGAATGTTAAAAACATTAATGATTCAACAAACGCTGCGAATGTTGATTGCATTGTTAATTCAACAAACGCTGCGAATGTTGATTGTATTGTTAATTCTACAAACGTTGCAAATGTTGATTGCATCATTAATACAACAAATAATAATTCAGTAAACAATAATTCAACAAACATTGAAAATGCTGAAAACACTATTGATACAACAAGCGCTGCGGATATGGCAGACGCTGCTTATATAGTGGACGCCGCAAGCGCAACATACGATATTGGCGCTGCTGACGCCACGCCGTTTTTTGATAGCCGGGAGGCGGTTGACGATTTCAACCTAATCCTAGGCAGGGCGCGCCTGGGCGAGAACTGGGCCGTCGAAGCTGTCTTTGAGCGGTACAAAGGCCTTGTCAGAGCCAAGTCGCGTTCGTACTTCCTGATCGGCGCCGACAGCGAAGACTTGATACAGGAGGGCATGATAGGCCTATATAAGGCGATTCGCGACTACAAGCCGGACAGGCACGCTTCTTTCGCCGTCTTTGCCGACATGTGCGTGACGCGGCAGATTATCACCGCCATAAAAACGGCGACGCGCCTAAAACACCTCCCCCTCAACACCTATATCTCTTTGAGCAGGCCCGCGTCCGGGGATGACGCCGACACGATGCTGGACAACTGGCTCGTGGAATCGTCTGCATCCGATCCGGAAACCATGTTGATCGATCGGGAGAGGACGCAGATGTTCAGGGACGATCTGAACGAACTGCTCAGCGACTTGGAAATATCAGTCCTGTCGCTTTATTTGGGCGGCGAGCCATATTCGGTGATGTCCAGAATGCTGGGCAAGCCGGTCAAGTCCATTGACAACGCCCTCCAGCGCGTCAAAAGGAAACTCGAAAAGTACCTTGCCACTGCAAAAAAATCGTGATATACTGGCGGCGTGCGCGAGGCGTCAATTAACGGATACGCGGGGCGTCGCTCATATGGATACGCGGGGCGTCAATTAACGGATACGCGGGCGTCGCTCATACGGATACGCGGGTGTAGTTCATTGGTAGAATGAAAGCTTCCCAAGCTTTAGAGGAGGGTTCGATTCCCTTCACCCGCTTGAAACTCAAACCCTACAGGCACAAGGCCTGCAGGGTTTTGTTTATGCTCGGGTAGCGCGGGAAGCGCGGGTACGTTGAAGACTCGTGGAAACGCCCGTCAGTCGACGGTTTATAACAGCTTCACAGCTTTTTCCATACTGTCCATTATTTGGACGCCGAAAGGGCAGCGGCTCTCGCAACTGCCGCAGCGGACGCAGTCAGCGCCGCATTTTTGCATGCTGCTGTAAAGAGAGCGGACGGACGCAGGTATGTTGCCTTCGTCAAGGGCCGCGACGTCCAGGCACTTCATAACAGCCGCGATGTCGATCCCTGCGGGGCATGGCTGGCAGTGGCTGCAGTACAGGCAGTTACCCCGAAAGTCGTTGCGTGCGGCGCTCAGCACGTGCGAATAGTCCCTTTCTTCTTCCGTGCATGTGAAATAAGCCATCACTCCCCGGACCTCTTCTGCAGTTTTGCAACCGGGCAGCGCGGCGGCGACTGCAGGCCTTGTGAGCGCGTACTCTATGCACTGCGGCACGGTCATGGGGCTGGCGAATGGGCTCTGCTTCGCGTTCAACAGCTTCCCAGCGCCGAGCGTTTTCATCACGGTAATGCCGATCTGCTTTTGCGCGCACAGCTTGTAAAGTCGCGCGCGGTTCGGGTCTATGCCACGGAACAGATCGGCGCCAAAGCCGTCGTCAAAATGGTCGAAAACATATGTTTCGGGTGGGAGCATGTCGAACGGCAGGTTGATGCTGAACATCATCATTTCGGGCAGGCCCGTCTCTATGGCTTTGATCGCCGTCAATGGGTTGTGCGAACTGAAGCCTATGTGCCTGATGTCGCCGTCCTTTTTAAGTTTTTGCACGTAATCCGCAAACTCTGTCTCAAAGACATTTTTGTAGTCATCTTCGGAATCAATGAAAAACATCATCCCGAAATCGATGTAGCCGCCAAATATGCGCAGCAGCTTCTCAAAATATTTTTTGACCGTGGGCATGTCGCGACTGATATCGTATTGCTGGTTGACGTCCGTGGCGCCAATATGCCCCTGTATATACACGTCGCCCCGTCGGCTGCCCAGCGCCTTGGCTATGTGCTCGCGCACGGGCGTCCCCGGCATAAAAACGTCCATTATGTTCACGCCATGGGACAACGCGGCGTCAATCGTCTCTTTGACCTGCTCGTATGGCTTGCGGTCCAGATGCTCGCAGCCGAGGCCTATGACGCTGACGCTGCGGCCGGTGTTGCCCAGTTCCCGAAATATCATTTATGCTCCCCCCAAGCGTTTTTATAGGGCAAAAATCGAGCCTCTGCCCCAAGTTTTGCCTAATTATAACACATTGCGCGGCTCCCTTAAATAATAAATGCGCGGTGCAATGTGTTCGTACGCTACCTTCGTACGCTACAGGCGTTAGCGGCGTTAGCGGCAGGCGTCCGCCTTGACTTTTGAGGGAATAATCTATATATTACGTATGGGGCTTGCCCCATAAAAGAATTTGATTTAGGCAGGGGAAGCGAATGTACGAAAAGGTCGCGACAGATCTCGATTTTGCATCCAGGGAGCTTGGGATAATCGATTTTTGGAAAGAAAACGATATCATCAACAAAAGCCTGAACCATCGAAAAGGCTGCGAAATATTCACGTTTTACGACGGGCCGCCGACGGCGAACGGCAAGCCGCACATCGGCCATGTCATCACGCGCGCCGTCAAGGACATCATACCGCGCCACAGGAGCATGAAGGGCTACGACGTCTGCCGAAAAGCGGGCTGGGACACGCACGGGCTGCCGGTCGAGCTGGAGGTCGAAAAGATGCTCGGGATCGATGGCAAGCCGCAGATAGAAGAATACGGCGTCGCGCCATTCATCGAAAAGTGCAAGGAGAGCGTTTGGGCATATAAGTCCAACTGGCAGGACATGAGCGAGCGGGTCGCCTACTGGGCGGATATGGACAACGCGTATGTCACATATACCAACGACTACATCGAGTCGGTCTGGTGGTCGCTAAAGCAGATCTGGGACAGGGGCCTCATTTACCAGGGTCATAAGGTCGTGCCGTTCTGCCCGCGCTGCGGGACGGCTCTTTCCAGCCACGAGGTCGCGCAGGGTTACAAGGACGTCGTCGAGCCCAGCATATACGTAAAGTTCAAGGTGGCGGGGAAGCAGGACGAGTATTTCCTCGCGTGGACGACCACGCCCTGGACGCTGCCGTCGAACACGACGCTGGTCGTGCACCCGGACTATGAGTACGTAAAAGTCGAATGGCGCGGGTCGCGCTATATCCTCGCCAAGGAGCTGGTTGGGCCTGTGTTCGGCGTCGCGGCGGGAACGGCGGAAACGGCCGATCCAGTTGTTAAAGCCGATACAGACAAAAATGCGGGCGCAGTGGGAGCGGCAGATGCTGCCGATGCCGCTAATGCCGTTAATGCCGCCGATGCACCCAAAATTGTGGATGAATATAAGGGCAGCGAGTTGTGCGGTGTCGAGTACGAGCCCCTGTTCGACTTTATCAAACCGGACAAAAAGGCGTGGTTCGTGTGCGCCGACCGCTACGTCACCTTGTCGGAGGGCACGGGCATAGTGCATGCCGCCCCCGCGTTCGGCGAGGACGACGCGCGCATCGGACGGGACAACAGCCTCCCTTTCATCCAGTTGGTGGACGTGCAGGGCCGCTTTGTCGATGAGGCGCGGCTGTGGGCCGGTATGTTCGTCAAAGACGCCGATCCCCTCATTATAAAAGAGCTGGACAACAGGGGGCTGCTGCTCGGCACAGTGGACATGGAGCACTCGTACCCGTTCTGCTGGCGCTGCGACACATCTTTGCTCTATTACGCGCGAAATACATGGTTCATCCGGATGACGGAGCTGCGCGACAACCTTGTGCGCAACAACAACACAATCAACTGGCTGCCGGACAATGTGAAGCACGGTCGGTTCGGCAACTTTTTGGACAACGTCGTCGACTGGGGCCTCTCCAGAGAGCGCTACTGGGGGACGCCGCTGCCGATATGGATCTGCGGCGGGCACGATGCACAAAGCGGAAGCACCGAAACAGGCGCCGGCGCTAAAATAGACTCCGACGCCAAAACAGGCGCCGGCGCCGACGGGGGCGCCAAAACGCCTGACGGCGCGTGCGGCTACCGCCACGCTGTGGGTAGCCGTGCGGAGCTGTACGAAATGGGCATCGCCGTGCCGGAGGATCTCGATTTCCACAAACCATATATCGACGACGTGCGGCTGCGCTGCCCGAAATGCGGAGGGCTCATGACGCGCGTCCCGGAGGTCATCGACTGCTGGTACGACGCGGGCTCCATGCCGTTCGCGCAGTGGCACTACCCGTTCGAGAACAAGGGGCTGTTTGAAAAAAATTTCCCCGCCGACTTCATCAGCGAGGCGGTCGACCAAACGCGCGGCTGGTTTTACACGCTGCTCGCCATATCGACGCTGCTCTTTGACGAGGCGTCGTTCAAAAACTGCATCGTGCTGGGACATGTGCAGGACAAAGACGGCCGCAAGATGTCAAAGCACCTATACAATGTCATCGACCCGTGGGAGGCCCTGGACCTGCAAGGCGCCGACGCTGTCCGCTGGTACTATTTTTCCGCCAGCGCGCCGTGGCTGCCCAGCCGCTTTTCCCTCGAAGCCGTCAGCGAGATCCAAAGAAAATTTATGGGCACGCTGTGGAACACATACGCGTTTTACGTACTGTATGCCCAAATCGACGGTTTTGATCCGACCGCGCACAAACTGATCGCCCAAGACCTCGATATCATGGATCGGTGGATACTGTCAAGGCTGAACTCGCTGATAAAAACGGTGGACGAGGACCTGACGGCTTACCGCATCACGGAGCCCACCCGCGCGATCACATTGTTCGCGGACGAGCTTAGCAACTGGTACGTGCGCCGATGCCGCGAGCGTTACTGGCAGGGCGGGATGGAAAAGGACAAAATCGCCGCGTACATGACGCTGTATACGGTGCTGTACGACCTGTCGCGCCTGATATCGCCGTTCGTCCCGTTCGTCAGCGAGATGATATACCAAAACATCGTAAGGGGCGTGGACAAAGCCGCGCCGCTGAGCATCCACCTGTGCGACTACCCCTCCTACGACTCATCGCTGATCGACGCAGAGCTGGAGGCCGGTATGCGGGCGGCGCTCGACGTCGTCACGCTGGGGCGCGCATGCCGCAATGCCGCCAACATCAAAAACCGGCAGCCGCTTAAAACTATATACGTCGTTTCTGAAAACAGGCTCGGCGGCGAGTTTCACGCAATCGTAAAAGACGAGCTCAACATACGCGAGCTTGAGTTTTCGGACGCGTCCAAAGAATTTGTGTCATACAAGTTCAAGCCGCAGTTGAAGACCCTCGGGCCGCGCTATGGCAAGCTGCTGCCAAAAATCGGCGCCCACCTCGCGGCAGTCGACGGGGACGCAGCTATGGGGGAGCTTTCCGCCACGGGCTTTTTGAGGTTCAGCCTGAACGGCGGCAGTGGTGAGGGCAACGGCGGCGCCGAAAGCGGCAGCGGTAGCAACAGCAGCAACGGCGGCGCTCAGGTGGAGCTGTCCGCCGACGATCTATTGATCGAAACAGCGCAGCGCGAAAATTTCGTCGCCCAGAGCGACGGTGGCATCACGGTCGCGATCGACACTCAGTTGACCGAGGAGCTGCTCGAAGAGGGCAATACGCGCGAGCTGATCAGTAAAATACAGAACATGCGAAAAGAAGCGGGCTTCGAGGTCACGAACCACATACTGCTTGGCGTCAGGGCGGGGGGCGACATCGGCGGCGCGTTCGGGCGCAATTTTGAACTGATCGCCCGCGAGACGCTTGCGGACGGCGCGCTCGGCTCCGTCGACGAGGGCGGGGCTTTCCGCAAGGAATGGGCATTCGGCGGCGAGCAGGTCGTAATCGCCATAAAAAAGGTTTAACAGTGGCTGATAGATTAACAATGGCTGGCTGTTTTACAGTGGCTGGGCTGACAGTTTAACAGTGGCTGATAGTTAACAATGGTTAATGGATCAACAGTGGTTGATAGTTAACAATGGCTGATAATTTAAAAATGGCTTACAGTTGATTTGATTATAATCGGGAGGTAACTCATATAGGCGCTGACACGGAAACCAATATAGGGACAGGGGCGGAGCAAAAGGCCGCATATAGCTCTTCGGCGCTCAGCCTGGCGGCGCGCGAGGGGAGGCAAAACGGCGACATCGCCGAGCGGAGGCTGGAATTTGACAGAATCGGCGCGCTGATGGCCGTGATCGGGCAATATGACGAAAACATTAAGCTCATCGAGGAGCGGCTCAACGTCCGCGTACTGTTGCGAGACAACGCCGTTTGCATCATGGGCGAGAGCTTCATGGCGGACAAGGCGGCGTCGGTCATACGCCAGATGGAGGATATGGCCGTGCGGGGCGAGGAGATCGCAAAGCGGCAGGTCATACATATCCTGAATATGGCCGTGGAAGACAGGCTCGACGAAATCTCCAACTCGAAGGACCCCGTCATCTGCACCACGATCAGGGGCCGCCAGATCAAGGCCAAGACACAGGGGCAGCGCAACTACGTCAATTCCGTGGCGAACAACACCATCACATTTTGCGTCGGCCCGGCGGGCACAGGCAAGACGTACCTGGCGGTCGCAATGGCCGTCAACGCGTTCAAGAACAAAATCACAGACCGTATCATCCTGACCAGGCCTGCAGTGGAAGCGGGAGAGAAGCTGGGCTTTCTGCCCGGCGATCTGCAGAACAAGGTCGACCCCTACCTGCGGCCGCTCTACGACGCCCTCTACGAGACCATGGGGGCGGAGTCGTACCAGCGCTATTTCGAAAAAAGCATGATCGAAATCGCGCCGCTGGCGTATATGCGCGGGAGGACGCTGGACAATTCGTTCATCATCCTCGACGAGGCGCAAAACACGACGTTCGAACAGATGAAAATGTTTTTGACCAGGATCGGCTTCGGCTCCAAGGTCGTCGTCACAGGCGACATAACGCAGGTCGATCTGCCGGAGGACAAAAAGTCGGGCCTGCGCGAGGTCATCAGGGTGCTGAGCAAAATAGACGACATCAGTTTTATATACCTCACGGAAAAAGACGTCGTGCGCCACGAGCTGGTCCGCAAGATCATAAAGGCGTACGAGGACTACGAACGCACGCGCAAGGCCGCGCCCGGCAGGCAGGGGCGCAGGGGCAGGTACGGATAATCATAATAATCATTATCATAATCATAATCATAACCATATTTTGGCATTTGCGAGCAATCAGCCGCGTGAAAGGATTTGCGCAGCCGGATGGATACTAAGGTAAAAAGGGATTTTTTCAAGTTTTTGCGCTCCAGGAAATATTTTACCCTGCTGGTAGCTATTATGACGACGGCGGCGGTGTTCAGCGTCGTGTACGGCGTATCCACGCCGAGGCGCTACCCGCTGAGGGTGGGCGAGCGCTCCCGCTGGGACATCAGCGCGCCGTTCGAGATGGAGAATCGCATACAGAGCGAGCGCTACGCGGAGGAAGCGGCCAGGGCCGCCCCCAGGGTCTATGTCAGGGACCCTGACCTTTCGGCTGCCATCGTGGCCAGGGCCGAAACATTCATTAATGTCATCACCCAGGAACATAATCACTACCGCGACTCCGTGATGCAGGCGGAGCCCGCCCTCAGCGGCGCGGACCTTCAGAACCTGCGCGACGAAACCGTGACCAAGCTATGCGACCAGGCAATTATTTTTCGTGTCGCGATCTCCCGCGAAGAGGCGATGAGCATCATCACGGACGTCTCGCGCGCGGAGCTGGACTCATTTTTCGGCGAATACCTGGCTAAAATCCGGGACCTGGCCGAAAACACGGACATTACGGCGGACAACTACAACGATTATGTCGCGTCGCTATGGCGCTCAATACAGCAGACGATGTACGCCAACCAGAACCTTAAAAACGTCGCGTCGCTCTACGCGCAGTCGGCGCTGAACGTCAATGTCGTCATAGACGACGAGCAGACGAAGCTCGCGCAGGATCGCATACGCGAGCAGAACCTCGAGCGTAAAATCATCATCCCCAGGGGCAAACGCATCATCAGCGTAGACGAGGTCGTGACATCCAGCCAGTACCAGTTGCTGGACGAGTACGGCCTGATCGAGGACGGGGAGCTCGACGTCGAGCAGCTCGTCAAGGTCCTGTTCGTGCTGTTCGGCATCGCCGTCCTGTTCCATATATATTTGAGCAGTATCGGGATGGAGCTTTTGGAGTCCAACTCGCAGGTGCTGCAGCTTGGGTGCATCATCGTAGTGGTGCTCACGGTCTGCAGGTTCCTGTACCCTGTGCACCCCCTGGCGATGCCGATATATATAGCCCCCATCCTGATAGCGTACCTGATCAACACCCGCGTTGCGCTTGTCATCAATATCTATATCCTTTCCGTGCTGTCGCTGTTCGCCGGGATTGACGTGAAGACGATGCTGTTCTTCATCATCGGCGGCGCCCTCAGCGCGATTATGATGATGAACGCCTCTACGCGCGCGCGTTTCACATTGGTCGCGTTCTCGCTCAGCACGACATGCGTGTTCTTGTTTATCGCACTGTCCAATGACATCATGAACCCGTCCAACTACATGCTGGACGCGGCGATCCTGTTTGTGACGTGCATCGCGTCGTCGTTCTTGTCGATGGGGCTGGTCGCCCTGATGGAGAGCCTGTTCAACACGGCGACGCCGCTGAGGCTCACCGAGCTGTCCAGCGGCAACACGCCGCTGCTGCGGCGCCTGAGCTTCGAGGCGCCGGGCACGCACCACCATAGCTTGATGGTGGGCTACATGGCGGAGACGGCCGCCCTGGCGATTGGCGCCAACCCGTTTATAGCAAAGGCAGGCGCGTACTACCACGACGTCGGGAAGCTGGCGTCGCCCAGCTACTATGCGGAAAACCAGTACGGGGTCAACCCGCACGACCAGACGGAGCCCGAGGAGAGCGCACGCATCATCATATCGCATACGCGCGCCGGGGTGGAGCTGTGCGAAAAAAGCAAGCTGCCAAAGCAGGTGGTCAATATTGTGCGCGAGCACCACGGCGACACGGTTCTCGCCTTTTTCTACAATAAGGCTATCAAGCAGCGCGGCGAGGAAAACGTGCTGGCGGAGGCGTTCAGGTACCCTGGGCCCCGCCCCGGCAGCCGCGAGGCGGCGCTCGTCATGATCGCGGACTCGTGCGAAGCGGCGGTCCGCTCGTCGGAGCACAAGGACGAAGCCAAAATCGCCGAGTGGGTCAGGAAAATTATACAATCAAAGGCGGAAGACGGGCAGTTGGAATTCTGCATGATCAGCATGAGGGATATGCAAATCATCGAGCAGAATTATGTCCGCGTATTGACGGGCTTTTATCATACGAGGGTGCAGTATCCCGACGACCCGATGCAAATCGGGCAATATCCGGCCGGGCTGCTGGAGGCGGGGGCGACAGCGCCCGCACTGGCGCCTGCGCCGATGCCAGCCGATCCGCTTGTTGCGCCCGCTGTTCCCTCTGTGCAATCCGCAGCCGCGACGGCGCCTGTTTCTGTGGCTGCGCTGCCAACAGCAGCCGCGGCGGTCCCAATGGCTACGACCGGCTCTGCGGCGCCGTCAGTATATGTGACTGATACAGCGCCGGTAGCTGTAGCTACTACTGTTCCAATGACTGCGCCCGCTTCAATAGCCGTGCCCACTCCTGCGTTCACGCAAGCGTCTGTGCCCACTCCTGCGCTCACGCAAGCGAACGCGCCCACTCCTTCGCTTACGCAAGCGTCCGCGCCGATTGCAATGCCTGCAGCCCCAGCCGGGGACGCCCCGGGCAGCGTTGCGGGTAACACGCCATGAGCGGTGATGCGCCCGTAAAAATCTTTATTAATATAAAAAACAAACAAAAAGAAGCTGCGTTTGGCAGGCTCGAGCGCGAGCTTGTCAGCCGCGCTGCGGTGGCTGCGTACGAGTGCGGCGCCGGGGTCGCCGCCGTAGTACGGGGAAGGGGCGCGCATAGGGTAGCGAAAAGCGCCCGGATGCGTGGCGAAAACGCCCGGATAAGCGGCGAAAAAGCCATGATGCGCAGCGAAAGCGCCCTGATGCATGGCGAAAACACCCGGATGCGTGGTGAAAACGCTTGGATGAGTAGCGAAAAAGCTCGGATGAACGGCGAAAATGTTCGGGGCCGCAACGCCGTGGAAATCAGCATAATGTTAATAGACGACGCGGGTATAAAAGCGTTGAACTTTTCATCTAGGGGCGTCGACGAAGCGACTGACGTGCTCTCGTTCCCCCTCCAGGAATCAACCAACGCTAAAATTGCGCGCGATGCGCAGCTTGGTGACATCGTGCTCTCGCCCGGGCGGATCCGGGGGCAGGCGGCGGAGTATGGCAACACCTACGAAGAAGAGCTGTGCTTTTTGACGATACACGGCGTGCTGCACCTGTTGGGCTATGATCACGCCCCAGGCGGGGAAGCGGAGATGGACGCCATGTCCGCCCTGGCGTGCGTAAAAATCGGGCACAGTAGACCCCCGCGCTCCACCGCAGCTAACGTAACAGTAACCGCCGCCGAAGCAGGCGAGGGCCATCGCGCGGGGTTCGTGGCGGTGCTGGGCAGGCCCAATGTGGGTAAATCCACGCTGATAAACACGCTCTGCGGCAACAACCTCTCCATTGTCACAAACAAGCCGCAGACGACGCGCAGAAATGCGCGAATGATACTGACGTCTCAATCGTACCAAATTATCTTCGTTGATACCCCGGGGCTGCACCTGCCGAAAAACCGGCTCGGCGAACAGATGGTCCGCCGCGCCAAGGGGGCAATCAAAGACGTCGACGCCATCATCTTGATGATTGACGCGCGCGACAAGGTGCTTGGCAAAGACGACAGGGATGCATTGGCGATCGCGGATGCGTCGAAAATACCGGTGGTTCTGATCATCAACAAGATTGACCTTGTGAAGAAGGAGAGCTTGCTGCCGCTTATGTCGCAAGCGGGCGCCCAATATGGTTTTTCGAGTATTGTTCCTGTGCGCGCCACCGGCCCCGACGCGCGCGCGCCCGTATTGGATGAAATCGTTAAGCTGATGCCAGCCGGCGGGCCGCTTTACCCGGAAGATATGATTACGGACCAGACGGAGCGGCGCCTGGCGGAGGATATCATACGCGAGGCAGCGTTAAAACTGCTCAGCGACGAAGTGCCGCATGGGGTGGACGTCGAAGCGGAGTCTTACCGACTGCGCGAGCGTGACGGGCTGTATGAAATCAGGGCGACGCTATACTGCGAAAAGGAATCGCATAAAAAAATAATAATCGGCAAAAACGGCGAGACGCTCAAAAGGATCGGCGCGTCCGCGAGGATCGAGCTTGAGCGGCTGCAGGGCGCGAAAGTATTTTTGGCGCTGTGGGTAAAAACGCGCAAGGACTGGCGCAACGACGAGGCCGTGCTGCGCCGGATGGGCTATTACGCGCCGTAGCCGATCGGCCTGCGCGGAGGTGGCGCAAAAAGCGGCCTGAACGGAAGCGACGCAAAGAGCGGCCTGGCGGAGGTAACGCAAAAGGCGGCCTGCGCGGATGCGGCGCAAAAGGCTGCGCCAAGGCATGTGAACCATGGGATATGAAACAGTTACGGGCATAGTGGCCCGCGAGGTGGACACGGGCGACGCCGATCGGTACCTGACGCTGCTGTCAGTCGAGCAGGGCAGGCTGGAGTGCTACGCGAGGGGCATCCGCAGGCAGGGCAGCAAGCTCGCCTCACAGGCGGGCCTTTTGACATATGGCGAGTTTTCGATGTACGTAAATAAGGACAGGCGCCTGCTGACGTCGGCAAAGTCGTCCGAGTCTTTTTATGGCATCCGCAAGGATGTCGAAAAGTGCGCGTACGCCATGCATTTTTTGGACATCGCGCGGGACGTCATCGTCGAGGCCCAGGCCTTCCCACAGGCGCTGCAGACGCTGTTGAATACGCTGTATGCGTTGTGCTACAAGGATTTACAGCCGGGCTTCGTCGCCCGCGCTTTTGAGATGCGGATATTGGCGATCGCGGGATTCGCCCCTCTGACCGACATCTGCTCCGTCTGCGGGGCGCCGCTGGGAGGGGGCAAGGGCATTGGCTTCGCCGTCGCAGGGGGCGGCGTAGTCTGCGGCTCAGCCGAATGCAGGGGCGCCGCCAGCCGCGTCGGCCGTGTCGTCGCGGTTTCGCCTGGCGCGCTCAAGGCAATCAGCTATGTCTCAGGGTGCGGCGCCGGGCAAATCTTTCAGTTCGAGATCAGCGACGCCGTGGCCAAGGAGCTCTCATCCATTGTCCCGGAATATCTTCGCCACCAGTTCGGCAAGGCATATGACAAATCCGATGAAGCGGAGCGCTACCGCGCGTTTGAGCGCGAAATGCTCGATCTGCGAAGGGGGAAGAATGGCGACGCCAAGGCTATATGAGGACAGTAGGATATTTTTGTTTGCCGGGCATTATGGCAGCGGTAAATCTGAAGTCGCCGTCAACTTCACGCTCAGCCTCGCTGCGTGCCACAGGGCTGCCATCGTCGACTTCGACATAATAAACCCGTATTTTCGCACAGCAAGCGCGCGCGCTGCGCTGGAAAGCAAAGGCGTCCGCGTCGTCGCCCCCATATATGCCAATACCAATATCGACGTACCGGCGCTGCCCGCCGAAATTTCCGCCCTGTTTGACGACAAACAGGTGAAAGCCGTGTTTGATGTGGGCGGCGACAGCGCGGGCGCAAGGGCCGTGTCCAGATACCGCGACGATTTCCTTTCCGAACGGACCGAATGTTTTTTTGTATTTAACCTGCGCAGGCCCGAAACGTCAACAGTATGCAAGGCTGCCGAAATTTTTTATGCCATTCAAAAAAGCGCACGCCTGCCGTTCACTGCGATTGTGAACAATACCAACCTGCTCTCGGACACTTCGGAGCGCGACCTTTCAGAGGGCCTCGACGCCGCGCTGGAACTGTCTGACCGCTTGTCCTTGCCCGTGGCGTTCAGCGCCGCAATGGAGTGCGTCGCTGCTGGGGCGCCGGACTTTTGCGCCCGTTCCGCGCGGCTTGGTATACCGATCTTCTGCATCGGTAAATACATAAGCATGGATTATAAATAGACGCTTGGACTTTATATGGCGCATGGACTATCAATAGACGCTTGGACTATCAATAGACACATGAACTATAAATAGACGCTTGGACTAGCATTGGAAAATTATAGTTGCAAGCGCATTGGAAAATATTGTATAATGCCAATACAGGCCATAAATTGACAAAAAAGGCTGGTATTGGCATTGGTTGATCACAGGGGCCACAGGCAGCGCATGAAGGACCGTTTTCTCAGCGAGGGCATGGACGCGTTCAGCGTCTTCCAGGTGCTGGAGATGCTGCTCTTTTTCGGCGTGCCGCACAAGGACACCAATGGGCTGGCCCATGCGCTGCTGGAGCGGTTCGGTTCGCTTTCCGGGGTGTTCAACGCGAGCCACCACGAGCTGTTGGAAGTCCCGGGGCTGGGCCCCCACGCCGCCACGCTCATTTGCATGGTGCCCGGGCTGGCCCGGCGCTACGCAACGGACCGCTGGAAGGACAAGACGCAGATAACCGACTCAAAGAAAGCTGCGGCGTACGCGGCCTCGCTGTTCGTGGGCGTAGAGTACGAAGTGTTCTATATGATTTGCCTGGACTCGCAGAACCATGTGATCATGCCCGTGCTGATCAGCCGGGGGACCATCAACGAAGCCATGGTCTACCCGAGGGCGATTATCGAGAACGCTCTGCGCCATAAGGCGTCCGTGGTCATCTTAACGCACAACCATCCCGGCGGCTCCACGGAGCCGTCGGCTGCGGACGCGCATATGACAAAGAGGCTGACAGCCGCTCTCGAAACCATATCCGTCAATGTCATGGACCACATAATCATAGCGGGCAAAAACTACACCAGCCTCGCAGAAAAGAGGATGCTATAGCGCCGGGCTCCGAGACGAAGGCGCCGGGGCGCCAGCGCTTCAGCGCGTCGGGTCGCCGGGGTGTGGGCATGGGCGGGCATGGGCGGGCATGGACGAGCATGGACAATAGAATATGGGTTGTGCATTTGAATATGGCAGGGGGCGCCCTAATATTCGGGCTCTAGCAGGCCGTAGCTCTCGTCCCTGCGCTTGTACACCACGTTTACCTGCTTTGTGTCCGGGTTCAGAAACACGAAGAACATGTGGCCGATCAGGTTCATCTGCAGAATGGCCTCGTCCACAGTCATGGGCTCTATATGGAACTTTTTCGAGCGCACGCTGTACTCGTTCTCCTCGACGATGTAGCTGCTGTCATCGTCATACTCGTCGCTCTTGAACGCGTTGTCGTAGATCCGCCTGGCGAGCCTCGTCTTGTTTTTTCGGATCTGCCTCTCAATCACGTCGACGACCTTGTCGATGGAGATGTACATGTCGTCGCTGTGCTCCTCCCCCCGGAACAATATGCCGTTTTGAATTATGGTCAGCTCCAGGATGTGCTGGTTCCTGACGATGGAAAACGTCGCCGTCGCCTCGGTCTCCGGGTTAAAGAATTTTTCCAGCTTGCCGACCTTCTTTACCAGCCGCTCCTTCAGCCTGTTGCCGACGTCTATGTTCTTCCCCACAAACACGTATTTCATAGTTTAAGTGCCGGGCGCTGCGGCCCGGAGCCTCCTTAATATGATTTTGCCGCCATTGCCATCGGCTGTTCGCCATAATAGCATTACATAGCGTTACATAGCGTTACATAACATTACATAGCGTTACATAACATTACATAGCGTTATTGCATAGTGTTACTATATAAATTATATAGCGTTACTATATGAATCATATAGCGTTACTATATAGATTATATAACGTTACTATATAGACTATGATACCCAATAAAGCGGCCATGCGGCGAAAAAAAATCTCCCAATGGGAGATTTGTTAGTCATTGGCAGAATGGTTTATCTTTGCGCAAAGCACTCGCTGCAATAGACAGGCTTGTCCAGGCGCGGCCTGAACGGGACTTTCGTCTCCTTGCCGCATTCGGCGCAGATGGCGTCGAACATCTCCCGCGCCCCCCTGTCGCCGCCGCCTGAAGACCGCCGCGAATCGCGGCAATCCCTGCATCGCGAAGGCTCGTTTTGAAAGCCCCTCTGCGCATAAAACTCCTGCTCGCCTGCGGTAAAGACAAACTCTTGCCCACAGTCTCTACATATCAATGTCTTGTCTTCCATTATAGCGCCCCTCTTAAAAAAGTTTGTCACGCATGACACGCGAACCCATTGTATAATGAAGCCAATGCGTTGTCAACAATAATAAATCAACTTTGGAATGCAATATTTTTAATTATCCCCATTCGGCTTGACATAAAATTATATAAGCTGTAAATTTATGTTATACCCGGAGGCGAACATGGACAAAAAAAATATATGCACAGGCAACGGCGCGGCGCCATGCTGTTTTGGCTGATTGGGCTGACTGTTGATTTGTTGTAGGGAGCATGGTGGCCTAATGAGCGTTTCACAAAAGACAAATCATGGGATCGAAAGGATACTTTCAGGCTTGAACAGCGTTCAGGCCGAAGCGGTGCGCCATACGGACGGGCCGCTGCTCATTCTCGCAGGGGCGGGCTCGGGCAAGACGCGCGTCCTCGTCCACAGGATCGCCTATCTCATCTTGGAAGCGGGCGTGCCGCCCTGGTCCATCTTGGGCATCACCTTTACGAACAAGGCAGCGACTGAAATGAAAGCCAGGGTAGAGAAGCTGCTGCCCGACGAGTCGTCAGCCATATGGATTAGCACATTCCACGCCGCATGCGTCCGAATGCTCCGCCGCGACATCGAGCGCATAGGTTTTTCGAGGGGCTTCACCATCTTTGACGCAGACGACCAGCTCTCCTTAGTCAAGGAGTGCTTGAGGGATCTCAACCTTTCAGACAAACAATACGTCCCCAAGGCAGTGTTAGATCAAATAGGCAAAGCCAAAGACGAAATGTTCTTGCCCGGCGATATGTTCTCGCCCGACAGGTCGCGCATGCCAGGCGGCGCCTTCGATGGGCATGTGGCGGAGGTCTATGAGCTATACCAAAAAAAGCTGAAGAAACTCAACGCGCTGGATTTCGACGACATTATTTTGATGGCGATCCGCCTACTGCGTGAATGCGGCGATATCCGCGAGTACTACCAAAACAGGTTCAAGCACGTACTGGTCGACGAGTACCAGGACACGAACTCTGCGCAGTATACCCTTATATCGCTGCTGTGCGGCAAATGGAACAACCTGTGCGTCGTGGGGGACGACGATCAGTCGATCTATGGCTGGCGCGGCGCCAATATTGGCAACATACTGGGTTTTGAGAACGACTACCGGGGCGCCAAGATCATCAAGCTGGAGCAAAACTACCGCTCGACCAAGGTCATCCTCGCCGCCGCCAACAGCGTCATCCTAAAAAATACGCATCGCAAGCACAAGAGCCTGTGGACGGAAAACGGGGAGGGCGACGCGATCAACTGCGTAAAAGTGGAGAACGAGTACGAGGAAGCGTCGTACGCGGCAAAAGTCGTCAAAAAACTCAAGTCCGAGCAGGGCATAAGCTACAACGACTGCGCCATCCTGTACCGCATCAACGCGCAGTCGCGCGCCATGGAGAACATGCTCGCGCGCGAGGGCGTGCCGTACAGGATCATAGGCGGCTTTAAATTCTTTGACAGAAAAGAGATAAAAGACGTTATCGCGTACCTGCGCCTCTTGCACAACCCCTCGGACGACATCAGCTTCAAGCGGGTCATAAATGTACCAAAGCGCGGGGTGGGGGCGGCCACGGTCGTTAAACTGGAAGCCAGGGCGGCCGACATGGGCGTTTCTATATTTGAGGCCGCCACCGCTGCGATTGCCAACCCAAGGGGGTTTCCCGAATTGAAATCGGCGCTGGGGAAGCTGGAGAGCTTCGTCGCGCTGATCCGGGGGATGGTTGAAGACGCCCGGGGCTTGGGGACGGCGGATATCCTCGAACTCGTCCTGCAGCGGAGCGGGATAGCCAAGATGTACGGCGATGAGCAGTCGGAGGAGGCGAGGGTCCGGCTTGAAAATATATTGGAATTCAAATCGGAGATCATCGAGTTCGAAAGAAACTATGTGAGCGACGACATATACTACGACGAGCCGCAGGCCTTGGCTGGAGACGCCGAAGGCGATGCGGAGGGGGCGGCGCGGTTGCTGGAGGGGGCGGCGCTGTCGCCGGAGAGTGCGGCGTTATTACCGGAAGGAACAGCACCATCGCCAGAAGGGGCGGCGTTAATGTCGGAGGAAGCTGATCTGTCACCAGAAGGGGCGTCGCCGTCGCCGGAGGGGGCACTGCTATTGCCGGAGGGGGCGTCGCTATCGTCGGAGGGGGCTTCTTTCCGAAACGGCGCGACACTCGAAGAGTTTTTGATGCATGTTTCCCTTATTTCCGACATAGACAGCTACGACGAGGACGAAGAAAAAGTGTCGCTGATGACGATACACAGCGCCAAGGGGCTGGAGTACGACGCCGTGTTTATCATTGGCGCGGAAGAGGGCATTTTCCCAGGAATGAGGTCCATGTTGAACCCCTCGCAATTGGAAGAGGAACGCAGGCTCTGTTACGTCGCCATAACCCGTGCGAAAAAACAGCTATTCATTACAAGCGCCGCTTCGCGCACTTTATTCGGAAACACTACGTACAACAGGCTTTCAAGATTTATAGCGGATATTCCGAATAGTATTATAAGTAACAAATCTGCAATCGAGCAGAAACACCCGGATGTCGACAACAATGGTTCGCGCCGGCCCTTTCTTATTGCGGGCGGTGCGGGCGCCGGCCCAGGCGGCAAAACAGGGCAGAATGAATTTTACAATTCCAATATCAGGCTGTTCCCGGGCAGGCAGCAATGGGAAGCCGCCAAAAGAGGCGGGACGGTCGTCGGCCCGGCGGGCGCCGCGCAAAACAGGTTCAGCGATGGGCGCGTCCCGCCCGGTTGGCTCAAAGGGGGGCGCGTCCCGCCCAATTGGCTGGCTTCGCCCGGCGCCCCTAACGATGACTCCGCCCCGCCCGACGCGCCCGACGAATACGACAATGGCCGTACGTACAAGGTAGGCGACGCTGTCGGTCACAAAAAATATGGCAGCGGGACAGTGGCCAAGCGGGTTCGCGACGGCAGCGACTTTATTTTGGAAATCGAATTTGAAAACGCCGGGATGAGGCGCTTTATAGAGTCAATGGTAAAACTGCGCATAGAGGATTGATTCGCAGCCATAAAACGTATATAAAAGGGTATATATATTATAATGTGGGGCAAGCCCCACACCCCAAGGCGGCGGGGAAAATGCGATTTCCCCCGCCTTACGAGCGCGATGCGCTCGCACCGCGCGTTGCGCGGCGTAAGTAA
>WRLR01000036.1 GCA_009777515.1 Oscillospiraceae bacterium | reverse complement strand
GACGTCATCGCGTCGTAGATGTCCGCGACAGCCACGATCTTGCCATATAGGTGGATTTTGTCCGACTTGATGCCCAGGGGGTAGCCCTTACCGTTGATCTTTTCATGGTGCTCTAGGGCGGCGAGCGCCGTGCTCGGCCTGACGTCCGCCACGCCCTCCAGCATTCTGTAGCCGAACACGGTATGCTTTTTCATATGCTCGAACTCATCGGCCGACAGCGACGAGGGCTTGTTCAATATGTCGCCGGGTATGCGGCATTTGCCGACGTCGTGCAATAGGCCCGCCTGCAGGACGCCGTTCATAACGTCGGCGTTGTAGTTTAGCCATTTCGCAACAAATAGGCAAATAAACGCAACGTTCAGGCAGTGCGAGTACGTGTACTCGTCGGAGTCTCGCACCTGGTTCAGGCACGACAGGACGCCGACGAAGTCGGAGCGCCTGTTGTACATCGAGTTGGACACTTTGGCGATGGTGGGCATGTCCAGGTTCTTCCCGGCGGAAATGTCGAGCAAGACCGACTTCATTACCAGGGCGTTTTCTGTGTACTCCTTCTTTACAACCTCAATTGTGTTGCTCTCTATCTCCGCGTCCGAATCGGCATATATGCGTATCTTCTGGTAGTTGAGATACTTCAGCTTCTCGATGATCTGCGTGTCCAGGACGGTGCCCTCGTTAATGACAGTCGCCAAAAATCGGTTCGTAATCGTCTCGGCGATGCGCATGCCCGGTATGCACTGATCAAGCCAAATTGTAGTAGTGTTTCTCATAGAGTCCGCCACAAATAAGCTGGTGTAGCCATATTAGTGTTCACGACGGCGCCGCCACCAGCATGGCACGAAAGCCTGGTGGCGTGAGCACTATCGCGGCGCAACGCGCCGTGCGGGCGTTTCACGCCCGTAAGGTGAGGGGAACCGCGCTTCCCCGAACCGATGACTTTCATAATAGTCTTATTACCCATTATTTGCCTATTTTAGTCACGACCCTCGCGAATATGATCCGGAGAGCTCGTGCAGGATGCCGTATTTCAAATCCCATAGTTTTTGAGACAGATCGACATAGTATTCCTGCGGGTTCTCGAAACGCAGAATTTCTTCCCACAGAAGGTCTATCTGCGACAGGCAATATTCCCTGATCTGCGCGAGCGGGGGCGAGGCGTAAACGCACTCCCCATTGATAAATATCGGCGCAAGCAACTGCTTTACATAATAGTCTTCCACTGTCTTGCGCTTCCATGTATTTTCCGGGTCGAAGAGCATGTATGGGAGACCCTCGTCTATGCGCTCCCCGTCGAGAGTGAGCACGTCGGCTATCGCCATGTCGTCCTTCCGGTTATAGAAGCGGAAGACGTTCTTGCTGCCCGGCGTAGTGATCTTCTCCACGTTTTCGCTGAGCTTTAACTTGGGCTCCACGCTGCCGTCCGCCCGCTCGACGCCCGCGAGTTTGTACACGCCCCCGAACACCGGCTCCGACTGCGACGTGATGAGCTTTTCGCCGACGCCGAACGCGTCTATCTGCGCGCCCTGCGATATGATGCCCCGGATGATGTGCTCGTCCAGGGAGTTTGAGACGAATATTTTGCAATCCGGGAACCCGGCGTCGTCGAGCATTTTGCGCGACATTTTGGACAAATACGTGACATCGCCGCTGTCTATCCTTATGCCGAGCGGCCTGTGCCCGTTCGGCAGAAGGCGCTCGCGGCTGGCGCGGATGGCGTTTGGGACGCCGTGCTTAATCGTGTTGTACGTGTCGACGAGGAAGATGCACCGGTCGGGGTAGAGGCTGGCGTATACGCAGAAGGCCTCCAGCTCCGAATCGAAGCTCTGCACCCAACTGTGCGCCATCGTGCCTGTGGCAGGTATGCCGAAGTCGCGTTCGGCCATTGTGCACGCCGTGCTGGCGCAGCCACCGATGTATGCCGCACGCGCGCCCATCAATGCGCCGTGCCCGCCCTGCGCCCGGCGCGAGCCGAACTCCGAAACGGGCCGCCCGGCCGCCGCCCGGCAAATGCGGTTCGCCTTCGTGGCGATGAGGCACTGGTGGTTGATGGTGAGCAGCATCATCGTTTCGATGAGCTGCGCCTGTATGATGGGGCCTCGGACTTTGATTATCGGCTCCTGCGGAAATATGGGGGTGCCCTCGGGTATGGCCCAGACGTCGCAACTGAACTTGAAACGCCGCAGGTAGTCCAAAAATCCCTCAGAAAACACGCCCTTGCCGCGCAGATAGTCGACGTCGGCTTCGTTGAACCGCAGATCGCTCAAATATTCGATGAGCTGCTCGACGCCCGCCATGATCGCATAGCCGCCCCCGTCGGGCACCCGTCGGAAGAACATGTCGAAATATGCGATCCGGTCCTCCATTCCCTGTTCGAAATATCCGTTTGCCATCGTGAACTCATAAAAGTCCATGAGCATCGTCAGGTTGAATATATTGCCTGTGTTGGCGCCGTCCCTTGCGTTCATCGCTGTTACCTCCAGATCATATCAGTCATATCAATCATATCAATCATAACAGTCATATCAGTTATATCAGTCATGTCAGTCTTTTCAGTCATATCAGTCATTTCGGCTATTTCAATTACTTCAATTATTCCCATTCATTTTCATGTGCGTTTGCGTAAAGCCTATTTGGGGAAAAGATTCGTAAACAATAGCATAATTTGTTTTTTATGGCAAGTTGGCGTATAATAGTTAAAAAAAAAGAATAAAAAAATAAATGAGGGGATTTGGCCAATGCGCCGCCGCAGAGTCGATCGCAAAAAGTTTTTTGGTTTTTTGCTTATTTTGGCGTTCGCCGCCACGCTTACAATTGTATTGATATCGTCCCTTCGCGGCCTATCGGAGCGGACGTTAAAGATTGGCTTGTATGAAAGCAGCCGCCCGCTGACATATGTCGACGACAAGCGGAACATTTCCGGGTTCGAGGCCGAGTACGCCAGGATGCTGGCCGAAAGGCTGGAAAAGAAGCCCGAAATCAAGCTCTACGCCCCCGAGGACATGGCCGCCGCCCTTGCCAGCGGCGCCGTCGACTGCGTCGTGTCGGCCCGGCAGTCCGTCCACGACTATATAAACGGCTCGTTCGAGACTGCCCCGTTCATATCCTACGGCCTCGTGTTCATTGTATCGCCCGAGGACGAGTCGATATACGGCGAGGAGGATCTGAGGGGCAAGCGCGCGGGGCTGATCATCAACTCCGACGCGGAGCAGCTTTGCGAGGAATTGCTGTTGCGCTATATGTTCAACGTGCGGTTGTACGATTTTGAGGCGCAGCCGTTCCAGGATTTGAAATTGAAAAAGAACGATTTGGTCATCGCGGACGAGCTTTACGCGCGCTATATGCAAAAAGAGGACCCAGACAGCTACCAGGTCCTGGATACTGTATACTACATGGCGGACTATGGCGTGCGCCTGTCGGAGAAGCTGTCGCAGCAGACCACCTACGACATAGAGGAGGCGGTTTACGGGCTCAGGGACGAGGTCTCGCTTATGAACCTGTTCCTGCAGTGGTTCGGCGCAGACCTGGGCTCCCAGTAGGGCCTGGCTTGCCGCACCCAGCCAAATTTAACGTAGGGACGGCTGCCCCCGTGGGAGGGGTTCCCTCGGTCGTCCGCAACTACATAGGCAATGCGTACAAACGGACGGCCAGAGCGGCCGTCCCTACAGTAATTTATATTCCATGCCGAACTTCAGCATTTCCATCTCTTTCGGTATCAAGTGCCGGTAGCGCGCCGACAACACCTTCCCCAGCGCAACCTCGAACGACTCTACCGACAATATTCTCGTCTGCTCCAGCAGTTTGCCTGCGAGTATGATGTTCGCGAACGTCGACGCCCCGTTGTCCAGCGCCGTCTGCGTCGCCGGCAGCGAAAAGAAACGCCGCTGCCTGCCACCGGCTTCAAAGTCGTCCGGTGGGCCGTCTATCAGCGAGCCGTCGACAATAACCAGACCGCCCTCCACGACGAGATCGTGGTACTTTTCCAGAGACGGCTTGTTCATTGCGATAAAAGAAGTCGCGCTGTTCAATAATGGGGAGCCTATCGGGTTGTCGGAGAGGATGACATGGCAGTACGCTGTGCCGCCCCGGATTTCCGGCCCGTACGACGGGAGCCACGTCGCGTTCATGCCCTCGTCGAGGCCGGCCTGCGCCAGTATGCGCCCGATTGATAGGATTCCCTGCCCGCCGAAGCCTGCGATAATTATGCCCTGGTAACGCATCAGCCCACCTCCAGATCTTTCCCTTTGAAAACGCCGAGCGGGTAGCGCGGCACCATGTTATCCTCCATCCACTTCATAGACTCTGCCGGAGGGAGGCCCCATGCGGTCGGGCACGTGGAAAGCACCTCGACGATGGAGAAGCCCAGGTTGGCCTTTTGGACCTGGAAGGCCTTTTTTATCGCCCGCTTGGCCGCCATGATGCCCCTCACGCCGTTCGCCGCGACGCGCTCGATATAGGCGGGGCCGTCGAGCGTGGCCAGCATTTCGCAGATATTTATGGGATAGCCCTGCGTGTCGGCCTCGCGGCCATATGGCGACGTCATCGTGACCTGCCCTATGAGGGTGGTCGGCGCCATCTGCCCGGCCGTCATGCCGTATATGGCGTTGTTTATGAAAATCGTTGTTATTTTTTCGCCCCTGGCGGCCGCGTGCACGATCTCGGCCGTGCCAATGGCGGCCAGGTCCCCGTCGCCCTGGTACGTGAAGACGAATTTATCGGGGTGCACGCGCTTTATGCCCGTCGCGACCGCCGGGGCGCGCCCGTGCGGCGCCTGCTGCATGTCGCAGTTGAAGTATTCGTAGTTGTTGTACGCGCACCCGACCGGCGCGACGCCAATCGTGTCGCCCTCTATGCCCATCTCGTCCAGCGTTTCCGCGACGAGCCTGTGGATGACGCCGTGGGTGCATCCGGGGCAATAGTGGAACGGTTTCGCCGTCAGCGCGTGCGGCCTTTTGAATACGGTTTGCATGTTGTAGTCCCCCAAAACAATATCGTCTGTCTATGAGCAAATAATCTGATTATGAGCTTAATAATCTAGCTATATACCTAATCGTCTGGCCATGAGCCTAATAGTCTGGTTACGAGTTTAATAGT
Organism: Oscillospiraceae bacterium; assembly: GCA_009777515.1. Classification (GTDB taxonomy): domain Bacteria; phylum Bacillota; class Clostridia; order WRLR01; family WRLR01; genus WRLR01. Next base: position 29,914 of record WRLR01000036.1, on the reverse strand, counting down.
CTAGCCATGAGCTTATTAGTTTGTTTATGAGCTTAAAATCTCTTTTATCTTACCCACAATTTCCGCCTGCGTCGGCGCCATTCCGCCCGTCCTACCGTAAAAATGCACGGGCTTGTCTCCGTTGACGGCGAGGCGGACATCCTCGACCATCTGCCCGGCGTTGAGCTCCACCGATAAAAAGGCTTTCGGGCCGTCGAGGTGCTTCCTTATTTCGTCCGACGGGAACGGCCATACGGATATCGGGCGGATGAGGCCGACTTTGATGCCCTCCCTCTCCGCGTCGTCTATCGCGTTTTTTACTATCCGCGCGACAGTGCCGAACGCCGTCACGATCAGTTCCGCCCCTTCGCAGTTGTACGCCTCGACGCGGACTTCGTTGCGCTCTATCTCCCTGTATTTGGCCTGGAGCCTGTTGTTGATGGCCTCCAGCCGTTCCGGGACGGTGTCAATGGACGTGATGATGTTGCGCTCCCGCTCGAGCTTCGAGCCCGTCGTAGCCCAGGGCTTGTCCACGTGCACGATATTTTCATCGTCTTTGAACACGACGGCTTCCATCATTTGCCCCAGCATCCCGTCGCCCAGTATCATTACCAGGACGCGGTAGCGGTCCGCGATGTTGAACGCTTCGACCGTGAGCTCGTAGAGCTCCTGCACGCTGTCGGGCGCGAACACGACCATTTTATAGTCGCCGTGACCACCGCCCTTGACCGCCTGGAAATAGTCGGCCTGCGCCGCTAAAATGCCGCCGAGGCCGGGGCCGCAGCGCTGTATGTTGACTATGACTGCAGGCAGCTCGGCGCAGGACATATATGAGATGCCCTCCTGCTTTAAGCTGATGCCGGGGCTGGACGAGGACGTCATGGCCCTCGCGCCCGCGCCCGCCGCCCCGTACAGCATGTTGATCGCCGCCACTTCCGATTCGGCCTGGATAAACGTGCCGCCGATCTGCGGCATTTTTTGCGCCATATAGTGGGCGATCTCCGTCTGCGGCGTGATGGGGTAGCCAAAATAGTGCTTGCAACCTGCGCGTATCGCCGCCTCCGCGATGACCTCGTTGCCCTTCATCAAATATTTTTCCGCCATTGTAACATCCTTCCTATCCCCGTCATTGCGGCCTTCGAGCCGCAATCTAGCTACATGTGCTCTAATGTAATCGCGCACCCTATTCGGTTCGGTGTGTGCGGGCGGGACGCCCGCGTACCCAGGGCGCCCTATTCCCGTCATTGCGGCCTACGAGCCGCAATCTCGCCCAATGCGCGCCGCTCTATCTGTCCACCTCAATTGCGCAGTCGGGGCATATCGTCGCGCAGAACGCGCACCCGGTGCATTTTTCCTCCATGTCCGGCGTCGCGGCTGCCGGGTGGAAGCCCACGGAGTTCAGCGACGCGCCGTCCATCGCTATCAGGCCCCTGGGGCACGCGCCGACGCACAGTTTGCATCCTTTGCACAAATCGCTTTCGATTCTGATCCTAGCCATTAAATAAACCGTTCCTTTGACTATTATGTAATATTATGTAATTTTATGTAATTTAATATATTAATATGTAATTTAGTATATTAATATGTAATATAATTCATTATTAAATATTGTATATTATTTAATATTGTACAGTATTATTTAATAATGTTAATATTTAACGAAACACACTGCCGCGTAAGCTTATAAGCATGTTAGCGCCGCTGCTCTGCGGTTAGAATGTCAATTATAAAGGACGCTGTTTTTATTTGCAAATATTTTTAATAATAAATTAAAAAATATGTAACACTTCCGAAACATGTGTGATATAATGGCTTCAACGGCAAACCTATTATGAACGTTACAAAAGATGAAACGCCATATCTCGTCGCGTCGAAAGGGTATCTGTAAGCGCGATACCGGCTTTAGGGGGGAAAGATAAAGATATATGAAATGGCTTGAAATCAATCATGACGCCCCGCTCAACGGGACGCTCAAGGTGCAGGGCTCTAAAAACAGCTCGCTCGCTTTGATTGTTTCCAGTTGCCTGGCGGGCGGCAATGTCGTGATCGAAAATGTCCCTGACATATCAGACATACATGTGACGGGCGATCTTTTGAGCTCAACTGGAGCAGAAGTCAGTTTTTTCAACAACACCTTGACTGTCGACCCGACGCAAATATGCAATTCCATCATCAAGCCGGAAGACTCGCAGAGCGTCCGCATCGCATATTATTTTATCGGAGCCCTGCTGGCGAAGCACAAAAGCGTCGCCGTCGGCTACCCGGGTGGGGACAAGATTGGCCCCCGGCCCATAGACCAGCACATCAAAGGCCTCCGCGCGCTGGGCGCAGAGTTCACTTTTTACAACGACTATTACGTGGCCAAGGCCGACAGGCTCGTTGGCAATGACGTGTATTTTGACGTCATCACATGCGGCGCGACCATCAACATCATGCTGGCCGCCACGCTTGCAAAGGGCAGGACTGTCATCCACAATGCTGCGAGGGACCCGGAGGTCGTGGACGTCGCCGTGTTCCTCAATAAAATGGGCGCGTACATTACTGGCGCGGGGACCGAAACCATTAAGATACGCGGCGTCGAGGGGCTGAGCGGCTGTACGCATCCGTGCATATCAGATCGCATCATGTCCGGCACTTTCCTCATGGCCGCAGGCATCACGAAAGGCTACGTAAGCTTGACTGGGGCGGAGGTCAACCATTTAGGCGCGTGCATTGACAAGCTCAGGGAGGTCGGGCTCGACATAGAGCGCAGCGGGGACAAGATAACTGCGTACTATTCGGGCATACAACGCGCCTCCAACATCATCACCGGCATGTACCCCATGTTCGGCTCCGATTTCCAGCAGCCCGCGACGGTGCTGCTTTTGAACGCCAACGGGCGCAGCTCCGTGACGGAGCTCGTGTACCCGCACCGCTTCAGCCATTGCAACGAGTTGAACCTCATGGGCGCCGACATACGCCTGCGCCACAATACGGCGTACATCAACGGTGTGCGCGAGTTGCGCGGCGCCGACGTCACGGCGACCGACATTCGCAGCGGCATGGCGCTGATACTGGCGGCTCTGTGTGCAAAGGGCACGTCCCGCATATTCGGAGTGGAGCATATCGAGCGCGGCTTGGAAAACATGCTGGCCACATTCCACTCGCTCGGCGCGGACATCCGCGTGGTGGAGAGCCTGGGCGATGACGGCGAGGACGGCGCCTCGGGCGGGGCTGGCGACGGCGAGCGCTATGCAGCATCGAACGGTGGGCAGTCAGACTACTACACTGCGGCGGGGCTGCGCGGCTACATGAGAAAGCCCGGGAGTTTCGCGGTACTGTAGTTTAATCGATACGTGGAAACAGAAGATGTTGTCGATATGTTGCAACATCGATACGTGGTAATAATAGTTGTAATCGATACATGGCAACAGTAGTTGTTATCAATACGTGGCAACATAGATTAATTTCGGCTAAGGCAATTAATGGTGCCTTAGCCTTTATTTATTATCTAGGGGGTAGGGAAAATTGATAAATTTAGGCATTGTCAGTACGGGATGGATTAGCGATAGTTTTGCCGAAGCTTGCGTGCGCACCGGGATGTACCGTATAGCTGCGGTCTGTTCGAGGCAGGTCGAGCAGGCGGAGACATTTGGTAAAAAATACGGAGCCACGCTGTTTTTTAACGACATACATACGCTGGCAGCTTGCGACGGCGTGGACGCCGTGTATGTCGCGTCGCCGAACGCACTGCACTACGGGCACTGCATGGCCGCGCTGGGGGCGGGGAAGCATGTGATTGTGGAAAAGCCCGCGTTTTCCAATATCGGCGAAGCCCGGGAAGCCTTCACGCTGGCTCGCGAGAAAGGTGTTTTACTGCTGGAGGCCATCCGCAGCTTGCACGAGGCGAACCACGGCGCCGTCAAGGCGGCGGTAGCCAAGATCGGCCCTCTGTGCGGCGCCAACCTGTCGTTTATGAAGCGCTCCCCGCGCTACGACCTGGTCCTGGCCGGGGAGGCGCCGGCAATCTTCACGCTGGAATACTCGGGCGGCGCTCTGATGGATCTGGGCGTCTATTTGATATACGACGCGGTCGACTGGTTCGGCATGCCGCAAAGCGCCGCCTATTATTGCCACAAGGCCCACACCGGGGCGGACACCGGCGGCGTAGTTCTGCTGCGTTATGCGGATTACAATGTTGTGTTAAACGTAAGCAAAATATGCAACTCATATATGGTAAACGAAATTCGGAGCAGGGATCATTTTATCTTGTTAGACGCGGCGCACAATATGCGCAGTGTCCGGCTGTTGCACAACAGCGGGGGCGAGGAGGAGCTGGCGCAGCCCCCGAAGGATAATTGGATGGACGACGAGGCGCTGTGCTTCGCGCGGTTGATTGGTGGCAATGGCGATGGCGATAGTAATGGCAGGTACGGGGATAGGGACGTGGACGGGGGCGGGCAGTACGAAGCGCTCGAAAGGCTATCCCTCGACGTCCACACGCTAATGACAGAGCTGCGCCTGGGCGCCGGTATAATCTTCCCCGCTGACGAAGTACATGCCTAAATGACGTAGTGTAGACACGGCGCGGCGGGGACGCGGCGGGGACGCGGCGGGGGCAAGACCCCGCCCCACGTTATTCGGGGTTATACACAGGTTATATGCAAACGCCATGCGGGGCTTCTGATGCGGTGTAAGATGCGGCGGCAGCATCGGACGCGTATGCCCAAATAGCGTTGCAAGCCCCTGCCCTACGTTATTCGAGGGATATTTGACTTTTTTTTTATATTTGATATATTCTTGTAATCTCGTTGGGAGGTGAATCAGTGCCGGAAAATGTTATCATTTCATTAAAAGACATTGTCGTAGAGTATAACGGTGTGCGGGCGCTGGACGGTATCAGCCTCGACATCAGGGACAAGGAATTTGTCACTTTTTTGGGCCCGTCCGGCTGCGGCAAGACGACGACGCTCCGCATCATCGGCGGCTTTGCGGACGCGCACGGCGGGGACGTTTTTTTTGAGGGCGAGCGGATAAACGATTTACCGCCGCACAAGCGCAAGGTCAATACCGTTTTCCAGCGCTACGCGCTGTTCCCGCACTTGAACGTTTTCGAAAATATCGAATTCGGGCTGAAAATCAGCAAGGTCGGCGTGGCGGAGCGCCGCAGGCGCGTGCGCGACATGCTCTCCCTCGTCAACATGGAGGGCTTTGACACACGGGGCGTCGGCCAGCTTTCGGGCGGGCAGCAGCAGCGCGTCGCGATTGCGCGCGCCCTGGTGAACCACCCCCGCGTGCTCCTGCTGGACGAGCCGCTGGGCGCGCTCGACTTAAAACTGCGCAAGGAGATGCAGATCGAGCTAAAACGCATACAGCAAAGCATGGGCATCACGTTCGTCTATGTCACGCACGACCAGGAAGAAGCGCTGACCATGAGCGACACAGTTATTGTCATGAAGGACGGTCACATATTGCAACAGGGGACGCCGCAGGACATATACAACGAGCCGATCAACTCGTTTGTGGCGGAGTTCATCGGGGAGAGCAATATCATCAGCGGCACGATGCTGCGCGACTTTCGCGTCGAGTTTGCGGGCGTGGAGTTCGAATGCGTCGACTCGGGCTTTGGAGACGGCGTGGGCGTCGAGGTCGTGATCCGGCCGGAGGACATAAAAATCGTCCCGCCCGAGGACGCGCCCATTGTCGGCGTCGTCGAGTCCATCATATTCAAGGGCGTCCACAACGAGATAAGCGTGGGCGCGCACGGCTCCAGGTGGACGATCCACACGACGAACAGCGAGGAAGTGGGCGCGAAAATCGGCATGGACATACTGCCTAACGACGTCCATATAATGAAAAGCCCCGACTCGATAAGCGCATAACCGCTGGCAACGCCCCGGCGCCCTGCCGGGCGCGGTTTTTACGATTAACCGGGATCATTGATCATATATTCAAGAATCATTGATCAAACATTTATGAATCATTGATCATATATTCAAGGATCATTGCTCATAATGGATCAATGATCAAATATTATGGATAATTAATATGGATATTATGGAGGCTTGAATTGAAAAACAAGGGTTCGGCTTTTCCGTATACCGTTTGGATGGTGATATTTATTGTAGTGCCGCTCCTGCTTGTCGTATATTTCGCCTTTACGAAGCAGGTGCCGGTATTGCCTGACGGGACCATTTATGTAGCTGGCGAAGAGTGGGACGAAGAGGCGGATGACGCCATGGAGGGCGTGGATGCGGAGGATGGCGATTACGCTGCAGAAGACGGCGAAGGCGCCGATGACTGGGACGATGAAGACGGCGAAAACGGCGAAGACGATGAAGAAGACGGCGACGAAGACGGTGACGAAGACGAGGACGATGAGGACGACGAAGACGAAATCCCCCTCGACACGATTACGGTTTTCACGCTCGACAACATATCGTCGGTGGGCCGTTTCGCCCCCGTGTTCATGCGCTCCGTCATGCTGGCCGCCATCGCCGCCATCATCTGCTTAATCATATGCTACCCGATTTCATACATCATATCGCGCAGCGGCGCCAACAGGCAGCGCACATTTTTGATGCTGGTCATATTGCCCATGTGGATGAACTTCCTCCTGCGCACGTACGCGTGGATGACGCTGCTCGAAAACAACGGCTTGATAAACCGGGCGTTGGGCGCCATCGGCCTTGGCCCGCTCAGGATGATCAACACGGGCGGGGCGGTCGTGCTCGGCATGGTCTACAATTATATGGCGTTCATGATACTGCCCCTGTACGCCATCATGACGAAGATCGACATCACGACGATTGAAGCGGCGCGCGACCTGGGGGCGGACTCGCGCAAGGTGTTTACGCGCGTCGTCCTGCCGCTCAGCGTGCCAGGCATAAAGACGGGCATCACAATGGTCTTTGTGCCGGCGGTCAGCACGTTCATCATATCGCGCATGCTCGGTGGCGGAGGGAATTTGCTGATCGGCGACCTCATCGACCTGCAGTTCCTCGGCAACGCGTACAACCCGAACCTCGGCGCAGCCATATCGATAGCGCTGATGATCCTGATACTCCTGTGCATGAGCTTGTTCAACCAGTTCGGGAGCGAGGAAGAAATGGAGGGGGCGCTGCTATGAACGAACGGAACGGAACCGCGCGCCCGGGGCGCCTGAAATGGTACGCCAAGACATATATCGGCGCGATACTGGCTTTCCTGTACCTGCCGATATTCGTCCTGATATTCAACTCGTTCAACGAGTCCAAGTCCCGCGCGTATTTTACGGGCTTTACGCTCAATTGGTATAAGCTGTTGTTTACCAACGATTTAATCATCTCGTCGCTACGGACGACGCTCGTCATAGCGCTGCTCTCTTCGGTGGTCGCGACGATCATCGGCACGGCGGCAGCGATAGGGATATCGAACATGAAGAAACTGCCGCGCGCGGTGGTGATGAACCTGACGTACGTGCCCATCATAAACCCTGAAATAGTCACGGGCGTCTCTATGATGCTGCTGTTCGGCCTGTTCAACGTGTTTTTTGCTTGGCTTGGGGACAGCGCGGGCGTCAAGGTCGGGTTCGAGTTCGGGTTCCCCACGCTCGTGCTCGCGCACATAACGTTCAATATCCCGTATGTCATCCTCAACGTGATGCCTAAACTTCGGCAAATGGACCAGAATGTCTATGAAGCCGCGCTGGACCTCGGTTGCAACGAGTTTCAAGCCTTCATAAAAGTGGTCATCCCCGACATCATGCCGGGGATTGTCGCGGGGTTCCTGACCGCCGTGACAATGTCGCTGGACGACTTTGTCATCAGCTATTTCGTCAGCGGGCCGACGTCGCAGACGCTGCCGATCACGATTTTTTCAATGACCAGGCGCAAGGTCAGCCCGGAGATAAACGCGCTTTCGAGCATCATCTTCGTCGTCGTGCTGGCGGCGCTGCTGACGGTGAACCTGTTTGACGCCAGGCGGGAGCGCGCCGCACGCAGGGCGGCGGGAGGCGGGGTGGCCATATGAAGAGGAAGAAACTTTTACAATGTATGTTAACCATGTTGCTTTCAGCGATGCTGGCGCTGGCGCTTGCGTTAATACATGCGGCGCCGAGGCAAATGTCGCTCGTTTCCACGTTGCCGCTGACAGTTATTGAGGCTTCTGCGGCTGTGGCGGTGGCTGCTGACGAGGACGGAGACGAGGACGAGGACGGCGAGGACGGGGACGACGAAGACGGAGACGGGGGCGGGCGGGACGCCCGCGCACCGGACGAGGACGAAGATGGCGGAGTAGACGATGAAGATGACGCCGGAGATGATGACGAAGACGATGTAGACGACGAAGATGAAGACGATGAGGACGAAGAAGACGAGTTTGAACTCGTGTGCTCTCTGGATTATTATGAACGCTTTATGGATCAAAACATCTCCATAAATGTATATAACTGGGGCGAGTACCTGTCGGACGGCAGCGACGATTCGTTCAACATTCTGCGCGAATTCTCCGCGCTCACGGGCATTCGCGTAAACTACACGACGTTCGCGACCAACGAGGAACTATATTCCAAGCTCCGATCGGGCAACGCGAGCTACGACGTTATCATCCCGTCCGATTACATGGTAGGGAGGCTACTGAGCGAGGGCATGCTGCTTCCGCTCGATTTTGACAACATCCCCAATATCGAATTCATCGACGAGCGCTTCGCCTCGCCACTGTACGACCCCGGCGGCAGGTACTCGGCGCCGTACACATGGGGCTATGTCGGCCTGATATACAACATAAATAAAATATATGACGAAGAGGAAGTAAACTCCTGGGAGATCCTGTGGGATGAGAAGTATTTGGGCGAGATATTGATGTTCTCGAACTCCCGGGATGCGTTCGCCATTGCCCAGGCCAGGCAGGGGTATTCCATGAACACGACGGACGAGGGCGAACTGTACGACAGCCTGGAGCAGTTGAAACAACAAAAGCCGCTCGTACAGGCGTATGTCATGGACGAGATATTTGACAAGATGCTGGGCGGGGAAGCGGCGCTGGCGCCGTATTATGCGGGCGACGCGCTCATGATGATGGCGGAGAACGACGAACTGGATTTCTCGGTCCCCGAAGAAGGGGTCAACCTTTTCGTGGATGCGATGTGCATTCCAGTCGCGAGCAGTCAAAAAGAGGCTGCGGAAATGTTCATTAACTACATCCTCGAGCCGTATGTAGGCGCCGCGAATTCGGAATTCATAGGCTACGCGACGCCAAACAGCGCGGCGCTGGAGCTGATTGACGAAGAAATGCGCGAAGATCCTATCGCATATCCAGACGAGTCGATATTTGATAATATGGAGAGCTTCGCCCCGCTGCCCACCGAAGCGAGCCGCTTAATGGATCAGCTTTGGACAGAGCTTTTGAGCGACGACGAGACATATAACCGCTTGCTTATGCCGCTGGTGCTGTCTGCGGCGGTCCTGTTTTCGCTGGGCTTGAACATATACCGCGCCAGGGCGAGGCGGCGGGCGCACGGGCAGTATTAAAGCGGGACGCGTGCGCAGGGGCGGCGGTTTTGGCGAGTTGGTTAGAATAACAGTGGCGGGGGTTGTAGCTGTTATTACTCTGTTTTTATGTTCGTGCGCGACACCGCCGAATGGCGCGCTATCTCGAGCGGCTGCGCAGACGGCCTATTTTAGGGAAATCTACTGCCTCAATACATTGATTGAAATCACCGTGTACGTAGATGACAGTGGGCAGGGCGGCGGGCAGGGCGGTGAGTCCGCTCTGGACGCGGCAGAAGCGGTTTTTATGCGTGTAAATGGGCTGATGGACCGCTTCGACAGTGGCAGCGACATATACCGGGTGAACAACGCGCCGCCTGGAGGCGAGCCTGTCGCCGTCAACGAAGAAACATATTATTTATTGCAATTAGCTATCGAATACTGCTCCCAGAGCGGCGGCGCATTTGACATAGGCATGGGCGCTGTTTCTGATCTCTGGGGGCTTGGATCGTTGTATGGCATAGACGCTGTACAGGATTATGCGCCCCCTGCGTCGGAGCAGATTATGCAAGCGATCGCGGCAGGCGGCTATGACAAGATCGCGCTTATAGATCAGAGCGACGGCAGCTTAGCTGTCGAGATCCCCTCTGGCATGGCTATCGATCTGGGCGGCATCGCTAAGGGCTATGCAGTCCAGGCAGCGGCCGAAGCATTGATGAGCGAAGGCGTAACAAGCGCGGTCATCGACGCAGGCGGCAATGTGCATGTAATCGGCAGCCGCGATTACGAAAGCAGGGCGGCAGGAGCAGGTGGCGCCCGTCCATGGAACGTGGGCATCCGATCGCCCAGGCCCACCGCTGCGGGCGACCGGCAAACAGGAACGCAGGAGCAGCCGCCCGGTGCAATCGAGCTGCTGGCGGTCGTTTCCGTCACAGACAAATCGGTCGTTACGTCTGGAGACTACCACAGATACATCGAACGCGACGGAGTGCGCTACCACCATATTCTGGACCCCTCGACGGGCATGCCGGCGACGGCCTCCATCAGCGTCACCATCGTCGCGGACGAATCGACGCTCGCGGACTACCTCTCGACCGCCGTGTTCGTGCTGGGGCCGCAAAAGGGTCTGGAGCTCGTGGCGCAGTACCCCGGCGCGGAAGCCCTGATAGTCGCGCCCGACATGTCCGTCACCACAAGCCCGGGCTTCGAGGGCGAAATAATATTAACAGGAGGCATACAAGAATGAAAAAAAGGAACCCGCTGCTGACCATATTATTGCTGTCGGTGACGATGTGCGCCGCTTGCGGCTCTGGCAGCAGCAAAGCGCCCGAAACGTCCACCAATAATCTGGGAAACAAAAACCCTCTCGTCACGCTGACCATGGAAAACGGGAAGACGATCTACATCGAGCTCTACCCGGCGGCGGCGCCGAATTCGGTGCATAACTTTATATCGCTGATTAAACAGGGCTTTTACGACGGCGTGATCTTCCACCGGGTCATACCGGGCTTCATGATCCAGGGCGGCGACCCGCTAGGCAGCGGGCAGGGCGGCCCGGGCTACATGATATTTGGCGAGTTCTCGAACAACAAACACGAAAACAACCTGCTGCACAAGCGCGGGACGCTGTCCATGGCGCGGCGCGGCAACCCCTACGATCCCGAGTCCGCGTACAATACGGCCGGGAGCCAGTTCTTTATAATGACCGCAGATTCGCCGGGCCTGGACGGGGACTACGCTGCCTTTGGGAACGTGCTGGCTGGGATGGACGTCGCCGACGAGATCGTCAGCGCAAAGCGCGACAGCAACGACAAGCCGCTAGAAGACCAGAAAATCAAAACAATAACCGTGGACACCTTCGGCGTCGAATACCCAGAACCGGAAACCCTGCCCGGCGACTGACCGATATTAAATACTTAAGCGATTGTAAAAGCCGGTATTTTATGGGCGAACACTGTTCGCCCCTACAACATTTTGTATATATGCAAAATTTGCTGCCCAGTAGGGACGCACATTGTGCGTCCGCGACTTTTAAATCGCCAAATAGTAAATTTTTATATGGAGGATATACTATGCCGTACGATCTGCTTAACGCTAAGGGGTCCAGCGCGATCCCCATGACACCGTTCGACGACAGCGACCGCATCGAGGAGGACGTCCTCGCAAAGGAAATCGAGTTCATCGTCCGGTGCGGATCGACCTCGATCACGACGCCCGTGATGGTCAGCGAGTTCGAGTCGCTGTGCGAGTCGGAGCGCAAACTCATGATCAAGATACCGTGCGACGTCGCGAAGGGCCGCCTAGCCATCATCGCCAACGTGGCCGCCACGTGCATGCCGCAAGCCGTCGAGTACGCGGGCTACGCCTGCGAGTGCGGCGCGGACGCGGTGATCGCGATGCCCCCTGCGGGTACCAGCTTCGAATACATAAAAAAATATTTCAAGGCCATATCGGACGCCGTCAATGTGCCGGTCATGATACAGAACCATTCCGGCGCAGGCTCCATGCTGGCGCCCGCGCAGGTGATCCAGCTCTGCGAGGAAATCGAGAACGTCAGTTGGGTCAAGGAGGAGTGCATGCCGGGGCCCGTTTCCATCTCGGCGCTGATGGCCGTGAAGACCGACGCGCTCGTCGGGGTGATGTCGGGCTTCGGCAGCCAATACGCCCCGCTTGATTTCGCGCGCGGCGCGATTGCGTCGATACACGCATGCGAATGGTCGGACCTGGTACAGCAAGTCTGGGACCTCTTCTTTATGGGCAAGGAGGACGAGGGGCGCAAGCTGCACTACCAGATACTGCCGTCGCTGCAGCTCGAGGGCATGCTCGGGATGCGCTACGCCAAGGAGGTCATGATACGCCGGGGGGTGTTCAACAACAGCAACATGCGCCGCGCCTCGCGCAACCTGTCCGCCGACGACATAAAAGAGATTGACAAAATCTTCGAAATCGTCTCCCCGCACCTGAAATTCGCCAAAATGTAGGACGCAGGGCAAAATAAATATTATCCCAAGTCGAAACTGTGGTAATATATTAATATTCGTTAATATAGGCGCGCAGGCCATTTACGTTTATGTTCGCATATGACGCTATGCCTGATATCGCGCCGCCCTGCCTATCACCACCGCATAGCCAAAAAATATCGGGAGGAATTTGAATGGTGACAAAACATAAGGAACTGCTAAAATGGGTCGACGAAATGACCGCGATGTGCCAGCCGGACGACGTCTATTGGTGCGATGGCTCGCAGGACGAGTACGACAACATGATAAAAGTCATGGTGGACGCGGGCATGGCGACGCCGCTGAACCCGGAAAAAAAGCCCGGTTGCTATCTGTTCCGCAGCCACCCGTCCGATGTGGCGCGCGCCGAGCTGAGGACATTCATCGCATCGAAGACCCAGGAGGACGCCGGACCGACCAACAACTGGATCGACCCGGACGAACTTAAAGCCACGATGACCGAACTGTATACCGGCAGCATGAAGGGGCGGACGATGTATGTCATCCCCTACTCCATGGGCCCCGTCGGATCCTTCATCGCGAAGATCGGCGTGGAAATCACCGACAGCCCTTATGTAGTCGTCAACATGAAGATCATGACGCGCATCGGGACGAAAGTCCTGGAGACCCTCGGGGACGACGGGGAGTTCGTGCGCTGCCTGCACTCCGTGGGCAAGCCGCTCGCCCCCGGCGAGAAGGACTTGGCGTGGCCTTGCGTGCCAAACGTCGCCGACAAGTACATCAGCCACTTCCCGGAGGAGCGCATGATCTGGTCATACGGCTCCGGCTACGGCGGCAATGCGCTGCTCGGCAAAAAGTGTTTCGCCCTGCGCATCGCGGGCGTCCAGGCGCGCGACGAGGGGTGGCTGGCCGAGCACATGCTCATCTTGAAGCTGACCAACCCGGCGGGCAAGTCGTATTATGTGTGCGGCGCTTTCCCCAGCGCCTGCGGCAAGACGAACCTCGCGATGCTCGAGCCCTCGTTCCCCGGCTGGAAAGTCGAGACTATAGGCGACGACATCTCGTGGATGAAGTTCGGCCCGGACGGCAGGCTGTACGCCATCAACCCGGAGTCCGGCTTCTTCGGCGTCGTCCCCGGCACGTCCATGCAGTCCAACCCCAACGCGATGAAAACGATACAGTCGAACACGATATATACGAACGTGGCCCTGACCGACGACATGGACGTTTGGTGGGAGGGCTGCGGGACCCCTGCCCCCGACCACCTGATAGACTGGAAGGGCAACGACTGGACGCCGGACTCCAAGGAGACGGCCGCACATTCCAACGCGCGCTTCACGACGCCGGCGGCGCAGTGCCCGGTCATCGCGCCCGAATGGGAGGACCCCAACGGCGTCCCGATCTCCGCCATCCTCATCGGCGGCCGGCGCGCGGCGACCATCCCGCTCGTCAACGAGAGCCTCAGTTGGCAGCACGGCATATTCCTGGGCTCCATCATGGGCTCGGAGATTACGACTGCCGACATTACAGACAAGGTCGGGCAGGTCAGGCGCGACCCGTTCGCACAGTTGCCGTTCATGGGCTACCACATGGGCGACTACCTTAAGCACTGGTTCAATATTGGCACGAAGACCGATGCGTCGAAGCTGCCCAGGATATATTTTGTCAATTGGTTCCGTAAAAACGCCGAGGGCAAGTTCATGTGGCCGGGCTTCGGCGAGAACAGCCGCGTGCTCCGCTGGATTGTCGAGCGCATCTCCGGCGACGCGGGGGCAGTGGAGACGCCCATTGGCAACCTGCCCGCCCCAGGCGCCATCAACCTCGACGGGATCAATGTGACAGACGCCGACATGGAGCAGCTCCTATCGGTGGACAGCGAAGCGTGGCTCGCGGAGATCGTATCGATCAAAGAAAACTATAAGAGCTATGGCAACAGGCTCCCCAAGGAGCTGGCGGCGGAGCTGGAAAACCTGGAAAAGAGATTAAGGTCATAGTTTACTGAATCAGCAGTCGTGAGCAAACACAAGGGGACAGGGGGACGGTTCTCTTGTGTTGAGAACCATAGCACAAAAGAACCGTCACCCTGTGTTAAGTGTTTTCAAGTACCGCAAATCGTTTGGCTCGGCTTTGCCGCGCCTGGCGGTTTGCGGTGTTTTTTTGGCGGCGTTGCCATAGACATATGTGAAACGGGCAGGACCAAAGGGACAAAAGAGGGCAAAAAAGTCCATTAGAATAGAAAAGTCCATTAGAACAAGAAAGTCCATTAGAACAGGAAAGTCCATTAGAACAGGAAAGCCAATTAAGACAGGAAAGCATATTAAAATAGGAAAACCAGGGTAGATATAAAGGACATAAATTATATAAATGACGTAAAGGACATAAAGGACAGAACTGTTTGGGATGGGAGGTTTAGGTTTTGAATGTCCTGCTCAACAAGCTAAAAGATGTCTTAATGGCGGTAATACCGGTGGTGGCGCTGGTCATTGTCATCAGCTTGACGCTCTCGCCGGTGTCGGGCCTGCATTTGGCGCAGTTCATCATAGGGGCGCTGGCCATCGTGCTGGGGCTGGCCATATTGCTGTTTGGCATCGAGCTGGGCGTTATGCCGTTCGGCGTCCGCATGGGCGAATCGTTCGCCAAATCCAATCAAATGATATATGTTGTGGTCGTCGGCTTTCTGCTGGGCTTCATCATCAATATAGCCGAGCCCGACCTGCAGGTAGTGGCGGCGCAGGTGGCTTCCGTTACGGGCGGCTACATACCCATGTTTGTCATACTGGTTTCCGTGTCGGTTGGCACAGGAGCCATGCTTGCCATCGGGATAACCAGGATCGTCAAAAACATACCGATGAACATCATGCTTACCGCCACATACGGCGTCGTCTTGGCGCTGGGACTGTTTTCCTCGGCGGACATGTTGGCCATAGGCTTCGACACCTCCGGCGCCACCACCGGCGCACTCACAGTCCCGCTCGTGCTGGCGCTGTCCGCAGGCGTGGCGGCCATGAAAAGGGACAGCAAGTCGTCGGAAGCGGACAGCTTCGGGCTGGTCGGGCTGATGTCGGCCGGAGCCCCGCTCGGCGTGCTGATTTTGAACCAGTTCGTCAAGACAGACAACCTGGTCGGCACAATAGAAATCGGTAATTTGGTGGCCGGGCCGCTTTTCGGGCCGTTCTTCGAGCATCTGCCGCAGATCGCGTTCGAGTCGTTCGTCGCGCTGCTGCCCGTGGTCATCATGCTCTTTGTTTTTCAAAAGATCGATTTTGATTTGCATAAAAGGACTTTTCGCAGTATGCTGATGGGGTTCCTGTACACATATATCGGGCTGGTCATTTTTTTGGTCGGTGTGCATGCGGGCTTCATGAAAATGGGCAACATCATCGGCTTTAACCTGGCGTCATACGACAACAAGGCCATACTCGTCGGCATGGGGTTTATCCTGGGGATGCTCGTCATCCTGACGGAGCCCGCCGTATATATCCTGACGCACCAGATAGAGGACGTCACGAGCGGGTACATCAAGCGAAAGACGGTGCTGGTCTCCCTGTCCATTGGCGTGGCGCTGGCCGTAAGCCTGTCGATGCTGAGGATCATCGTACCGGGGCTCCAGTTGTGGCACTACCTGTTACCGGGATTCGGGCTGGCGCTGGCCCTGTCGTTCGTGACGCCGCCGCTGTTCGTCGGCATCGCCTTTGACTCGGGGGGCGTCGCGACCGGCCCCATGACGGCCACGTTCATCCTGGCCTTTGCCCAGGGGGCGTCCGACGCCATACCGTACTCGAATATATTGCTGGACTCGTTCGGGGTCATTTCGATGGTATGCATGACGCCGCTGCTGGCGCTGCAGATACTGGGCCTGATGTACAAGATAAAGTCAAAAAAGAGCGGGGTATAGGGCCATGTCCGGGTATTCGTTGTTGTGCTGCGTCGTAAACATGGGCGATGCGTCCAAGGTTATAAAACACTCACGAAAATATGGCGTCAAGGGCGGGACCATTTCATTGGGCATGGGCACCGTCCACAGCCGCTTGCTGGGTTTTCTTGGCATATATGAGGTAAGGAAAGAGATTGTCTACATGGTTGTGGAGGACGAGCTGGCGGACGAGGCGTTCAGGGGCATCAGCCGGGACATGCACTTTGAGAAGCACCACCACGGGATAGCGTTTACCAGCTCGGTGGGGGAGTTTACGGGCACGAAAAACCCTGTGGCACACAAAACGGGAGGCAGCGAGGCGAAAAAAAGCGTGTATAAAATAATATATGTCGTAGTGGACAAGGGCAAGGGCGAGGACGTCGTCGACGCGGCAAACAAAGCCGGGGCCCGGGGCGGGACCATAATGAACGCCAGGGGCGCCGGCATCCACGAGGTGCAGAAGCTGTTCTCGATGGAGATAGAGCCGGAAAAGGAAAAGGTCTTCATCATAGCGAAAGCCGATCAAAAAGACGGGATCGTGGAATCCATCAAAACCAGCCTGGACATCGACAAGCCGGGCAACGGCATCATATTCGTGCAGGACATCAACGAGGTCTACGGGCTGCACGAGGACTGACAGTCGCAACGACTCTTGCATGCGTAGGGCGCGATGTCCTCATCGCGCCGTTGTACGCCGTTTTCCATTAAATGACTTAATTGCTATGTTTATTCATAATACTTGTTTTTTTATGGTGATGTGTAGTAAAATATACCATATATGTATGCGCTTGCATATGTATCATTAATTAAAAGGTTTGATCGTCGCTACAAATCCGGGAGCTAATACATGGGGATAGCAGACAACCTGAATCAAATTATAGCCCGGCAAAAAGAACTGACTTCCGAGCTTGAAACAGAGCAGCAGGCTCTTGAAAATAGCGATCTGGCAAAGGAAAACGCAGCGCTTAAAGCGGATTCCTTGCAACTTCGCGCGGACATAGAGCAACTCGGCGGCAAGGCGGCGAAGCTTGCCGAAGAGAACTCCGGCCTGAAAAATGCCATTTATGAACAGATATATAACGAAAAAATCAAAATAATAAATAGCACGAAGCAAAAACTCGATATATATTTTCGCGCTGAAGTTGACGGGGAGTTCAATAAGCTGACTTTTCTCGAAGATGTCGTCACATTACGCATTAAAAACTTCAAAGAAACGCTTTCTAAAAACTACATCGATGCAGAGGATGAAATCTATACAAAACTTGACGAACTGTCGTCCTTGCTGGACAGCAAGCTGACGGAGGCGCGGGCAAGGGCAGGGCAGGTTCCGGGCGCCTTTACGCGGCAGGAGCTCGATGAGCTCGAGTCGCTTAAAAACGAGCAGATTACGGATGAACAGATTCGCGAGGTGACAAAGAAGAACAACATTGAACGGTTTGTCGGGCTGAACGTCCTAAATGCAATTGGGATATTTCTGATTATTATCGGCGCCATTACACTGGCGCGCTTCACATATCAGTATCTGTCGGACCTGCTCAAAGGCATAATGCTGTTCGCGCTGGGCGCAATAATGCTGGGGGCGGGTGAAATCCTGAACAGGAAAAAGCCGAATATTTTTTCGCTGGGCATTTCCGCAGGCGGGATTGGCGTATTATATGCCGCGCTGGCGACGAGTTATTTTGGCTTGAACATTTTGGGTATGTATCCCGCAATAATATTATGCGTGCTTATTACAGCGGGCGCTTTCACACTGTCAAACCGGTATAATTCGCAAACAATCGCGGTTTTTGCGTTGATCGGCGGATACCTGCCGATGTTTTCCTTTGAGTCCGGCGTTGCCGTTGTATATGGCGCCATGGTCTACTTCATTGCGCTGAACCTGTTTGCGCTGCTTGTTTCATTCAGCAAAAAGTGGCGTGTTTCTTCATTTACCGGGTTGGCATTAAATATTGCAGGAACCATATATATCTGTACATATTTTAGCAGCTCAGACACGGCGTATGAAAAGCTGATACTTATACTTTATATATTATTCGCTTTTTTAATCTATACTGCCATACCTATTGTCAGCACGTACCGCACTAAAGCGAAATTCCGTAATTCCGATATTATATTGCTGGCAATCAACACCTTGTGCAGCAGCCTGACCATGTATGCGGTTTTTTATGCTTTTGATTTGGAGGGGTACAACGGGCTTCTGGCTGTAATATTTGCTGCTGTTTATCTATTCCTCGGGCGGTTTATCGAGAAAAAATTTGAGGCTGACGAGCACCGCGCAAGGGCATTGTTCTATATAACCGGGCTGGCTTTTGTAGTCCTGATTGTCCCGCTGCAGTTCGAGCGGATATGGTTTTCGCTTGGATGGCTCGCGGAGGGCGTCATACTTGCTACATATGGGGTCGTCGCCAATGACAAGCGAATCAAGCAGCCGGGGTTCATCATTTGCCTGCTGTGCCTGGGCTCGTTTATTGTTTTTGACTGCGTGCAAATCGATCATTATTTATTTGTGTACAAATATCTGGCAATCACGCTTGGGAGCCTGGCCATCCTGGGCGCGTATATGTATAAAAAAATGATGTCCGGGCTGTTTGTCAGAGTTTACAAATACTTTGCGATGTCCAATGTATGGATTTTCTCTATGTATATGATAACAGGCAAGCTGGGGGCGATTTTTCGCGCGGCTTACGGCAGGCCGGTGGCTTTTCAGGTTGACTATTTGCTGTACGCTGCCGGGGTAATTGCGACGTTCGGCCTTGCGTACACCTATTTGCGATTGAAGCTGTTGGCCGATCGCGGGACTAAGATATTAGCTATCGTTTTATATATAATCGGCAATATATGGCTGCTGTTCGCCAATATTATTGGATCCCCTGTCGGCCGCGAATATTTCCGTACGGGAACGCCAGCTTTTGGCATAACGCTCGCGGGCACGCTGATACTTGTGCTGATGACGGCTTTGTCCCTGTTCGCGATGCGCGATCTCGTGAGGACACTCGTGTTGGGGCGCAGGCTTGGCATCGAATGGTACCCCCTGATTATTTCCGGCTATTTCGTGATAATACTGACGCAGAACTTAATCACGCAGTATGCCCTCTCCTTCTCCAGCGTCGCGATAAGCATCATATATGTCTTGGCGGCGCTGGCGTGGATTATATTCGGGTTTGCGCGGCGCTACTCGTTCATCCGCAAGTTCGGGCTCGGGATGGCGATTTTAGCGGTAATCAAATTGTTCCTGGTCGATTTGGCCAGCCTGACGCAGGGCTATCGCATTGTTTCATATTTTGCGCTCGGCATATCGCTTGTCGCGATATCTTTTGTATACCAATACTTCAACAAACGCCTGGAAATCAAAGAAGGGACGTCCGATGGTCCGAATAAAGGCAATTAGGTTAACGATCATAATATTCACAATATTTTTATTATTTGGCAGTTTTACTATTTCGGCATCTGCCCACACAGCAAAAATAGAAACCGGCGGCGAGAACAAGTATAAAGCAATACGCATCACGCCGCAGATATATAACGCCGCGAACAGCAGCCTGTCCGACCTTCTGGTTAAAGGAAACGGCGGCGAAAACATCCCTTATTTTATAAATTCCGGTTCAAAGGATGTAGCCTGGAGCAGAGAAGAGTACGCCATGTCATTGGTCAACTCATACTTGATGGATAATAGTTTTTACTTTGACTATAAACTTGCTTCCGGGCGAAGCGGCGACACAATTTCGACATCTGTTGAATTTGCCACCAATAATGTTAATTTTGCCAAGGAAGTCGAAGTGTACGGGAGCTATGACAATATAAACTGGGACTATATTCAAAATGACATCCTCTATGCAATTGACAACAAGGCGAAACTTTCGATTGAATTTCACAAACCGCAAAAGTTTACGCATATCCGGCTAAGGCTGGCAAACAACCTTGAACAGATTTCGTTCGGCAACGTGGCGCTGGTATATGTCGTTGAGATAAGCGAGGAGACTTATTTTATCGAAAGCATTGAGCCCGGATTCAGCGTCGTGAGCGAAGATAGAAGCACGGACATAATAATCGAGGGCCTAAAAAATCTGCGCCTATGCGATATCACCATTCATACGGATAGCATGTTCCAGCGTTATGCCCGCATGCCGCACGGGGCAGGCAAGGAAATATTCAACCTGACATTAAATGGCACATCGTACGCAGACACGACGATCCCACTCAACTGGCATATATCATCAGACGACACTTTTATAGTAACAATCGCCGATGCAGACGATAAGCCTATCATTGTCGATGGCGTCAGCGTAAGGTACTACGCGGATGAAGTCGTGTTCGAGGGCGCAGAGGGCGGGGCCTATACGCTGGATTTCAGCGGCGATCCATCAATAGCGGCGCCTGTTTACGACATTGAGCGCTATAAGGCCGAAATACTGAAAGGGGCAATCGACATAGCTTCAATTGGCGATATATCCATCTTGGCCGCTATGGAGGAGCCTCGGCCGGAACGCGACTACCGGATAATCTTCAACATAATAATCATAGTCGTCGCGCTGCTGTTAGGCGCCATTATCATACTAAAACTCAAAAAAAACGTTGCCGGCCACGCGTAACCAGGGCGCTGGCGGACGTTATTTATATGTAGACAGCTCTACCCGCTCGCCGTGTTCGCCTACCCAGTATTTTTGCCCGGGGTACTTGGCCTCTATGTAGTCCGTGAACTTTTTCGGGTCCTCGCTGTTGTTTTTGAACATTTCATAATGCCCCGGCACAGCGAGGCTGGGGGCGACGGCGCCGGCCAGGTCCACCGCTTCGGCGAAGTTCATGTTCCCGATGCAGTGGCCGGTGTAGCGCGCGGCGTCCCTGCCGTTGATCGGCAAAAACATCAGGTCGATGGGGCGGTTGTTCATAAGCTTCGTCTCTAGCCCCTCGTATTTGCAACAGTCCCCCGAATGGTATATGCGCAGGCTGTCCGCATCGACGATGAAGCCGAGCGAGTCGTGCAGGCCCGTGACGGGATCGGGCGCAAGGAACTCGTGCGCGGCGGCTATGGCCAGTATGCGTAAGCCCGGCGTCGACGGGTCGGCAAACGTCCGGCCTTCGTCAAGGCCGATGAAACGCTCCTTAGCGACGCCGAATTTGGCGCTGAGCGCGTCTGCGAACTTTACCGGCACTACGAAACGCGCGTTTGGCGCGGCCGCAGCGATGCCCGGCCAGGCATAGTGGTCGATGTGGTCGCTGTGGTCGTGGCTCCCGAACACAAAGTCCACGAAAGTCATCTCCTCCGGGCTAAGCAGCGGCGCCACCGTGCGCCCCTTGGACGGCGCCAGGTACGCGTCGAAGCTGAAAGTCGCCGACGCCGTTTTAACGATGTAGCCGAGCTGGCCGATCCACCAAAAAGCCGCCTCGCCGTTTTTCGGCTTATAATTTACTATATCCCTGACTAATTCGGATGATTTTAGCATTGCGAACCCCCAAAATAATTAATAATTTTTATTATTATATGCTTTTTTAAGGGATCGTGCAGTAGAATATAAATTTATAATAGAACGCAATATGAGGAGCAGCCATATCAAGAGAACCGTACCCCTGTATGTTACGGCGCAACGTTTTCAATTATACAATTGTTTCCTATTTTCACAATTTTCGTATTTGTCGCGGTCTTATGGTTTCATGCAATCTATCGGTATGACGAAAACCCCATCATCGCGCGTGTAAAGCGGCCCCCCTCCTGTGATTACGGCTAAAAAGGACGGGTAGCGCGCCCCTTTTGAAACAAGCATCGCCTGTAAACGCTTCAGAGATTTTGCGCCTTCGTCGACTCTGTGGGCTCCAAGCTTAATTTCCATAGCTGCCCATTTAGAGCCCAGCTCAACTACAACATCCACTTCCAAATCATTCAGATCATGATAGTGGCTGAGTTTGGCGCCAGCTATATCTGAGTATACCAATAAATCCCGCAAACAGAGGTTTTCAAAAACCATCCCGAGTGTGCGGGGATCTCTCGCGAGTTCGTTGCTCCTTGCCTTTAACGCGCATACAGCAAGCGAAGGATCCGCTAACATTCTTTTTGGGGCTTTTCGCAAACGCTGTTTATCCCGGAGCTCCGGAAACCACTGAGGAATCTCTTCCACCACATACAAACGTGACAATGCTGAAAGATAATCCGCAACGGTTTGTCTTGTGACGTCTCCAAAACGTGATTGAACATCAGCAGTGATCGTACTAAGCTTTGCGGTTGTCACATTTGTCCGCGCGATTGCAGCAAGCAAATGCATTACTATATTGGGGTTCCGTTTTGAATTGTCAGCGTTGGAAATATCGGTTTCCGCTAGCGCTGCCACATATTGTTCTGGCAATATGCCTGCGTCATCTTTTGGAGAAGCAAGGTTTCCCGGCCACCCGCCGCGTATCATAAAATTAATTAGCTTATCTTGCGTTAAATTCGATATGTCAGAATTTATTTTATCTCCTTCAAACAGGCCTGCGAGGCTGATCTTACCGGACGAGTCTCCGCTTTCAAACAGGGACATTGTACGCATCCTGATCTTGCCAATCCTGCCCGCTCCGCTGTGCGAATAACTGCTTTTTTTTGGCGTGACAGAACCTGTCAATAAAAACAATCCCTTATCCGTTGTCCTGTCCGAAGCGAACCGGACGGCATCCCAAACACCCGGTACTTCCTGCCATTCGTCAACAAGAAGTGGTTTTTCGCCTGTCAAAATAGATGCCGGGTTTAACCGCGCAGCTTCCCGATTCGCATAGTCATTTTCTGGATCGAGCATATACACAACGCTTTTAGCATGGTTTAAGGACGTCCATGTTTTGCCGCACCATTTAGGGCCTTCTATTGACAGCGCGCCAAATAAACCCATATATTTTGTGATTATGCCGTCTATTAGCCTTGGTTTATATCCATGCTCCGTTAATGTCATACTGGCCCTCCATATTAATATGCAAACACTTCGATTATGTAATAAAATACGTGCTAAAGCCCTCTCCCGCCGGCCGATGAGACAAAGATCGATCGTTACGTACAAGAAGCGCATATCGTTCAACAATTTATGGAAACAAACATGAGAGATTGCTGTTAACCGTTTTCGCTCATTTCACTTAACCATATTACCTATTTATAGTTAACCAAATTTGCCGTTTCCAATTAACCGTTTTTTATATTGTAACCGCAAAGACTTAACCAGTCAAGCAACCTCAAGCAACCTACATATACATAAACATATATTAATTTATAATAATGTGGTTATTGCATTTGTAATACTGTTATGATAATATGTTAGTCGAAGTGTGGGCAATTAACTCAGCTGGTAGAGTGTCATCTTGACGTGGTGAAAGTCGGGGGTTCGAGCCCCTCATTGCCCACTGTTGTGGCTTAATCAAGACCCCGCAATGATTATGCGGGGTTTTTGATTTATCCAAGCGGGCGTTGCGAATTGCGTATGTGGATTGCTAATGAATGGGAAGACTATGAGCTTTTGGACGCGGGGGGCGGCGAGAAGCTCGAGCGCTGGGGCCCCTATGTTTTGAGGCGCCCCGATCCCCAGGCGGTATGGCCGCCGTCCAAGGCTGCGGGCGAATGGGCGTCGGCGGACGCCGCTTACAGCCGCTCCGCAAGCGGGGGCGGGAGCTGGGGCTTTGCACGGGAGCTGCCGGACACTTGGGAGATCGGGTACAAGGGCCTGCGCTTCTGCATAAAACCTATGCAATTCAAGCATACGGGCATTTTTCCCGAACAAGCGGTAAACTGGGACTGGATGGCAAAATTAATTGGCGGCCAAAGCCAAATAAGGCTGTTGAACCTGTTCGCCTACACGGGCGCGGCTACGGTCGCCGCGGCACGCGCCGGGGCGCATGTCTGCCACGTGGACGCCGCGCGCGGCATTGTCGCGATGGCGAAGGCGAACGCGTCGCTGTCTGGCGTCCCGGAGGGAAGGACCCGGTATATCGTCGACGATGTATTTAAATTTGTGCGCCGCGAGATCCGGCGCGGTTCGGTATATGACGCTGTCATAATGGATCCGCCGGCCTACGGCAGGGGTCCGGGCGGCGAGCTGTGGAAGGCCGGGGACCATCTGTACGGGGCTGTTGAGCTTTGCGCCCAATTGTTTATGGAACCGCCGCTTTTTTTCATCATCAACTCCTATGCTGCGGGGCTTTCAGCCGCGACTGTCGAAAATGTGCTTCGGATCGCAATGGGCAGGCGCTTTGGCGGGGTCGGGCATGTTGAGTCCGGGGAGATTGGCATCCCGGTTTCATCCGGCGGCGCAGTCCTGCCGTGCGGGTGCTGCGCGCGTTGGGCGCGGGTATAATATGCGGAAGGGCCAGGGCATAGCCGCAGGCGATTTCGGCGGCGTGAAGATACTCTACGAAGACAACCACGTCATTTGCGCGGTAAAGCCGTGCGGGACGTTGTCGCAGGCTGACGGTTCGGCAGCAGCCGACATGCTGACCATCCTGAAAGCGTACATAAAGGAAAAATACGGCAAGCAGGGGGATGTGTATCTGGGGCTCGTGCACCGGCTCGACAGGCCCGTGGGCGGCGTCATGGTTTTCGCCAGAACCTCCAAGGCGGCCGGGAGGCTGTCCGCGCAGATTCGCGGGCGCACGGTGAAAAAGGTGTATTTCGCAGTGCTGGGCGGCTCGCCCGGCGGCGCTTCGGGGCGGTTGGAACATATTATTAAAAAAGATCGCATGGTAAACCTTGTACGCGTGACAGAAGCGGAAAGTACGGACGCAGTAAGCAAGGACTACGCCGCTTTGGACTATGTGACGCTGGCGGCGCAAACGCCGTGCGATTCGATGGACGGAAGCGGAGGCGGCGGCAGGGGCGGGGTGGCTGCCAGTGGCGCTCGCAATAGCCCATTGACGCTGGTGCGGGTAAATTTGATAACCGGGAAGCCGCACCAGATCAGGGCGCAGTTCGCGCACATCGGTTGCCCGGTTATCGGGGACAGGAAATACGGCGGAGCGGCGCGCGATCGGCAAAGGCAGTCATACGCGCCGGCGCCGGGAGGGTCTATGCTTGTTCAGATGCCGGAAGGGCCGGCGCTATGGGCGGCTTCGCTCGCGTTTTCGCACCCCGTGCAAAAAGCGCCGATCATTGTATCGGCGCCGCCGCCCGACGAGTACCCGTGGAACCTGTTCGCCCGCGAGTCATATAACAACATGTAACAGGGACGAACGGCGTCCGGCTGCGGCATTTGGAACCTGTTCGCCCGCGTTTTTATAACAATATAACAAGGACGAAATAACAGGGACGAACAGCGCTCGTATGCAACATCATAATTTCAACTAGTTGCAACTAATTGCAATTAATTGCAACTAATTGCAACGAAATAATATCTGGTAAAGATATATAGAAAGGGAATGATTAATCAGTGGCAAGAAAGAAAAAAAGCGAAGAAAAGAACAAAAGACAACCGGTATTGAAAGTCATACCGCTGGGCGGGCTTCAGGAAATAGGCAAGAACATCACGGTGTTTGAATACGAAGACGAAATCATCGTCGTCGACTGCGGGCTTGCGTTCCCGGAGGACGATATGCTCGGGGTCGATCTCGTCATACCGGACATGGCATATTTGATCAAGAACCGCGAGAAGGTGCGCGGGATTATCCTGACCCACGCCCACGAAGATCATGTCGGCGCCCTGCCGTATGTGATCCGCGATCTCGACGTGCCTGTCTTCGGGACAAAGCTCACACTCGGGCTCATTGGCTCAAAGCTTGCCGAACACGGCTTAAAGGACAAGGTTCACCTGCAGACGGTCGTCCAGGGCCAGTCGATTGAGCTCGGCCCGTTTGAGATAGAGTTCATACGCTCCACGCACAGCGTGGCGGACACGGTCGCCCTCGCGATAAAGTCGCCTGTGGGCGTGGTGATCTTAACCTCGGACTTCAAAGTCGACTACACGCCAGTGGAGAGCGAAGCCATCGACCTGACGCGCTTCGCGCAACTGGGCAGCGAGGGCGTCATATTACTTATGTGCGACAGCACGAATGTGGAGCTTCCCGGCTTTACCATGTCCGAGAGGACCGTCGGCGAATCCATGGAGCAGATATTCATGCAGTCCGGCGGCAGGCGCATCCTGGTAGCCACGTTCGCGTCCAATGTGCACCGCATACAGCAGATTGTGAACGCTGCCGTCAAGTTTGACCGCAAGGTCGTCTTTTGCGGCAGGAGCATGCTGAACGTGGTGGACGTCGCGACAGATCTTGGGTATCTTAAAATACCGGCGGGGGCTGTCGTGGACATGGACGACATAAACCGGCACCCCTCGGAAAGCCTGGTGCTGATCGTGACGGGGAGCCAAGGCGAGCCCATGTCGGTGCTGACGCGCATCGCGTCGTCGGATCACCGCAAAATCGGGATAATGGATGGCGATCTGGTCATACTGTCGGCCAACCCCATCCCGGGAAACGAAAAATACGTATTCAAAGTCATAGACGATCTCTTTAAAAGGGGCGCCGACGTCATATACGAATCGCTGGCGGACGTGCATGTGTCCGGGCACGCGTGCCGCGAGGAGCTGAAAATCATACACAGCCTCGTCAAGCCGAAATTTTTTATGCCCGTACATGGCGAGTACCGCCATTTGAAACGCCACGCGATCCTGGCCCAAAGCCTGGGGATGGCGGAAGAAAACATTTTTATATCGGAGAACGGCAGAATTCTGGAACTCGACGGCGACAGCGCGAAACTGAACGGATCGGTCGAGGCGGGGCGCGTGCTCGTCGACGGGCTGGGCGTCGGCGACGTCGGCAGCATCGTGCTGCGCGACCGCAGGCTGCTGTCCCAAGACGGGCTGATCGTCGTGGTGCTCACCATTGACAAAGACTCGGGCGAAATCCTGTCCGGACCCGACGTGATCTCGCGTGGCTTCGTCTACGTCAGGGAGGCCGAAGACTTTATGGACGAGGCGCGCGAGGCCATTAAAAAGGCGCTGGACGACGTGGATCAGGATAATGGAGAGCCGACGGGGAAACGCGGCTGGGGGTTCACCAAGGCGCTTATAAAAGACTCGCTTAACGGGTACATCTTTGACAAGCTAAAAAGGCGCCCGATGATACTGCCAATAATTATAGAAGTGTAAGCGTTTACTAATGATAAGGAGAAGTTCAAATGACTGTGTTACAAGCGCTGGTTTTGGGCATAGTGCAGGGGCTGGGCGAATTTTTGCCTATCAGCAGCTCGGGGCATCTCGTCCTTTTGCAAAAATTGTTTGGCATTGAAGAAGGCGCGATGAGCTTTGCCATATTCGTGCATTTGGGGACGCTGGTTTCGCTGTGCGTCGTTATGAGGGAAAGGCTGTTGAAATACATACGCGAGCCCTTGGGGCACATCCCGAAGATGGTTGTGCTCGGCACGATCCCGACTGTCGTATTGGTCCTGCTTTTTGAAGGCTTGTTAAGCGACCTCTTCGATACCGGCGCGAGCCTTGGCGTCGGGTTTATTTTTACTGCCCTTCTTTTGTATTTTGCCGAGTCCCATGGAAAAAGCGAAAACGACTTTGTACGCGCGTTACGGCATCGAAATGCGGGCCCGCGCCAGAGCGATGCAAGCGGGGGTGGCGGGGGCGGAGGGCGCTTGCCTCTGATGGGCCCCGCCTACGGAATGAACGAGCGGCGCCGCGCCGACACAGACAAGAGGGTCACGCCCATGGGCGCGCTGATTGTCGGCGTCGCGCAGGGGATAGCCACTGTGCCAGCGGTCTCAAGGTCGGGCAGTACGATAGCTGCGGGCATCATGTGCGACTTCGGGCGCCCGGCCGCGATTGAGTTCGCTTTTTTGATGTCCATTCCCGTCACGTTGATGGCGGTGGCATACGATTTATTAAAAATGGTGTTGGGCAGGGGGGGCGAGGCTGTTGCGGCGGCGGCTGCAACGGCGGCGGCTGCAGCGCCAGACGCAGCGGCGGAGGTTGGCGCCGCCATGTCCGCCGCAGGGCCTCTCGTGATGGCGGTCGGCTTCCTGGCCGCCGCCATATCGGGCTATTTTGCGGCCCGATTCATGCTAAGGGCCATCCAAAAAATCAAGCTCACGTGGTTTTCGCTCTATGTCGGCTTGTTGGGTGTTTTGATATTGGTAGATCAGCTTTTTATTGGCGCCGTGTTTGATAAGCTTTTCTAAATATGCGCGCGTATAGTATGCGTAAGGGGGACGAGGGGCGCCGAGGGCGTCGCCCCCAACAGGGGCGCGGTGATATTCGTAGGGGCGCGGTAAATTTTGTAAATGATACTTAATTGAAAGGCATGGCATATCGATGGGTGATGTGACTATACTGGGCATTGAGACGAGTTGCGACGAAACCGCCGCTGCGGTGGTCCGTAACGGGAGGGAGATCCTCTCCAATGTCGTCCTGTCGCAGATCGGCGACCACGCCGCTTTTGGCGGGGTTGTGCCGGAAACGGCGTCTCGGCAGCACCTGCTGGCCATAGTCCCGGTCGTCGACGAAGCCATTGCGAAATCCGGGGTCGCCCTTGGTGATATAGACGCCGTTGCCGTTACATATGGGCCCGGGCTGGTCGGTTCGTTATTGGTGGGGCTGTCTTTTGCCAAGGGCGTCGCCAGGGCGACAGGCAAGCCCTTGATCGGCGTCCATCATGTTGCGGCGCACATATCGGCGATCCGCCTGACGCAAGCGCCGCCGGAACCGCCGTTTACCGCGCTCGTAGTATCGGGCGGCCACAGCAGCATATATTATGTAGAAGATTATAGGACATACCGCCTGGTCGGGAGGACGAGGGACGACGCGGCTGGAGAAGCGTTTGACAAAGTCGCGCGGGCCGCCGGCCTTGGGTATCCCGGTGGACAAAAGCTGGAGGCTGCGGCGGCTGGTGGCGATCCGGAATTTATTCGCTTCCCGAGGACGTCTTTTAGAGACGGGACATATGATTTCAGCTTCAGCGGCGTCAAAACGGCAGCGGTAAACCGCATGAAAAAGGAGCTAGGCCAGTCGGCGTCGCAGCAGTCGCAGCCGTCGCTACAATCGCAGCCGCCGCTCCGCACGCTGTCGGATGCGTTTTTTCGCGATTTTTGCGCTAGTTACCAAGCGGCGGTCGTAGACGCACTGGTTATGAACACGATGGCTGCAGAACGCTCCTTAGGCAGTGGAAAAATAGTGGTCGCAGGGGGCGTAGCCGCCAACGGCGCCCTGCGTGAACGCTTCCGAGTCGCAGCGGAAGCCGCTTCTTCCGCAGCCGAAGCGGAAGCAGTAGGGAAGACATCCGTTTATTTCCCGCCCCCACCGTTGTGTACCGACAACGCGGCGATGGTTGCGGCACGCGCTTACCACGACTACGTCGCCGGCGTGTTTTCACCCCTTACGCTTAATGCGACATCAACCGCTGCGATATAAATTTCATTTATTCAATTTTGTGATATTTCGATAAGCAATATCAACGATCAATTTATTATCCCCAAAATATATTTCATATTTTCATCATTTCAAGGACTAAATAGTAGTTTTTTAAGATTTACATTGGTACATTTTTAAATATTGAAGATTAACGTTGGTACAATGTTAATTTTTAAAATTTACCCCTTGATAACGAAAATTAATTTTGCTATAATTAAATGGTCAGAGATAGTCAAAAACAAATATTGGGTATATATACATCGCACTTGG
>WRLR01000035.1 GCA_009777515.1 Oscillospiraceae bacterium | reverse complement strand
CCCCGCCGGCCCCATCGTGCATGGGCTGGAGGGCGCGCTGGTGGTGGACTCGGGGGATGTAAAGATATATAAGGAGCGCAGCACATACGAGCCTTCCGAGGTGCATACGCCCGAGCCGCTGCCCGCGCACCGCGCCAACACGGCGCTCGAACTGGCGCATTGCCTCAAAACGGGCGACGCGCTGCACCCGACCCTCGACATGCCGGTCAACCTTGGGGCGATGGCACTGCTGGACGCCGGTTTCCGCTCCGCCGCCACGGGCCAGCGCATCACGCTGCCCACGGAGCATTGGGTGTAGGCATATAGTGGTTATCGGTTCTTGACAGTAAAAATAAGTTAATATATTATATTGCCACTTCATTGAAAATTGTTATATGGAATAGCGCACTAATGTATGAATGAATGTGTGCATTAGTGCATGGCTATGGCTGTTTTACGAAGCAGGCACGGCACATAATACCCGTCTTAGGGGGGACGATATATGAGCGTTGCGAAAATCGGCGCCCAGACGTTTTCAAAGAAAGGCACAAAGCTGTCCAGGTTCTTAAGGAACTGCTTTAAGTATAAAGCGCTCCTTATAATGCTGCTACCGGGGCTTCTTGTCTTCATCCTGTTCAGCTATCTGCCGATGTTCGGCGTCATCATCGCGTTCAAGAAAATCAACTACCAGTTGGGCATATTGGGGAGCCCGTTTGTGGGGCTGGATAATTTCAAGTTCCTGTTCGCGACGACGGACGCTTGGCGGATTACGCGCAACACCATTATGTACAATCTGCTGTTCATCATCTCCGACGTGTTCCTGGCTGTGGGCGTCGCGGTGCTCATGCGGGAGATATGGCAGGCGAAGGCGACGAAATTCTACCAGACGCTCATCATCCTGCCGTACTTTTTGTCCATGGTCGTCGTGGCGTACCTGGTGTATGGGTTCTTGAACCCGCAGTACGGCTTTTTTAACAAAATCCGCGAAAGCATGGGGTTTTTCGGCATCAACTGGTACTACGAGCCGAAATATTGGCCTTTTATACTACCAATCACCCACTGGTGGAAGGGGCTGGGCTACCAAAGCATTGTATACCTCGCGTCCATCGCCGGGCTGGACAAGGAGCTGTATGAAGCGGCGGTGATCGATGGCGCGGGCAAATGGGCGCAAATCACAAAGATCACGCTGCCGCAACTTACGCCGACGATGGTCATCATGTTCCTGCTGGCGCTGGGCCGCATATTCCGCGCCGACTTCGGGCTGTTTTACCAGGTCCCGATGAACTCGGTCATGCTCTACGAAGTCACGGACGTGATAGACACATATGTCTACAGGGCGCTGGTCCAGCTCAACAACATTGGCATGTCGTCGGCGGCGAGCGTGTTCCAGTCGGTCGTCGGCGCGATCACCGTGATATCGGCGAACTATCTGGTCAAGCGGCTGGATGATTCGCAGGCGCTGTTTTAAGAGGGGGGATTTGAAATGTCGTTTTCCGCGAGGAGTCAGTTCGCCAAGGGCATTGCCAACCGCGTCCCGTGGTATGTCAACGGCGTTTTGCATGTCGTGTTCGCGTCGATGGCCATCGTCAGCGTCGCGCCGGTACTGCTGCTTGTCATGATATCATTTACCCCGGAACAAGTCCTGCTGCTGGACGGCTACCAGTTTTTCCCCAGGGAGCTGACGCTGGAGGCGTACCGCTTCCTTTTCCAGAAACCGGACGTTTTGGTCAACGCCTACATGGTCACTATATTCATTTCGGTCGTCGGCACCCTTGGCTGCCTGCTCGTGACCGTGATGTACGCGTACCCGATATCCCGTATGGACTTTCCGTTCCGCAATTTCTTCTCCATGCTGATTATAGTGACGATGCTGTTCAGCGGTGGGCTGACCGCGAGCTATCTGATCAACGCCACAGTGCTTGGGCTGCGGGACAAGATATGGGCCATGATCCTCCCCGCGCTCGGCAGCCCTTTTTACATTATAATAGCGCGGACGTTTTTCCGCATTAGCGTGCCGCCGTCGCTTTTGGAGTCGGCGCGCATAGATGGTGCGGGCGAGATGCGCTGCCTGTTCCGCATAGTGCTGCCTCTCTCGCTTCCGATGCTCGCCACAATCGGGCTATTCGCGCTGTTCGGGTTCTGGAACGATTGGTTCCGCGCATTGCTGTACATCACAAACAAGCAGTTTTACCCGCTGCAGTTTGTCATGATGAGGGCGCTGATGAACCTGCAGGAGCTGCAGCGAAACATTGCGGCGGGTACGATGTCGGCAGAGGAGATGATGACGATGCTGGCCACCATGCCGTCGGAGACGCTGCGCATGGCCATGGCGGTCGCCGCCATCGGGCCAATCATATTCGCATACCCGTTTTTCCAGCGCTATTTCATCAGCGGCCTAACCATCGGCGCGGTGAAGGGCTAGTCAGGGACGCATTGTGTCTTTATCGTAATTGAAACTGGGGCTTCAGAAAGACACAATGCTTGTGCCATATAAAAAGATGTAAATTATTATGCTTCATAGGCGTTAAGCCACGGGCAGGGACGCAGCGAGGAGCGGTGCGATGAGGACATCGCACCCTACGAATTCAAATGAGTATATAAGCGACGCAACGCGTCGCTCGCGCTTTCGCGCGTTAAGCGGTGTGGAGTTGAGCGCCGCGCGTAATCGCAGCTTGTCTGCGATGAGCACGGACAGAGCGAAACGGAACTAGTGTGAATAACGAGCAGAGTCGGCGGCCTTGACGCCGGCCCTGCGAAGATTATGAACACGTAAACCGCTATAATAATAGGAGGAAATGAAACATGAGGAAACATGCTAGATTGATTGTATTGCTGGTCGCGCTCGCGATGGCGCTGTCGGCGTGCGGGGGTGGGACGCCCGCGCCGGCTGCTACCACGGCGGCGGCTGCGACCGAGGCTGCCACCACTGCGGCTGCGGCTGCGGCGACGGAGGCCGCGACTACGACTGCGGCGGGCACTACCGCTGCGGGCGCGGCGGCGACCACAGCGGCGGCGGCGGCGACTGTTGCGGCCACGACCCCGCAGGCGGCGCCTGCGCAAATCGAGGAAGATCTGCCGTTCGTAAGCCTGTACTACTTCTTTACAGGCAGCGACCAGGACGACCTGCCGCTGGTGCAGGCGGCCATGGACGAGTACTTTATGGAAAGGCTGAACTGCACGGTCACGCTGACCCCCATACCGGGCGGCGAATGGTCGACGCGGGTGCCTATGCTGTTTTCGGCGGGCGAGCAGATCGACCTGATCTTCGACCAGTCCAATCGCGGCTATTACACAAACGTTGCGAACGGCGCATACCACCCGCTCAACGACCTGTTCGCACAGTACGCGCCGGACGCGATGGCGCATATGGCCGTCAACGCGCCGGGCATCATCGACGCCCCGAAGGTAGCGGGCGAACTATACGGCGTCCCATGCCAGAAGCAGACGCCCCAGAGCGAGGCCTGGTACTACCGCAAGGACATAGCGGATGCGATCGGGATGGACGTGGACTCGCTGGTCACGCTGCAGGATCTAGAGCCTTATCTGATAAAAATTCAGGAATCGTATCCCGAAATGACCCCATATTATCTGTCCTCCAGTTCGGGCATCAACATGGAATGGGCGACGGACGCAATCCGCGACAACCCCTACAGGTATGAGGAGCTGACCGGAGCCATAACGCTGCTCATCGTCGACCTGGAAGAAAACAAGGTGCTGAACCATTTCGAGACCGAATGGGACCTCGACCGCTTCGAGACATTAAAGCGGTGGCAGGACATGGGGCTGATCAACCCCGACGCCGCCACGACGACGACGGGCGGCGGCGACATGTTCCGCGCGGGCAAGACATGGTTCATCGGGGCGGGCGGTTCGCCGACAACACTCAGCCAGATGCAGACCAGCTACGGCACCGACTTCTATCGCTGGCGCTGCACGCCCCCGATAGTGAACACATACCAAAACGTGACGGCTCTGACATGCATCCCGCAGTCATCCATCGACAAAGAGCGCGCCATGATGGTCATCAACCTGTTCCACTCTGACCCGGTCATCATCAACCTGTTCAACTCAGGCATCGAGGGCAAACACCACGTCATAGACGAAAATGGCCGCTTCGCCCTGCCGGAGGGCGTAACCACGAAGGGCGAGACGGGTTACGCGTTTGGCTTTGAGACGTTCTTTGGCAACATGTTCCTAAACACGCTGTGGTACAACGAGACGGAGGATCGCTACGACGAGCTGCGCGAGTACAACTTCGAGTCCAGGCAAAGCAAGATCATGGGCTTCTACGTCAACATGGAGAACATAACGACCGAGTACGCCGCAGTTGAGTCAGTAAGGGTGCAGTACGTGCCGATCCTCAAAGCCGGCGTTTCGCCGAACGTCGCGGAGACGCTGCGTGAAATGAACGAAAAAATGTACGCGAACGGCCTGCAGAAGGTCATAGACGATGCCCAGCGCCAATATGACGAGTTTATTGCCGCGAACAACATGAGAGTCGACTGATGGTGTTGGATTAGTAAGTACTGCTGTCAAGTTAATAAGTATTGGTGTTAAATTAATAAATACTGGTGTTTAATTAATGAGTAATGAGTAAGCTGATTGGAGGCTATGTTGTGGGTACAAAGATCACTGCCGTAAAGGCGATAGCGACCGCCCCGCAGCGGGGTTGCAACCTCGTCATAGTAAAAATCGAAACGAACCAGCCCGGCCTGTATGGGATCGGTTGCGCGACGTTCACGCAGCGCCACACGCCTGTCGTGACGGCCATCGAGGATTACATGGAGCAATTGCTGGTCGGGCGCGACCCAACCAACGTCGAGGACAACTGGAACGTCATGATGAACTCGTCGTACTGGCGGAACGGGCCTGTTCTCAACAACGCCATTTCCGGCTGCGACATGGCGATGTGGGACATCCTGGGCAAGGAGCTGGGCGTACCGGTGTACAAGCTGTGGGGCGGCAAAGTGCGCGAGGGCGTCGCCGTGTACCGGCATGCGGATGGACTGACGCCGGAGGCCGTTGCGGAGAACGTACAAAAATATATGGACACGGGCTACCAGTACATACGCTGCCAGATGGGCGGCTACGGTGGGAGGACGAACTACCTGCGGACGCCGGAAAACTCCCCTGACGGTGCGTACTTTGACGCGCTCTCGTATATGCGCGGCGTGCCCAAGATGTTCGAAGCCGTGCGCAGGATATGCGGCGAGGAAGTCGAGCTGCTGCACGATATCCACGAGCGGCTGACGCCGATAGACGCCATCAGGCTCGCGAAAGCGGTCGAGCCGTACCGGCTGGTTTTCCTGGAGGACGCGCTGCCGCCAGAAATGGGTTTCTGGTTCGAAAAGCTCCGCGACGCGGCCGCCGTGCCGATTGCGATGGGCGAGCTGTACAACAACCCGCTCGAATACATCCCGATGATACACAACCGCTGGATCGACTTCGTGCGCTGCCATATCAGCCAGATCGGCGGCGCGACCCCTGCGCGCAAGCTCGCGATTATGTGCGAGCCGTTCGGGGTCCGGACGGCGTGGCACGGCCCGGGCGACGTTTCTCCTGTCGGGCATGTGGCCAACTTGCATTTAGACCTTGTGGCGCCGAACTTCGGTATTCAGGAGTGGTGCGGGTTCGAGACCAGGCCGGAGATACAGGACGTGTTTACGGGGCTGCCGTGGATCAAGGATGGGCACGCGTTTGTAAACGACAAGCCCGGCTGGGGGCTTGACATAGACGAGGAGAAAGCGAAAAAGTACGCATGCGACAAGAGCCAGCCGCGCTGGCTGCTGGCGCGGTTGCCCGACGGCACATCGGTCAAGGCGTAAGCTACATAACATATCAATTAATGGGGCGGCCCCTGCGTGTATCGATACCAGGGGCCGCCCCTTACTTTAAATGTAAATTTAGGCGATTGTAAAAATCGCGGACGCACAATGTGCGTCCCTACATATGGGCAGCCAATTTTGCATATATACAAAATGTTGTAGGGGCGAACAGTGTTCGCCCGTAAATTACCGGCTTTTGCAATCACCTTAATAGTAAATTTTTAGGGAGGTTATATTTATTATGAAAATAGCATTTACAACGCTCGCATGCCCGGACTGGAGCTTTGCGAAAATATTGGACGAAGCGGAGCGATTGGGTTACCAGGGCGTCGAAATACGCGGGGTGAACAACGAGATGCGGGCCGACCTGATACCGGAGTTTTCCGAGGGGGGCGCGGATGCGACCAAGGCGCTGTTTAAGGCAAAGGGGCTTGAGATTGCGGGCTTCGGCTCCTCGGTGAAGTTCCACGACGAGGCAGGCTATGCCGACGCGTTGGTGGAAGGTCGCTTGGCTGTGGACGTGTGTGTCCGGATGGGCATACAGGGGTTGCGCGTGTTCGGCGACAGCGTCGCGGGTGGGGACAGCGCCGCCGCCCGCGCCAGCATTTTAGAGCGGGTCTGCGGGGGCCTGCGCGAACTGTGCGCGTATGCCAGGGGCAAGGGCGTTGACATTTTGCTGGAGGTCCACGGGGATTTCAACAAAATTGAAAATATCGGGCCGATAATAGAGGGCGCCAAATCCTGCCCGGAGTTTGGCATTTTGTGGGACATCGGGAACAGCGACACGTCGTACGGCGACGGATGGCGGGATTTCTACGCCGTCATAAAGCCGCTGGTACGCCACGTGCATGTCAAGGACCACATCCGCGCCGGCGGGGCGGGCGCTTATTGCCTGCCGGGGCAGGGCGACATACCCATCGCCGATATCGTGGCCACATTGGTGGGCGACGGTTACGACGGCTGGTACTCTTTCGAATGGGAAAAGAAATGGCACCCCGAACTGGCGCCACCGGAAACAGTGCTGCCGGGATATATAGAGTACATGAAAAAATTGCTGGGATAACCGTCCCCTGCGGCACTGCGGACGCGCGACGCGCCCCGCCACGTTTGTTTTACTGGTTTTTGCCTTTTATATACTCGTCGATGGCGGCGGCGGCGGTTTTGCCGGCGCCCATGGCCAGGATTACGGTGGCCGCGCCCGTGACCACGTCGCCGCCGGCGTACACGCCTTTCATGCTGGTGGCGCCGGTCACCTCGTCGGCGACAATCCCGCCCCATGACTCGCTCTTCAGTTCGGGCGTCGCGTTCTTGATTATCGGGTTGGGGCTCTGGCCTATCGCGACCACGACTACGTCCACATCGATCACGAAATCGGAATTTTCCACCGGGATGGGCCGCCTACGCCCGGAGGCGTCCGGCTCGCCCAGTTCCATGCGGAAGCACTCGACGCCACGCACCCAGCCGTTATCGTCCCCGATAAACCTCTTCGGGTTTGTGAGCATTTGAAATACTATGCCCTCGTCGCGGGCGTGGTGGACCTCCTCCACCCGCGCGGGCATCTCCTTCTCGGAGCGCCTATATACTATGTAGACATTGTCCGCGCCCAACCGCTTTGCGCACCTGGCGGCGTCCAACGCGACGTTGCCGCCGCCGAACACGGCGACGTTTTTGCCCTTGATGATGGGCGTATCCGTCCTCGGGAACTGGTATCCGCGCATCATGTTGATCCGCGTCAAAAACTCGTTGGCGGAGTACACGCCGCACAGGTTCTCGCCCGGTATCTTCAAAAACGACGGCAGGCCCGCGCCGGTCCCGAGGAACACGGCCTCATAGCCGTCCTCGAACAGATCGTAAATGTCGAGCGTTTTGCCCACCACCGTGTCGAACTCGATTTCCACGCCGCACGCGAGCAGCATGTCGATCTCCTGCTTGACGAGCTTCTTTGGCAGCCGGAACTCCGGTATGCCGTACACCAAAACGCCGCCAGCCATGTGGAACGATTCGAAGATTTTCACTTCATAACCGTATTTGGCCAGTGTGCCCGCGCATGTGAGCGACGCGGGGCCGGAGCCGACGACCGCCACCCTCCTCCCGTTCTTCGGGGCGCAAGCCGCGCCCTCGATGATGCCTGTGAGTTCGGCCTGCTTAATTTTACGATCGGCGGCAAAGCGCTCCAATTTGCCTATCGCAACCGACTCGCCCTTGATGGCCCGTACGCACAACTGCTCGCATTGGGTCTCCTGCGGGCATACGCGCCCACAAATGGCAGGGAGGGTATTTGAGTCGCGCAGCAGCTCGAACGCTTCGTCGAACTCGCGGCGCCCGATTAAACTTATGAATCCCGGGATGTCGATGTTTACGGGGCAGCCTTTAATGCATGGGCGCGTCTTGCAATTGAGGCAGCGCGCCGCCTCGCTGACCGCCATCTCCTCGTCGTAGCCCAGCGCTACTTCGTCGAAATTGTTGATGCGCTCGCTTGCGGGCTGCTCGGGCATTTTGACTTGCGCAGGTGACATATTAGGCATTGTTTTGCTCAGCCTCCTCTTCCAGTTTGCATATGTGGTCGTCCAGGCTGAGCTTTTCATGCCCCCGGTACATCGCGTTCCTTTTCATAAGCTCGTCGAAGTCGACCTCGTGGCCGTCGAAATCCGGGCCGTCGACGCACGCGAAGCGCGTCTGCCCGCCCACGGTGACGCGGCAGCCGCCGCACATGCCCGTGCCGTCCACCATTATCGGGTTCAGGCTGACCAGCGTGTGTATGCCGAGCGGGCGCGTCATTTCGCACACAGCCTTCATCATGACAGGCGGGCCAATGGCTACCACCACGTCGTAGCCGGCCTTGGCGCTTGCTTCGCTTTCGGCGGAAAGCAGATTTTTGAGCGCTTCGGTCACAAAGCCTTTTTGCCCGTACGATCCGTCGTCGGTGGTGATGATGAGGTTGGTGCTGACCGCCGCCAGCTCGTCCTCTAAAATGACGAGTTCCGCGTTACGGAAGCCGACGATGGTGTCTACCTGGACGCCCCGATTGAACAAATGCTTCGACTGGGGGTAGGCTATGGCGCTGCCGAGACCGCCGCCGATGACGATGGCGCGCTTGACGCCGTCGTCAAAGTGTGTCGGCTTGCCCAACGGGCCCACGAAATTCATCAGGCTGTCACCTTCGTTGAGTGAGTTGAGCTGCGTCGTGGTTTTGCCGACCACCTGCGCTATGAAGGTCACGGTCCCGCGCTCTGTGTCTGTGTCCGCTATCGTAAACGGGACTCTCTCGCCCGCGTCGTCGATGCGTATTATGACAAATTGGCCGGGCGAGGCTTTTTTCGCCACCCTGGGCGCTTCTATTTCGAACTGCGTAACTTGGTGGTTCAATTGCTTTTTGGTTATGATTTTAAACATATGTGTGCTCCTATATTATTTGGCGCGCCGGGGGCGTCGCGCCCTATGGGTTGTGCTTTGCGCGGGGTGGCGTGCCCTACGGGGGGGTTCACGCGGCTATAATTTGTCCAGCGTGGAAAATGTGTACCCCTCGTTGCGCGCCCTGTCTATGACTCTGCCCAGTACCAGCGCGTTTTCTTTGTGTACCGTGTGCAGCAGTATCACCGCGCCGTTGTGCAGGTTGTCCGTTATCCTGCGGAACGCGTAGTCCGTGGTGTACGTCTGTTTCTCGTCGTAGTCGACAAAGGCGAAACTCCACATGACTGTGCGATAGCCCAGCGTCGCCGCCAGCGCGAGGCTGCGCTCGCTGTACTCGCCGGAGGGTGGGCGCAGGAACATCGATAGCTCGTTACCAGTGGCATCGGTATATGCCGATGCCAGGCCGGTTATATCGGCGATTACCTCTTCGTCCGTACCGTCCGGGAAGCTCGTGTGCCGGAGCGAGTGGTTAGCCACCATGTGCCCGCTGTCGTATATCCTGCGGACGATATCCGGCTCCGTTGCTAGGTAATGGCCCGTGATAAAGAAAGAGGCTGTCGCGCCTTTCTCAGCCAGTACGTCCAGGATGGGCGCTGTATTGCCGTTTTCGTAACCGAGGTCGAATGTCAGAAACAATACGGGCTCGTCGGCGCCTATATACGCCGTATTGTATTTTTCGAACATTGCAAGCGTCGCAGACGGTACTGCCGGCCGCTGGTGGCCGTCGAGTTTGACGCCCCAGCCGACGCT
Organism: Oscillospiraceae bacterium; assembly: GCA_009777515.1. GTDB lineage: Bacteria > Bacillota > Clostridia > WRLR01 > WRLR01 > WRLR01. Next base: position 25,086 of record WRLR01000035.1, on the reverse strand, counting down.
TGAATCGTCCATGGCATCGAGTTCGGTTGGGCTGAACTGGTACTCGGCGGCGTTGTCTGCGAGTCGCGCAGTGTCTGTGCTATCGGCGCCGGTACTATTTTCAATATTGGCTACGTTGCCGTTGGCATCGCCTTCGCCGTCGTCGTTGACATTGGCATCGCCGTCTCCATCGCCATCTCCGTTGCTGTCGCTATCACCATCGCCGTCTCCGCCATTGCCGTCTCCGTCGTCCTCGCGGTCACTATCGTCGCCCACATCCGCATCGCGGTCACTTTGGACGCCCGCATCCGCGCCGCTGCCGTCCGCGTTTTCGCCGTTCTTGCCAGCCTCGTTACTCTCGCTTACGCTACCCCTGTCGCCTTCGGTCTCGCCCAACGCAATGACCGCGCCCATGCCCTCACCCGCGCCACCGCCACCCGCGCCACTCCCACCCGCACCTTCGGAATCCCTTCCGATTTTCATGTCCGAAAAAGTCGCGCCGGGCGATGTGCCGGTACCGCATGAACAAAGCAACAGGGCGCACACAATAACTGCGCATATTATTTGCGCCCGTATGCACCCATGGATCCTTATATTATAAATCTTTCTATTAAAAACCGTATTCGACCTATTTGTCTTGATTACCCCGCCGGCCTCGCCAGCCCTACCGACCCAATCGACTTCACCAGCTCCGCCGGTCTCGCCGACCTCACCAGCCCCGCTAGCCCCATAAGCCCAGTCGGCCCTGTTACTCATTGGCTTTCTGCCGCTTTTCCAGCACGGCCCTGCTCCGCCTTGTCCGCACCTTGACAATCGGCACGGCCGGCTCCTCAATCTTTATCGGCCGGACGAGCTCCCTCCAGTCGAGGTCGCCGCGCTCCAGCCCCTTTATCATTATCTCAGCGGTGGCCAAGTTGGTGGCAAACGGGATATTGAACGCGTCGCACCGCCTGAAAAGCTGAAACTCGTCGTAGTCCGGCTTTTTATTCAACGGATCGCGGAAATATATCAACAGGTCAATTTCGTTCAAATCGATCCGCGAACGAACCTGCTGTTCGCCGCCGAGGCTGCCCGGTGAAAATCTTTGTACGGTAAGATCCGTTACGTCTGCAATATTGGAGCCTGTCGTCGCGGTGGCAAAAAGCTCGCAACCTTTCAAAATATTGCGGTACGCTATACAGAACTCAGCCATTAACTCTTTACGGTTATCTTGTGCAATTAAAACTACGTTCATCATATCACCTCGCAGCCCGCCGTGTGCATATTTTTCTATGCCCTAGTCGTCTGTTTGCCCTTGACCTTTCTTATAGGAATGTTCGCTATCAAAGCCGGCACTATGGTCTTGCCGTCCTCGGATCGCGTGTTCGTCATCTGGATATCCAGGGTCTTTTCATCTATTTCCAAATATTTCGAAATGACTTTCGTAATTTCCACTCGAAGCTCGTCTAGCGTTTTTGGGGACAGGCCTGTCCGGTCATTAATCAATACGAGCTTTAGCCGCTCCTTCGCGACGTCCTTGGACTGTGGGCCCTTTTTGAACAGATTGGAAAAATCGAACATCTATTTGTCCCCCTTTCCGCCAAAGACCCTTTTCAAACGGCCAAAGAGACCACGCCCGCTGGTAAGCCCCATCAGCGGAACGTTTTCGCCCAATATCCTTTTTGATATGTTGCGGTACGCCTGGCCGGCAGGTGACTTTTCGTCGCCTATCACGGGCTCGCCGCGATTTGTCGTTGCTTGTATCATTTCGTCGTCCGGTACGACACCAATCAGCTCGACAGCCAGTAAGTCGATGACGTCCTCTATGCTCAGCATGTCGCCGCGCTTGACCATGTCCATCTTTATCCGGTTGATGATCAGGCGGGTGTCCTTTATTTCGTGCGATTCCAAGAGCCCGATGATCCTGTCCGCGTCGCGTACCGCCGATACCTCCGGGGTGGTGATGATGATCGCCCGATCCGCGCCGGCGACGGCATTTTTGAAACCTTGCTCGATGCCGGCGGGGCAGTCGATCAATATATATTCGAACTCCTTGGCCAGCTCCTTGCAAAGAGTGACCATCTGCTCCGGCTTGACAGCGGTTTTGTCGCGCGTCTGGGCGGCAGGTAATAAAAATAGCCCTTTGAAGCGCTTGTCTTTAATCAGCGCCTGCCTGATTTTGCATGTGCCCTCGACGACGTCCACCAGATCGTATACGATCCTATTTTCAAGCCCGAGTACGACATCGAGGTTCCGAAGCCCGATGTCCGTGTCAATCAATACAACGGATTTATTTTCAAGGGACAACCCGGCGCCGATGTTGGCAACGGACGTTGTTTTTCCTACCCCCCCTTTTCCGGACGTGATGACTATCACTTCACCCATTAACGGCATTCCTCCCGTAGATCATTTCAAGTCCCGCGCGCGCTGCCAGCCCGCTTTTATAGCGGCGATGCGCAGCCGGGGCGCCGAACATGATAATTTTATCATATGTTGAACTATAGGCGAGTGTTGCGTATAATAACAGCAGAAATAACCTGCAGAAATAACTTGCAAAAATAACCTATAGTGCTTATCCAGTATACTTTACATTCTATCGGTTATTTTGTCAACTCTTTGACCTGTTTTTTACCGAATATTACATAAGATTTGTACATTGCTACTATAGGTCTGATATAAAAAATATGCATAACAAATAATTTTATATACATGTTTTTGGGTAAAAATAAAGTCCGTTTGCGGCATTGATTTTGTAGCATATTACTAACGTGGGGCAAGCCCCACACCCCATAAGCGGCGGGGAAAATGCGATTTCCCCCGCCTTACGAGCGCGATGCGCTCGCACCGCGCGTTGCGCGGCGTTAGTAACTTAATATTGATAATATGTTATAATGAACGCCAATGGGAACCGGATTGTGATTATTATGGATGATTTTAAAAGCCAGACAGGGGGCCAGGCAGGGGGCCAGGCAGAGAGCCAGGCAGGGGGCCAGGCAGAGAGCCAGGCAGGAAACCAGGCAGGGGGCCAGGCAGGAGGCCAGGCAGGAAGCCAGCCAGTAGGCCAGCCAGGAGGCCAGGCAGGGCCGGGCGGCGCTGTGGCCGTCGTGGATTCCGCGCCGGATCCGCTGGCAGCCGATCATATTTTCATATTCAACCCGAGGTCGTTCCAGCGCAAAGCGGACATGGACGCGACTATCGCCGCGATTTTGGCTATCCTCAAGGATATCGGCATATCGCGCTACCATGTGCATGTGTCGCGCTATCCAAGGGACGCGATTGGCGTGGTTAACCGATACATTAAAGACATGCCCGGCGCTATTGATGCTGTTGGCGCCGCTGGAGCCCACCGCCGGGTCAGGGTATACGCAGTCGGCGGCGACGGCATCCTGTTCGATTGCCTGAACGCTGTAATGGGGATAGAGGGCGCCGAGCTCGCCGCAGTGCCATTTGGGCATGAGAACGAATTTATCCGCGCTTTTGGGGACGGCGCTGTGGACAGGTTCAATGACATCAGATCGCAGTTACTTGCCCCGTCCATCCCGACCGACGTGATCTATTGCAACGGCAATTACGCGCTGAACTATTGTACTGTGGGGCTGGAGTCGATCGCCATCATGTGGCGGACGGGGTATATGCGTCGTATGAACCGCTTGTTAAGCCTTTTTAAGGTATTGAACAAATGCGTTTTTTGGGGCTCCACATTGCTGTGCGCGTTGAAAGAACGGAAAAACCGGCAAATATTTTTCGTCACTGCCGACGGCGAACGGCTGGACGGCCCATATACGACGATCCATATTGCAAATGGGCCATGCCACGGAATGATTATGCCACCGCCAGGCAATGTATCGCCGCCAAGCAATGTATCGCCGGAAGGTAATGTTTCGCCGACGGGCGGCGCTTCGCTGCCCGACGACGGGCTGCTGGAGCTGGTGATGGGGTATGCAAGATCCGTGTCCGCTATATATAGGTTTTTATCGGATTTGGGCAGCGGGAGGCGCCAAAGCCAGAAGCGCAAAAAAAAGATATCGGTCCTAAGCAAGCAGATACGGGAAATAAGGATATCATCCGAAATGCCGCTGATGATCAATCTTGACGGCGAGGTGTTTGTCGATATGTCGATGGATGTGAAAATCATGCCGAAGGGGATGCACTTCATCGCGCCCGAGGGGCTGCGCTATGCGCCGCGCCCGGCAAAACTATAAATAAGGTAACAAATCGGGTATTATTGTGGTAAAACTGTCTGACATTAGAAAGCGCGACCCGCTTACATACGGCTCGGTCAAACTGGCCAACATGTCTGCCATACTCGGCGTGATATTCTATTGCTCCGGCCGCTATATAGAGGCCCTCATAAAGTTCAGCGACTACACCATGCGAAGAGCCGCAGTGTTGCAAATATACGGTTTTATGCTGCTGGTCGTCATCGTCGTAATGATACGGTTTGTCCGCAGAAACAGGGAAGTGATCCTCGCCACGTTTGTCCCGCTCACTCTATACGCGTTCCACCTCCTGGGCTCGCTGGCGACGGAGGATTTCGAGTTCTTTTTCATTCTCCACCTCGCCATATGCGGCATATGCTGCCTTTACCAGCACTTCAGGGCCAGCGTCATATACCTTGTGCTGACGACGATATCCAACGTTTCGCTCTTTTTGGTGTACTTCCCGAACCTGGACGTCTCCGTCACCCGCGTCGCATATTCCAGCAACCGCAACGTGCCGTCGGGCATCCTGTTCATTGACGCATTTATCGGCCTCATATCTGCCCTAGGCTTGCTCGTATTGACGCGCGTCGCCTCGCGCAAGAGCGGCGAAGCCAACAGGGATTTGTTGGCATTCGAAACGCTGCTCGCTTCGACGCCCAGCTTCATGGTGCTTATCAACGAGATGAAGCAGGTCATGTATATCAGCGAACCGCTGGCGCATCTGGCCCAAGCCGAGAACCGAGAAATCGCGACGGGGCGCCCGCTGCTGGACCTGTTCCGGAGCCGCGAGCTGAAGCTTTTGTTCAGCGACATTATAGACAGTAACGGCCTATTGGATGAAACATGCGAAATTGTCATAGACGGGCAGATGAAATATTTTAAGGTGATCGCGAGCAGGCTGCTGGGGACCGTTGACGGCCTGTTTATCGATCTCACCGACGTGACCCCGGTGTTCCAAAGCAAACTGGAGGCCGATTCCGCGAGGCAGGCCGCAGAGCACGCGAACCGCGCGAAGTCCGACTTCCTCGCGAGGATGAGCCACGAGATTAGGACGCCTATGAACGCCATCGTCGGCATGGGCGACTTGATGCGGACGGACAACCTGGACAAGACCCAGACCGGGTATTTTAACGACATCAGGCGCAGCTCTAAGGCGCTGATGCAGATCATCAACGACATACTGGATTTTTCAAAGATAGAGGCGGAAAAGCTCGATATCCTGCCGATTGACTTCAGCCTCAATATGCTGTACGACAACATGTGCTCGCTCAACGCGTTCGCGACAGGCGTGAAGGACCTGGAGTTCCGCACCCAGTTCGAAAGCGGTCTGCCCGACGTGGTGTTCGGCGATGAAATACGCGTGCGCCAGATACTCAACAACCTGCTGAGCAACGCTATAAAATACACGCATACCGGGTATGTGAGCTTCACAGTCCGGCATGCGGGCAACCGTGGCGACCGCAGCAACTATGGCAATCGTGGCGACCATGGCGACCTTGTCAATCATAACGACCGTGGCAACCATGGCGACCATAGCAACCATGACAGCCATAGCGACCATAGCAGCCATGGCAACCGTGGCGACCATATTATATCCTTTATCGTGGAAGACAGCGGCATAGGCATTAAGAAAGAAGATATGCCCAGGCTGTTTATAAGCTTCGAGCAGATCGACCAGGTCCGGAACCGGGGCATTGTCGGCACCGGCCTGGGGCTGTCCATCGTCAAGCGCCTGACGGACCTCATGGGCGGCGAGATCGAGGTACACAGCGAGTACGGCGTCGGGTCGCGCTTCACCGTCCATCTGCCGCTGCCCCCCGGCGACCCCTCGAAGATTGAGAGCGTGACCTCGTCGCCCCACGTCATCGCTAGGCCCGGGACATCGGTGCTGGTGGTCGACGACAACCAGATAAACCTCACCGTTGCGCGGGCGTTCCTCGCTACGCACGGCATCGACGTCGACGTGACGACGAGCGGGTACGACGCGATTGAAAAAATCAAGAAACAGGAATACGACATCGTTTTTATGGATCATATGATGCCCGACATTAACGGCATGGAGGCGACGCGGCTGATCCGCGCCGCCGACGCGCTGCGCCTGCAGAGCCTGCCCATAATCGCCCTGACAGCCAACGCCGTGATGGGGGAGCGCAAGGCGTTCCTCACTGCGGGCATGAGCGACTATTTGGCAAAGCCCATTCTGTCCGAGGACATGAACCGCATGCTCAAAAAATGGCTCCCGGCGGGGCGCATACTACGCTACGAGACAAAGTCGGGGTCCGACGCGGTGGCGGAAGACAGCAGCATGGCCGGCAGGGTCATCAACACCAAGCGCGGGCTGATGTACTCGGCCGGCAGCGAGAGCATGTACTTCCAGCTCCTGACGGATTTTTCGCGCTACCAGCGCGACACGTACAAAAACATCGTGGACGGTCTGGCGGACGGTGACATCGCGCTTGTCTACCGTTTGGCGCACACATTTAAGAACACGGCCCGCATGATTGGCGCCGACGCCCTCGCAGACGCCGCCCAGGCCATCGAGGCGGGGCTCTCCGACGGCGAGGCGCGATGCACGGACGAGCAGCTTTACATAATGAGGCAGGAGTTTTTAAAGACCCATACCGAAATTGAGCGGCTGATCGCCGACGATGGCGAGTTTGCTCAAATTATTGGCGCGACCATTAATTCAAACAATAAATTGCGGGTATATAACGAATACGATATATCGAAGCTGACAGAGGACCTCATATACCGCGCCCGGGGGCTGCTGGACAGCCTCGCCCCGCTGGTGAAGTCGCACAGGGCGGCGGCCTTCGAATATATCGGGGAGATAGAGGGGGCGCTGGCGCCTTTCGGCGACATGGCGCGGGGCCTGGCGCGGCAGATTGAAAACTACGATTTTAAAAACGCGCTTGAAACAATAAATACCATTGACTCGCTGCTCTCGGACGCAGAGCGCGAGTTGGCGGCGACGCAGCCCGCAAAGATTTGACACGGGTGCGGGGGCGTATAGCCGGGTATAATGCGGAGAGAATGATAATGGACGAAGACAACACGGCATATAAAAAGAAACCGGGCATACTGCTGGTCGACGACGAACCCTCCAGTCTGAAGGTCCTCAATCAGATACTGTCGGCCGATTATGAGATCTACATGGCAAAAAGCGGGCAGGAGGCGCTGGAACTGGCCGTTTCCGAGAGCCCGGACCTGATACTGCTCGATGTCGTTATGGAGGATATGAGCGGTTACGAAGTGCTGCAGCAGCTAAAGGAGCACACTGAGACGTCGCTCACGCCAGTCATATTCATAACGAGCCTCTCTACGGCCGAAGACGAGGAAAAGGGGCTGATACTCGGGGCGTCGGACTATATAACGAAGCCTTTTTTGGACGTCGTCGTAAAGGCGCGGGTGAAGACGCAGATAAACAATGTGCGCCAGCGCCGCGAAATTGAGCGCCTGAGCATGACGGACGCGCTGACCGGCATACCGAACAGGCGCAATTTCGACCTTCGGCTTTCGATGGAATGGGCGCACGCGATACGTGAAAAGAAGCCCATCGCCGTTATGGTCATCGATCTGGACAATTTTAAAGAATACAACGACACATTCAAACATAAGCAGGGCGATTTTATGCTAAAGACCGTGGCGGGCCTGTTGGAGTCCGCCGCGAAGCGCGCGCAGGACCTCGCCGCCCGGATCGGCGGCGACGAGTTCGCGATTTTACTGCCCAATACGGAGCTTGCGCCTGCGGTCGAAATTGCGGGCGCGCTGCGCGAGCGCATCGCTGATTTACGCCTCATAGCGGGCAGTGGCGAGGATACGCAAATGACCGTCAGCATTGGGGTGACCTGCATGCGGCCGGCCCCCGACGATCCGTCCGACGAATTTGTCGATATGGCCGACTCCTATCTGTACCAGGCGAAAAACAGCGGTCGAAACAAGGTCTGCTTCGGCTAAACATGTGAAATAGGCAAAACTAGTGAAACTGGTTTAGCACGTTAAACGCATGTTTGCTGTGCGAATTTAGGGTAATAAGCGATTGAAAAACCGGTATTTTACGGGCGAACACTGTTCGCCCCTACAACATTTTGTATATATGCAAAATTGGCTGCCCATATGTATGGACGCACATTGTGCGTCCGCGACTTTTACAATCGCCTATTTGGGTAAATATATGAGGTAAATTATTATATGAACGGCGACGCATCGGATAATCATTTATATATCGAACAGTTGAACGCGGTGTTGGCAAGCAGTAGCAACATCGTGTTTTTTGGCGGCGCGGGCGTCTCGACGGAGAGCGGTATACCGGATTTCCGGAGCGCCGGTGGCCTGTACAGCAGTACGCGCGGCGGCACGCGCAATGCTGTTCCAGCGGAACAAACGTTTCCTTCGGAACCAACAATACCGCCTGAGAAAATATTGAGCCACTCGTTTTTTATGGCCAATACCGAAGCCTTTTTTTCGTATTACAGGGCTAACATCCTGTACTTGGACGCCGCGCCCAACCCGGCGCATTTGAAGCTCGCGGAGCTGGAGCGCGACGGCAGGCTGAGCGCAGTCGTCACGCAGAACATTGACGGGCTGCACCAAAAAGCCGGATCGAAAAATGTCGTCGAGCTACATGGCAGCGTGCACCGCAACAACTGCCTCCGTTGCGGGCAGTCATATGATGTGGGCTATGTCGCCCGCTCGGAGGGCGTGCCCACCTGCGGCTGCGGGGGAATAGTCAAGCCCGGCGTGGTGCTTTACGAAGAGAGCTTGAACCAGGACGACATCGCGCTCGCCATCAAATACATCAGGCAGGCGGACGTTCTGATAATCGGCGGGACGTCGCTGGTCGTGTATCCGGCTGCGGGGCTGGTTCAATACTACAGGGGCGATAAATTGATCATTATCAACAAAAGCGGGACGGACAGCGACTCCCGCGCGTTAATGGTGATAAGGCACGGCATCGGCGAAGTGATGTCCAAAGTAGACATACCAAAAACAAGATAGCATACAAAACGCCCTCGTATGGCGCGATGCCCTCGTATGGCGCGATGTCCCGGCTACGCAGTAGACGCTTATCGCGCCGCAACAAGGCACGACGATCATACATTTTTCATGTAAAAAATTTTACGTTGTTGACGCATGGCCGTTAGCGGGTATAGATAGATATGAAAATATGGTGGTTAGCATATTAACGGGGTGAGCAAGATGAAATTACATTTTCATGCTATATATAGAACGGCTGTACTTGCAGCGCTGTTGGTCGCCTTGCTGGTGGCAGCGGTCGGTTGCGGCGCGGGCGGAAATGTAGAGACCACGGCGCAGACCACTGCGGAAGTTGCAACGCCCGCACAAACGACTGCGGCGCCCGTAGCGACGACCGCCCAAACCACGGTTGCAGCCTACACAGAGGACATCGAGGACTCGGGGGTAGACGCCGAATTCGCCGATTATATAGGAGCGCCGGCCGGCGCGGCTCTCCCACCCGTCGCGCAGGTGGCTGGACTAGCTGTCACGCAGCCGGAATTCCGATATATGCTGAACGCGTTCAAAAGTGCCCTTCTTCTCAATACCGGGATCGAGGCGGGCGACGACGAGGACGTGCTGTTTTGGACGCGGACCGCGTCGAACGGGACGACGCGCCTCGACGAGGCTCGCGATAAGGTATTGGCAGAGCTCCATCGCCTCAAGATTTGCGAAGCGGTTGCGGAGAGCCGGGGGATCGCACTCGACCAGGACGACTACGAAAACATCAACATGGACGTTAAAGCGCAGATAGACCGGTTTGGTGGCAAGGACGCATTTGAAAAAATCCTCTCCGACGAATACGGGATCGACCTTGCGGACTATTGGAAGATCAGCGAATCGGTCGCGTTGCGGGACAAGCTGTACGAGGACGAGCGTGACGCCATCATCATAACGGAAGGCGATGTCCGTGAATATTACGAACAAAACCTGTACGCATACGGCGACATGGTCAGGTTTCAACAGATATTGTTCCTCATGGAAGGCGCGGATTTAAAATCAGAGCGCTCCGCCGAGGAAACCAAAAAGCTGGCAGAAGACACGTTGGACAAGCTGATAGCCGGCGCCGACATGGCCAGCCTGGCCACGCAAATTTCCGAGGAGCCCGGCGCCGCGCTGGGAGGCGGCGAGCGCATGGTAGCCAGGGACGACCCATACGAGCCTGAGGAAATATTGGAATGGGCGTTCGAAGAAGCTAAAGAGGGCGACTACGCCATTGTCGAAACGTCGTACGGCTATTATGTCGTACACCTTGAGGGGCGCATACACAGGGCATATGAGGACTTGGCGCCGGAAATAGAGCATGCGCTCAGGGAGAGCAAGCTGGCCGAGCGCATAGCCGAATGGCAAACGGACCCCGCCTACGCCCTAAAAGTGGACAAAGAAGTGCTGGAGAGCATATCGTAGCTGCATTTCATATATTTCATATTCGAAAATTAATAAGCAATTAATAACGTTCTATTCGCTATGCTTTGAAAATATAAGCGTACCTATAAGCGTGCCCTGTCGTCGTATCGCCTTATTATCGTATTTTCTACTTGCTTTTTACTTTTCTATTTGCTTTTCTATTAACTTTTCTATTCATTTTACTTTTCTATTTATTCAATTGTTTGCCACTTTGGGTTGGCTGTGCTAATATATTGGCGCGGAACGCGCGCAGCCGCGCGGAACTGAAAACCGCGAACCCATCTATTTTGCTATTGGCGGCTTAGGAAAGGGATCGAAACATGGTTTTGACGCGCGACAGATCTTTTTACAAAACGTTGCTACGGCTTGCGATCCCGATATCGTTGCAAAATTTAGTGACGTTCGCCGTCAATTTCGCAGACAACCTCATGGTCGGGCGATTGGGCGACAACGCCGTTTCGGGCGTATATATGGGCAACCAGCCGCATACGCTGATCGTCATGTACATCGGCGGGACGACCGGGGCGCTCCTCATCCTGGCAGCGCAGTATTGGGGCAAAGACGATAGAAACAGCATAAAAAAGGTCGTTTCGATAGGCACGATGTTTACACTCGCGCCGAGCGCAGTATTGACCACCGTTTGCTTGATATTTTCTAGCCAAATAATCAGCTTGTTTACCAACGATGCGGGCGTGATCGCGGAGGGCGCCGCATATTTACGGATAGTCGCCTGTTCATATATGCCTTTTGCGATCTCGCAGGTATTGATTTCGGCGATGCGCGGGGTGGAAACGGCAAAAATCGGCATGTATATTTCATTCGCCACGCTGTCTGTAAACGTTTCGCTCAATTATATCCTCATTTTTGGCAAATTGGGATTTCCCGTGATGGGCATCAGGGGCGCTGCGATAGCCACAGTTATATCGCGGCTAGTTGAACTAAGCCTCGCAATTTTGTATATATTTTTTGTCGATAAAAAATTGAAACTGACGATCAAAGACTTTTTCCAATTCGATCGATTGTTGCTAAGCGATTTTATCCGCTACGGGCTGCCTATTGTGGGCGGGAACATCGTATGGTCGGTCAATATGTTGGTGAGCAGCGCGATACTGGGGCGTTTTGATTCTGAAGCAATCACCGCTGCAAGCGTCGCCGGCATGCTTTCCAGCTTGATATTTATCTGGATGAACGGGCTATCCTCCGCAGTCGGCGTAATCACCGGAAAAACCGTCGGCGCGGGGCAATATGAAAAAATGAAAGAGTACGCCAAAACGGTACAATTGATATTTGCGTTCGTCGGATTATTTTCCGGATCGATAATCTTCATGTTGCGCGATCCTTTCATTTCACTTTACAGCATATCGGCGCTGGCGCGTTCTTACGCGGCGCAGTTCATCAATATATTGGCGATCACCACTGTTGGGACATGCTATCAAGCCACATGCCTGTTCGGGCTGGTCAAATCGGGCGGGGATGTATCATTCGTATTCAAGAACGACACAATCTTCGTATTCGGCGTCGTATTGCCCCTGGCCATCATTGCAACGGTGAGCGGCATGCCGCCTTGGATCGTGTTCGCGTGCTTAAAGTGCGATCAACTGCTCAAGTGCTTCGTAGCGGTTGTGAAGATCAACCGGTTTAATTGGATGAAGAACCTCACGCGAACCGCAGATATCTAAGATAACTAAATTATTAAAATTATCTAAATTATCTAAATTATGATATAGGCGCATTTGACAGCGGGCGTTTTTCGATATAACCTTGGCACATGGCTAATATCCTGTTTCTCATCAACCATGCAGGCAAGGCGGGGACGGAGCGCTATGTGCGGACATTGGCCGAGCGCGCGGAAAGCTACGGCATGCGCCCGTTTTTCGCATACAATGAGCCGGGCCCCTTGCTCGATCACATGCAAGGCGCCGGCGTCGGGTGCCACCAGATCGTCATGCGCGGCCCGTTCGACATTGCTGCGGCACGGCGCCTGGCCATGCTCTGCGAGGACCTGAAGATCGGCGTAATACATACCAACTACCTCCGCGAAAACTATATAGCGATCCTCTCTAAAATCCTGTTCAACCGATATATAAGAGTCGTATACACGAACCACTTTGTGACCGCGAACAGCCTGCCCGTGCGGCTTGCCAACCGCGTGATGACGCGCGCCGACTACAGGATCATATCCGTATGCGAGGCAGGCGCGCCGCGCCTTGTCAAAAACGGCAATGCGAAAAGCAAAATCATTGTGATACACAACGCCGTCGACCCGGCGGCCTGGCGGCCCGGCGCGGACTACGGCGCTGTGCGCGCGGGCGCGCGGAGGGCATACGGTATCGCGGATGACGAGCAGGTTTTTCTGTGCGCGTCGCGTTTTGCGCACGACAAGGGGCACCGCTTCCTGCTGGACGCGCTGGCGAGGCTGGCGGGCCTGCATGGCACAGAGAGGCTGCGCGTCGTCCTGGCGGGGGACGGCCCGCTGGAGGCGGAGGTGCGCGAACAGGCTAGATCCCTCGGGCTGTCAGGGGTCGTCACTTTTGCGGGCTTTGTCAGCGACATTAAACCATTGTTTTACGCATCGGACGTCTATGTCAACCCATCACAGCACGAGGCGCTGAGCTTTTTAATTTTGGAAGCGCTTGCGTGCGGGCTGCCCGTCATTGCCACGGACATGGGCGGCAACAGCGAGATAGTCAACAATGAGAACGGCTGCGGCGAGCTCGTCGCATATGGGGACGTGGACGCGCTGTGCCGCTCGATACAGGCGTTCCGGATGGGCGGCGGCGCGCTGGTCAACGCGAAAAGGCAGGCCGCGCTGCGCACGATAGAGGAAAAGTTCTCGCTGGGCGACATGCTGGAAAAAACATTCGCATCCTTTTATTGAATAATATACTATATGTATTAACTGAACCTATAAAATGCGTAAACTATAGGCGATTGTAAATATGGAGAAATATATTATGCACATCAAAAATAAGGTTACAACTATCATAGCTGCGGTTATGGTAGTAGCATGTATGTCAAGTTGCGGGGAGCCTCGTTCGCTTGACAAAGTAGAATTGGGTTTGGAATCCTCAATGAAAATCGGGTACCGGTATACAGCTTTAAAAGAAAGCAAAACCAGCGATGGCTATGCTAAAAACATTTACTATTTTAAAGATGACAATGGCGTTGAATTTGAAGTTGTGGCTGGTGTTTACAACTCCCAGCTTGGACCATATGGAACTGACCCAACGAGCAACTATGCCTGTGCGTTGTTCGACAAACAAAAAGATGTTGCGCTAAATGCTATCCATTCCGATTTGCCGGTGGAATTATTTGAAAGAAGGGACAGTGACGGGATTTTAGACAGTAACGGCATTAATATAACGGTTTCGAGTTTCTATGATCTAGAAAATGTGCCGCAAATAGTTGAGAACACAATAACGTCGCTAAAACCGTTTCCATTTTACCCAATCAATCCCTCAGAATCTAATTATATCAGTTATTCATATCCCGGCATATATATCAATTCCTCAGACGCCAGTGTGATTTTATTTTATCGTTTTTTGGATGAACGTAGCGCCGAAAATCAAAACGCGCAGGCAGATAACTTGACGAAGATGCAAGAAAGGTATTTGGATATGATGAGGGACGGGTACATTGGAAGAGAAGAGTTGCCTTATGACGTTTGGGAACGTTTTCCTGCGAGAACTATCTTTATAATATATTTAAACCAAGAAAATATATCCAGAGAACATCATTATTACTCTTATAATAAGTCTACGGGAACATACATGATAAATACAATGGAAGTATTTGGCAAAGACGGCATTATCACTAAATATGTCAGTCAAATAGATGGCGATTACATGGTTGATGATGAAATAAGGACTTGGACCATCAACGGCGATGTTTGGCTCGCGGTTAGGAGCGACAATTCTGCGGAAAAAAAAGACTGGGAGGCTCTCCGCTATCATTGGGACGTGACAAAAAACGGAGAACCGTTTCAGCTTCCCGACAGGCAGTATACGTTCGAAGAATTTGGGGATATATTTGGGTTTGAAATTACAATAGATCAGGAAGAACCGGCAATTCATATACTGACTCCGTAGCCATAAAATTAAAAATTATTAACGTTGCGGGCGCGGGCTGTTGTTTGCGGCGGATGCGGACAGGTTGACCGCGCAGTAGAAGATGCCGACTATCATGAAAAAGTAGTTCATGCATCTGGGGAAAAACCAGACATATTCAAAGCAGCCCATAACCAAAAAACCGATCATAGCTGAAATGCACGCCGTCAATATCATGCGCGTCTCGTATGCCGCGCCGCCCGGGCCCGGACGGCGGTAGCGTGCCGGAATATTGGGGGTGGCGCCGCGCTTTTGGCTAAATATATAGGCCCCGCCTTTTTTTATCAGCCTGATCAGCGCCCATAGGAACGAGAGCACGGCGACGATCCCGGACTCCAGCCAAATCTGCAGCAGCAGGTTGTGCGAATGCACAGGCGCCGTTTCATAGGCGAAGTAAACGTAATTGTTTATCAGACGCTTAAAGTATTCCAAGCCTATCCCGACGCCCGTCGCCCAGTTCGCCGAGGCCATCCGGTACGCTCCCGCGTATATGGTCCAACGGTAGACGCTCGACGTGTCGGCGCCGGCGATGAGCAGCCTGTCGAGGATGAACCTGGGCCAAAACGGGAGCGAAAGTAGGCCTGCCGCAGCGAACAAGGGCACCAGCCGCCAATCCAGCAAAAAGACAAAGACGACGCCCGCCGCGAACAGGCCCGCCCAGCCGGAGCGCGACTGAGTCAGCAGCAGGCTGACGGCGAGCAACAACACGACGGACGCGGCAAAGCCCTTGCGCAGCCAATTCTTTGCGAAAAACGCCAGCGCAGCAGCAAACGGGATGGTCAGCAGCAGCCACGCCGCAAGCACATTGGGGTTCCCGAGGGTGGAGTCCGCGCGCCCCATCGCGAGGCTTGCGCCGCCCGTCGTCTGGTCCGTCTGCGTCACGTCGATGGGGATGCCGCGCAGATACTGGTATATACCGTACAGCGCGACCAGCGTGGCCGCGCCGACAAGAACGCGGATCAGCATAACGAGCCGCGAGTGCTCATAATACGCGTTGGCAATGAGGAACGTAAAATAGATCGCGGCCAGGTATAGTACCGACGTCGTCAGTGAGGCCGCCCCGCTGCCCGCGCCGAGCATGGAATAGACCGTCGACGCCGCGATGGACAAAAAATACAGCAAAAAGACTGGGTCGACGCGCTTGAGAGAAAACACTGCGGACTGGTTCCTCACGAACGCCACGCGCGCGCAGGCGCTGAACGTCAGAAACGCCAGCGCCGCTATGGTGATGGGGTTGCGGTAGAGCGCGAACGGCAGCAGCGCGTGCGCCGCGACGAATAATATGAAGAAAACGTCAAAGCGCTCGCCGAACCATTTGAGCGCCCAGAGCGTCAACGTGTTGCCGATATTGCGGTTGAGATACACGCCTGTGCGTTTCAGCGTACGCGTGCAAGAGTCGGGGACCGCTGTGATCGCCCTGCCGATGGACGAGAGGAAAAAAAAGGATGTTAGCCGCTCGGGCCTCTTTAGGAACGTGACTATCTTGCTGGCGCGCGAAAACCATTTTATGTGCCTGGACGCGGACCTGACAGCGCGGGCCGCGCCGCTCCCGGCGGCCAGCCTGGGCAGCAGCGCCGCAGCGGCGCCTGTGCCTGCACCAACGCCCGCGCTAGCACCCGCGCCCGCACTCGCAACCGAACCTGAACCCACACCTGTACCAACGCCCGCACCTGCACCTGAACCCGAACTTGTGCCCGAACCCGAATCTGCGCCCGAACCTGCGCCTGCACCGTCACGCGAATTCTCGCCGGCGTCTTTGCGCGGGTTCATGCCGAATCCCTGTCGTCTTCGGCTTCATCGGGCTGCGAGTCCATGTCGGCGCCGCCTTCGGCCTCTATGGCTGACGCGTTGCTGATTGCGCCGGCCTCGATATCCGCGACGCGCTCCACGCCCGCGATCCGCCCTTGGAACCCGGCTTTCCCAAACTGCATGATAACGGTTTTGCCAACGAAATAATTGGTGCCGTCTAACTCGAACCCTATATCGTTGATCCGGCCCCGCGCGCGCGTGGTGACAATGATGGATGAATAATGGCCGTCCTTGGACGAGGGGAGGATGAAACCGTCGAAGTCGCCGACCCACGTGATCGAGTCTGCTTTCTCGACATTAACGACAGTCCCGAAATTTGCGTACTGCGCAAACTCTTTGGCGGCGTCGCCTGCTTTAATCGCATCCACAACAAAATTATTGACTTCCTCGGAATAGAACTTTATTTCCAGTTCGTCGAGCGAACTGCCCGCCCCGATGGGGTTGTCCCTGGAGGAAAAATACCTGACGGCGATAAAAAAACACGCCGCTATGACGAGGGCAATAATCAACACGTCAATGATGCTGACTTTGCCAAAAAGCCTGCCGTTGCTATCGATAATCATCTTTTGCACCCCTAAAGCCATTTTTCATTTGTATGGAATTGATATTTAAGAGCAGTAAAAAAAGAATAACAAAACGAGCCACAAAAAGCAAGGGTTTATTGTAGCAAAGCACTTATTATTAATAATTAACAATTTGTTAATACAATAACGTTTTTAATAGGTTTTTGCAGGGGCGGCCCTGGATGCCCAGATGCCGCTCCCGCGCAGTACGTTGAAATGTAGTAATATGCCTATAACATAACGGGCTTGCCGGTATCCATCGACTGGTTCGCCGCGAAACACGCCTCCAGCGATTTCAGCCCGTCGCCATATGTACAACGCACGGCGGACGGGTCGCCCTTTCGGACTGCGTTGAAAAACGCGGTGTTCGAGTCGAATGTTGAATCGTTCATGCGCCGATAGCAGAGGTCCGCACTACGCGTCACGACGCGCAGGCTCCTGCGCAGCGAGTAAGCGAATGAACGCTGCCGCCCCAGCGCTACGATGCCGTTGTCGATGGTGACGCCGCCGGAGGTCAGGTAGCACGCCGAAAAGAACGTGGCTGTGGCGCCGGACTTCAGGCGGAACAAGGCTGTGGAGCTATCGTCCAAATCGTAATCCCCGTAGTCGGCTTTGTTTACGATGCCAGATGTTTTCATCGCGAACACCGATTCAAAGTCGCCGAACAGATAGCGGACCATGTCCACCAAATGGATGGTCTGCTCAAATAGCTGCCCGCCGCTGGTGTCTTTTTTCATCCACCAGCCCTTGATGGCGACGTCCTGTGCCCATGTGGCATGGATCAGCCCGACGTCCGTCCGCGACACTTCCTCCTTCATGCGATCTGTGATGTCCATGTAGCGGTCCTGAAAACTCGCCGCAGCGACGAGCCCCGCTTTCGCGGCGCCGTCGGTTATGCGCCTGCCAAGGTCCAAATCGAGCGTCATGGGCTTTTCGACCAAGAAATGGATTTTACGCTCGATGGCCTCCTCCTCTATGCCCGCGTGCAGCGCGGGAGGCACGGCGATGATAACTGCGTCCAGATTCTTTTCGGACTCGAATAGCGCTCTGTGGTCGGCGTACGCGGCCGGCGCGCCCAAGCGGGCAGCTACGGCGCTGCGGTTTTCTTCGATGGGATCCGCCACAGCTACAACGTCCACGTCGTCCATGCGTTCCAGCGTGCCGGTGTGCGTCAGCTTCATGATAAACCCGCAACCGATGATGCCTACCCGGAGTTTCTTTTGATTGGACATTTAATAGACCCCCTATAAACTATTGGCTCGCTCATACGCCATATTGCAAAATTAATGTAGACAAATTTGAATAATATAATTTCGCGTTTAATATGGCGTATGCCGCGAGGCGTTATGATTATCCTATCAATATTATATGAGCGCAAGCAAGATGTTTATGTCATGGAAGTAAAAATAATGTTATCTCGGGGCGCGAGCCGAGCCTGAACGGGAACATCACGCAACCGATGCCCCGGCTGATGTATATACGCCTGCCGCCGTACTCATGCAGGCCCCGGCGAATGCCGATTTTGCACAGCCGCTCCTTGCGGAGGCAGGTGTACTCAAGATGGAACGGCATCCATATTTGGCCTCCGTGGAAATGCCCCAGCAGGAGCAAATCGGGGCGCGGGCCGCGTAGCTCCATGGCGAGGTCCGGGTTGTGCGATATACCGATATGGTAGCTTGCGCCCTTTGGCGTCCCGTTTAGCGCCCTTTGGATGCTGCTGTGCGGAGCATAGTAGAAGTCGGAAAACCCCGTAACGGCGTACAATTTCCCGTTGTGCGAAAACGACAGCGTCCGGTCCTCCATGACATAGACGCCCATGCGCTTCAACGCCCTAGTAAATTCGCGCCGCAGCGACGGGGCGCGCAAAAACGCTTCATTGTCATGGTTCCCGAAGCACAGGTAAAAACTCACCCCGCCGACCGTACCGTCCCCGCTATCCTTGCGACTCGCGTCGATCCCGCCGAGCGCGCCGACCAGTTCGCCCATCCACGCGATGAAAGGCTCCGCATCGCTGGGGGAATCGATGTAGTCACCTGTAAGCATGACAACATGCGGGTTCGCGTCGCGGATCATCCGGATTATTTTTTCGGGAGGCGCGCCCCCGATTTTAATGTGGATGTCCGAGAGCTGCACGACACGGAGGCCGTCGTCGCCGTCGTACAAGCGGACGGTTTCCAAAACCACGCGCGTCGCCTCGCGGCGCATGTATGCGATAAAAAGCAGCAGGACAACGGCGGCGATAGCAATGGCGCCGGCCGCGATCAGCGCGAACGGCGTCATTTGATGCCCGCGTCGCCCCCATGGCTGCCGCTTTGCCCCTGCTGCAGGTCACGCAGATCCATGAGGTAGTTTTTGTCGCTTTTTCTTGTTATTTTACGAAAAGCCTCGTTTTGCCTGATTATGTCCAGCCCGCATGCCCCCCTGTACTTGCAATAGCCGCAGGGGGTCCTTCCGGATTTTTTATACGGGGCGACGTCAAAGCGCCCCATGCCCAGCCCGGCGCATATTTCATTGATGCTCATCGCGACGGCGCGGTTGATCAACGCGTAATCTTCCAAGTCCGGGGCAAAGACCCTCGCGGTAAACATCCCGTCGCGCTTGACCGATACGCCTTTTATTATACGCGAGGCGCCGATTTCACGTATGTCTTTTTCATAGGTGTTTTCGTAGTCGTCTTCATCGCCTATTATATAGCCGCTCATTGTCATCAAGTCCAGCAACGCGTCATCGGGCGCAGGCGGCGTTGCCGCCGCCCGCGCGTCGCTATCTATTGTTCGCGCCCCCTGCATTGCGTTACCCCCATATAGCGCCGCTCGCCCGTTTTTGCTTGCGTTTATAACGGGCTGGCGCGTTTCGAAATAGAACATCCCCCCCGGCAGTGGATTCCCGCCGCCCACATTACTTCCAAGGGAAGCGGCATTGAGGGCAGCTTCGAGGTATACCGGTAGTTGGAGCGTCAGGCCGTTGACAATATCGCAGATCGATATGCGCCTGTGGCCTGTTTTGTAGTCGACGACCCTCACATATGTTCTGCCGCCCGCATTTGCGACGTCCACCCTGTCAACGATGCCCCGGATCGTGAGTGGCGGCTGCCCGGCGGGCACTGCGAGAGCATCGGGCGCAGCAGGCGAGACAGATGCGGCATGCGTAGCAGGTTCGGCAAACGTGGCAGACGCGGCAGACTCGGTAGGCGCAGCAGGCGCGGCAGTTATATCGTGCCATACGGGCGCGGCTTCTATTTCGGCACTGAAACGCATTTCATGTTTCCATGGCTTGTAAGCGCCCACAGCGGTATGCTTCGACATTGCGTATATGCTCCATGCCACGATATCCTTGACACGGTCTTTTTGATATCTGTTTCGGCTGTTGGAAGCAAACACGCTGACCTTGTCTTCCGCGAGCAGCCAGTCGACTGCCTCGCCCGACCGCGCCCTGCATTCGTCAATCGATATATTGCTGTCGGGCTCTGACATGCCGCGCGACGCTATTTCAATGGCCTTGTGGACAAAAGACCCCACATCGGGCGCCTCGATTTTATGTTCTCGCCTGGGCAGAGCGCGAACCAAGTACTCACCGAGATACGAGAACGGGCATGCCGCGTATCTTTCCAACTGCGAAACGCTGATGTTTCTTGTTATATTAAAGGCCGTGCTGCCGGGTAACCGCACCCATGGCTTGCGGTAGTCAAAATACTGCATGATGGATTCCAGGGCGCTGTCGCCCCTGCCCATGAACCAACGGTGGACAGCGCCCCATTCAGGCGCTGGCGGCAAACCGGCGGCTCTGGAGGCCTTGAACTCACGGATCAGACCCTCCAGCGCGTTATCTCGCGAATATATTTTCAAAGTGGCATGCTCCGGCGCTGCATCCTGAGGGGCAAACATCCTCCCGAGGCGTTTTACAATATATGAAGGTTTCGCGGCATTACCACTGGGCGACGTGGCTGTCCATGATATGGAGAGGCGACGGGATGGAATGGTCAGCGTCCTGTACACGCGGAAAAGCGAATCGATAGACGCCGCTGCCGAGTCGTTGGCAATTTTAAGCCCCGACGCGCGCAGCGCAACCCTTTCGCTATCATTGAACAGAGCGGCGGCTTTACGTGTTCCTGGAAAAGCTCCCTCGTTCGCGCCCAGCAGGAACAACGCCTTTACATTGCGCTGCCGGGTTCTGTCCACGCTCCCGACGAGCACCTCGTCCGAGGACGGCGGGATGGCGCCTACCTTGTAGCTCTCTGCACCGCTGCGAAATATATTCGTATAAGCGCTTCTGCCACGCGCCGGAGAGTTCCGGGGCGTTCGTCCCGCTACGTCGCCTGTTTCTGCTATATGATCGAGTATTTCTATGACAATGTCCCAAATCTGCTTCCACTCGGAATAGGCCGCCCTATCTTCGGGCGTCTGCCCGATGGACGCCAACACATTACTGACTGCATCCTTCGCCCCGCTATTTTCCAACAGTGCGTAAAGCGCCGCACAGAATTCTTCGGGCCCGGTATGAGCCGCGCCGGTGGATTCCTCAAATCGCAAAATAGGCTGTATAAACCTCTCGCGGACACTGTTCAGTTCTGCCGCGCCCGACCATATCTCCGCATCGCCCCTCCATAGCCGTCCTCGGATGCCGTGCGCGATGGCAAAGTTTTCAAGTTTGTCTATGTCGCTCGTTGAAACGCCCGCGAGGCCTGTTTTGAGATATGAAAAAACCGGATCTAGCGCGTAGCCGCTGTCGAGGATCGCAAACAATGACAGTATCAGCCGGATTAAAGGGTGATCTGTGATGTCTTTTTTTATATCTATAAAACAGCGAATGCCGCCGCGCTCGAAAATCGGCCCGACGAGCGGAGCGTACGCTTCGAGGTCCGAGCAGATGACGGCTATATCCCCATATCGGTAGCCCTGTTCGCGGCAGAGGGCCCGGATAGAAGCGGCGGCGTATTCCACTTCATCGTAGCAGTCTGCGAACTCGCGTAAAAACACGGCGTTGTTTGCCTGCTTATACATGCTTGCATAGCCATGGTACAGGTTCCGCTCAAGATGGCGCAACTCCAGCTGCAGATGCGACGGGAACGGTTGCGCCGGTGGCAGATGCGATGGTTGTAAGGACACATGGTGCACATCTACCGCAGACAAGCGTACTTCGTTAATATCCAAAGGTTGCAAAGATACCTTAGGTTGCAAAGATATCTTTGATGCCATCGCTCCAGATTCCGAAGCTATCTCTTCCAGCCGCCTTGCCGTTTCCATAGTCGGGGCAAAAAGCGGCGCCTTTGCGGAACCGTCGCAGCACAGGCAAACGGTGACGCCGGCTGCGTGCCTGACAAGCCCTCGCAACACATCGTATTCCTGCTCCGTGAACCCATCAAAACCGTCTATCCAGAATTCGGCCCCACGGATCAGGCCCGATTCGTCGGCGACCGCAGCGAGCGCCGTCAAATCGTCCTCTGTGTCCGCATAGGCGCCGCCGCCGACGCGCTCGCAATAGCGGTTGTACAGTAGCGACAGCTCTTTCAATTTTAATTGTAGCGAGGTGTTTTTGCCGTAAAAAATATCCGCAGCCGCGCTGAGCGCAGCCGCAGATATTTTATATTGTTTAAATTCGCTGAACATGGCAGCTAGATCGTCAATAAATCCCGCGCAGCCGCTCAAGCCCTTGAAGTAATCAAGCTCGCCCCGGCTCTCCTCCACGACGGACGAGAGGCATATCTTCTTGCCCGGCGCGTTGATATATTGCCTGTTCATGCCTGGAAGCTCGGCAAAAACGCGGTGCGACATGCGGCTGAACGTAAGCACGGCGGCGGTGCTGCCGGCGAGGCCGTCTGCCCCGCAATGCGCAAACATGCTGTGCTCGGCTTCTAGGTTCGACTGCTCGGGCACGATATAGTAAAGCCCGCCGCGTCCGTTATACCTATCTAGCCCGCCTCGCTCGCCATTCCCATCAAGCCCGCCGCGCCCACCATGCTTACCGCACACACCGCTCAAGCGCTCTTTTATTTCATTTAAACACAGAAGCGTCTTCCCGCTGCCCGCCCTGCCCGTGATTATGCGTAATGCCATATGCCCGCCGCCGCAACCGTTTCGCCCCCGGCGCGCAACGGCTGGTGCCAAGAATTAATTATATTATGTTGACGCTATTATTTGGCTTTCCTGTTTTCTATCGCGTCGACCGCGCCCTTTAAATATGCCGTAAAGTAGGCCTCGCAGGTGTAGTGCCCGCCGACCATGTTGATGAGGTGGTCGTTCATTATGGCGCCGTCGAAGCCCTCTTCCGCCAGGGTCTCCATGACATTGTTCAGGTTATAGTAGCCGGCGTCCGGGAAAGTCTCGTTGAAGCCCTCGTCGTCCGCCAGCGTCGCAGTGACGTTGCGCATATGCAGCTTGAACAGCTTGCCCTGCCGCGCGAAGTAGCGGATGAACTCCTCGGGCGTGCTACCCGCCGCAGAGCCCGCCTCCAGCCAGCAGCCGACGCACAGGCATGCGCCTATGTTCGGGCTGTCGGCTATTTCGAGCGCTTTTTTATAACCTTCAAAATTGCCGAATATGCAGCGCGGCACACCCGCTATGTCATAGCCGGGCGGATCGTCCGGGTGCACGCCGATAAAGACGCCGGCCGACTCCGCGACTGGCTTGACTTTCTTGATGAAATATTCGTAGTTCTCCCACAGCTCGTCATTCGAATACTCGCGCCCGTGGCTCAGCGGCCACGAGAACCTCTCGCCCCCCCAGCGCCCGTGGTTCTCGGCTTTGAAGTTCAGGCCGCCCGCCGTGGCCCCGCCCCGGACAGGCCTGCGGATGGTGTCGCGCCAGATGCCGTTGCCCATGTGGGCGTAGGTCGAGTAATAGACCCCCGCTTCGCCCAGGTTCGTGATGTATTCCAGATACTCGTCAATCCAGCGGTCCCGGTCCTCCTTGTTCAAAGTCACCGAGGACATGTTGTGCAGCCTGTTGTTCGCGAGGCGGAAAATTTTGAGCCCCTTCTCCTCAAGCTGCTCCCTAAGCTGCTTCATCTCCTTAGCGGTGTGCGCGGGCGGATCGTTGACCATGACCCACTCGATGCCCAGTTGCTTCAAAAACTGGATGCCCTCTTCACTGAAACTGAACGAGCCGTCGGGCAGTTTTTCAATCTTGCCCTCCATCTTAGTACCGACCTGAATCCCGGGCTTACTGTTATAATACCCCTTAACCGCTTTCATTGGTACTGCCATGATACTTACCCCCTTATTAGTATATCGCGCGCCGGGCGCAGCGCACCCGGCACGGCGCCCTTTGCGTCCGACCCTTGCGTCAGTATAGTACTATGTTTCCTATAGGAACTGCCCCTAAGGAACTGCCCCTAAGGAACTGCCCCTAAGGAACTGCCCCTATTGGAACTACCCTTATAGTACTATGCCTATAGGACTATTCCTATATCATATATTTATTCACCATAAAATACAATTAGCATATAGAAAAATATGTAAATAACATGCTATAATCTGCACATCACAGAGCGCATTGGCGCGATACAGGGAAGGCGCGCAAATGAAACTTATTTACGGCACAACAAACATAGCTAAAATCGAGCCGATTGCAAAGGGATGGTCGGATGATAGAAAATTTTATACAGAAACAGCGGACGGCCGGCGTATGCTCCTGCGCGTGTCTGATATTTCAGAGCTTGAACGCAAAAAGGCTGAGTACAGCATGATGGAGCGTGTGTATGCGCTTGGCGTCTTGACGCCGGAGCCGCTGGGTTTCGGCTTGTGCGATAGGGGCGAAAGCTGCTACTCCCTGTCGGGCTGGCTCGACGGGGAAGACGCCAGAGATGCATTGCCCCATCTGCCCGAAACAGAACAGTTCATATGGGGAATGTCAGCCGGGGAAACTCTCGCGAAAATTCATTCCCTGCCCGCGCCGGATGGCGCCGAACCGTGGAGCGGTTGGTTTTATCGCAAGGTGCAAAACAGGATAGATTTTTATAATAAAAACCCTGTCAAATCAGAAAACGGCGATTTTGTCGTCAGCTATCTACAAAACAACAAACACCTTC